>NZ_JBFRDX010000020.1:0-68318 GCF_052114005.1 Marmoricola sp. RAF53 | reverse complement strand
CAACGTCACGCCATGCTCACGGCGTCGGGCGACGTTCACGACGTCGTCACGGAACTCCTTGGGGAACGGCTTCGGCACGGGGCACATCCTTCCAGCGGCACCGCTCGGCACCACAGATCAGATGTCACCTATCCGTGCAGCAGACCCTTGCTCCCGAATTGCCCCGTTGGGTCAGGGACCACCAACGGCAGCCAATCTCACGAAACGCAAAGCCGCAGGGTCAGGGTGAGAGTGCAATCACTTCCAGTCTGTGCACTTCACGGGGGACAAGTTCCGCTTCAACGTGTGGCTACCACTAGGAGGTGGATGACATGACCGCACGCATTCCCACGCACCCGGGAGCCATCCTGCGCGAAGACGTGATGCCCGAGCTCGGGCTGGGCTCACGGCGACGCAGGTGGCGCAGCACCTCGGCATCTCGCGGGTCAGGCTGAGCCGCGTGCTTTCGCGAGCACTCCGCGATCTCGCCCCAATCTCGCGCTGCAGAGCGCTCACGACCTGGCCGTCGAGCGCAAGGCGGGTGTCCCCAAGCTGAAACCGCTCGACGTGGCATGAGCGACTGCCGCGCGGACCGAGTCTGAGCGCCCCGCCGTCAGCGGCGGAACGTCAGGTGGACCGTGCCGCTCTCCGCGGTCTCCGCGGTGACGTCGTACCCGGACTCCAGCCCGCGCAGGTCGTCCCAGAGGCGGATGCCCCGCCCGAGCAGGATCGGGGCGATCGCGACGTGGAGGTGGTCGACGAGGCCGGCGCGGAGGAAGTCCCGGACGACGGTCGGGCCGCCGCCGATGCGGACGTCCTTGCCGTCGGCCGCCTCCAGCGCGCGGTCGAGTGCTTCCTCCGGCGAGGTCGTGAGGAAGTGGAACTCGGTGCCGTTCGCGAAGGAGATCGCCGGCCGCGCGGTGTGCGTGAGGACGAGCACCGGGATCCGGAACGGCGGCTCCTCGCCCCACCATCCGCGCCAGTCCGGGTCGTCGGGGAAGTTGTGCAGGCCGAACATGCCGGCGCCCATGATCTCCGCGCCGACCTCCGCGAAGTACGCCTGCGCGTAGGCGTCGTCCACCCCTGTGGTGCCCTCGCCCGAGGTGTCGTGCAGGACGCGTTCGCGGAAGGTCCGGGTCGCGGTGTACGCGCCCACCAGGCGGGGCCAGTCGTCGCCGAACGGGTTCTCGGGCGTCTGGTCGGTCGTGGTCGCGAAGCCGTCGAGCGAGATGTTCAGGTCGACACGGACTGCCATCGGTACTCCCTCACTGGGGGTGGGCGGATCGATTTTCACCCTACTGAAGGGCCCTGTCGAGGCGGTGCGGACCGGCTTTCCGCCCGGGTGGAATGATTGACCGCATGACCAGCGACGACCCGAACGCACCGGTCGCCGACGACGACTTCCCGGAGTTCTCCGCGCCGCCACGGCACCGGCCGCCCGCTACGCACAAGGCGATGGAGAAGGCGGCGGCGCCGGTGAGCGACGAGCAGAGCGCGGTCGACGACGTGATCGCGCGGCTGCGCCGCGAGCGCGCCGAGGGCAAGCGCTGAACCCCGAGCATGGCTGGGACCGCACCGACGCCTGGGTCTTCGCCGCGATCGGGGTGCACCACCGGCGTTGCTCGCTCGCCGAGGTCGTGGCGTCCGGCGACTGGATCAACCACGCGGTCCTGACCGCCGAGGAGCTGTCCGCCTCTCTCGGCAAGCTGGTCGGCGCGGAGCTGGTCCGCATCTTCGAGGACTGGACGTTCGAGCTGACCGACGACGGCGAGAGCCTGTGGTCCGGCCCCGGGCCCGACCTCCAGGGCCGGCTCGACGCGGTCGTGGACGACCTGTCCGTGCTCGAACCCGGGCGGGCACGGGTCGACCTGCCGCCCGCGGTGCTGGCGGTTGCGGTCGAGGCGTACCGCGACTCCGTCTGAGGCGCGCTCGGTAGGGTCCCGTCCGTGCACGTGACCATCGACGAGCTCGTCGTCGCCGACGACCCCTCCGCCTGGACCGCCGCCGGCTTCACGGTCGACCCGGACGGTGTCTGCCGGATCGGGACGGTGCGGGTGCGCCTCGTCGGCCGCGTCCGCGGCAAGGGCATCGTGGCGTGGTCGTTGCGCGGCGCCGGCGCCCTCGACGGCGCCCTCGACGGGGACCTCGACGGGATCCCGACGACGCTCTCGGACGCACCTCCCGCGACGCCCGCGACCCACCCGAACGGCGTCACCCTCATCGACCACGTGGTGCTGCTCTCGCCCGACCTCGCCCGCACGGTCGCGGTCCTCCGGGCAGTCGGCCTCGAACCACGCCGCGAGCGCGACGGCGAGCTCGGGGGAGCGGCCGTGCGGCAGGTCTTCTACCGGATGGGCGAGGTCATCCTGGAGGTCGTCGGCTCCCCGGACACCTCCGGTGACGGCCCGGCGAGCCTCTGGGGCCTGACGCACACGGTGGCCGATATCGACGCCACCGCAGCGCGGCTCGGCGACCGCACGTCGCCGGTCAAGGACGCCGTCCAGCCCGGCCGCCGGATCACGACGCTGCGGCACCGCGAGCTGGACCTGTCGGTCCGGACGGCGCTGATCTCCCCGGACCCGCGGCACGGCTGAGTCCACAGGCTGACCTGAACGCGTCGGCGCGGGGCTAGGTTCTCGCCCATGATCCGCAGCATGGATCCGACGGTTCGCTTCGACGCGCGCGACGGCTTCCCCGTGGTGACGTTCGGGACCGGCCCGATCACGCCGGCGGACGTGCTGGTTCTGCTCGATGAAGAAGATGGGCCGCAACGCCCTGAGGGCCAGACCACCGACCGTCGCCGTGCGGCAGAATCCGAGCAGGGAGGTGAGGACGTGGAGGACGGGCTGCTGACCCGGCTCGTCGGGTTCCGGCTGTACTCGGTGCAGTTCGGGCTCGACCACGTGCAGCTGCGGTTCGAGACCGACGCGAGCCCGCACATGCCGGTGCTGAACTGCGACGCGCTCCCGCGGCTGCGCACGCCCGACGGCTCTCTCGCCTCCGGCGAGCCCGGGTACGCCGACGCGTTCATCGGCCTGATCGAGGAGGACGTCACCGCGGTCGTCGAGGCGGCCGGTGCCGGCTTCGTCGTCGTCCTCGGCGGCACCAAGGTCGTGCTCGACCCGAGCCCGGAGGAGGTGTTCGGCGAGGAGATCGCGATGCTCAGCGGGTTCTTCGACGGCAGCTCGTGGATCTGGCGTCCGGGCGAGGAGCCCTTCGAGCACCTGTGAGCGAGTTCAGCCGGCGCGCTCCTCGAGCACGTCCAGGTCGCGCTCGGCGTAGAGCCGGTGCTCCCACTCCTCGTGGATGATCGCGCCGAGGCACCGCTGCACCGCGAAGCTCTCCGGCTCCGGGTAGCCCGGCTCGAGGACCGGCGTGGTGCTCCCGGCGAGCCGCTCGTCGGTGAGCCCGGCGAGGACCTCGGTGACGGTCGACTGCCGGTCCGCCCGCAGGACGAGGACCTCGTCCAGGGTCGGCCGCACCGTGCGGTCGCGCGGCACCGGCGGGGAGTCGGCCATGTCGTCGTGCGGCAGGTCCAGCGGGTCCCACGGCGTCGGGTCGCCGAGCAGCGCGCGGCGTACCCAGGCGTCGGTCGCGAACACCAGGTGGCGCTGGGTCTCGATGAAGGACCACTCGCCGTCGACGCTCTCGTGGAGCGCCTCGGCGGGGAAGGTGCGCGCCCGCTCGACGGTGCCGGCCCACAGCCGGAGCAGGATCGCCCAGGCCTCGCGGAACCCGTCCGCGGTCCGGGGACGCATCTTCGGCCGGTCCGGGTACCGGCGGTCCAGCTCGGCCTCCAGCAGCGGCTCGATCTCGACGCCCTCGATGCTCAGGCCGGTCAGGTCGCAGCCGCTGATCCGGACGTCGGTCAGCACGGCGTCCTGGACCCGCGCGCCGGTGAGGTAGACCTCGCGGAAGTCGGCACCGGAGAGGTCGACCTGGCGGAAGCGCGCGTCGTTGAGGTACACCTCGTCGAAGGACGACCCACGGAGGTCCTGCTGCTTGAACTCGCTCATCCGGGCAGCCTTGCACGGCCCGCCGACACCGGTGGGGGAGGATGTCCCGCGTGAACGAGGACGTCGTGGTCATCCACACCGATGGCGGGTGCACCCCGAACCCGGGCCCCGGGGGGTGGGGCGCGGTACTCCGGCAGGGCGAGCACTCCCTGGAGCTCAGCGGCGGTGAGCCCGGTGAGACCACGAACAACCGGATGGAGCTGACCGCGCCGATCATGGCGCTGGAAGCGCTCAAGCGGCCGGTCGTGGTGCATCTCTACACCGACAGCACCTACGTCCGTAACGGCATCACGAAATGGTGCCTCGCCTGGGAGCGCAACGGCTGGAGGACCTCGGCCAAGCAGCCGGTGAAGAACGTCGACCTCTGGCAGCGCCTGCAGGCCGCCTGCGCGCTGCACCAGGTGGAGTGGTTCTGGGTGAAGGGCCACGCCGGCGTGGCCGACAACGAGCTCGCCGACGAGCTCGCGACCCGCGGGATGCAGCAGGCGATGGGCCTGGTCGGCTAGACCACGGCTGGACCACTTGCTGGACCAGCTCGCCCCTTGCGTGGCGTGCTTACGCGGGAGAACCTGCAGTCTCGTGCAGCGCAGATTCGTGCAGCCGCTCACCCGTTGTCGGGCTCGCGGGGCCGCTCGCAGAATCGAGCCATGGACCTCGACGTGCAGGCACGCAGCGCCTTCCTGGCGTTCGCCGTGCTGTTCCTCGCGGCGGTCCTGGTGATGACCTTCCGGATGGACGCCGTCGGCGTCGACACCTCTGCCGGTCAGAGCCCCCAGAACGTCCCGGTCAGCCCGACGCCGCTCAGGTAGTTCCTGGCGTGCGCCGGCTCGCGGCGTACGTAGCCACGCTCCAGGCGCCCGTCGTACCAGTGCTCGGCCAGGCGCCACAGCGTGGCCAGGTCCAGCACGTCTCCTCGTCCCTCGCCGGTGGCCGTGAGCCAGGCGTCGACGCACTCCTCGGAGCAGAAGATCCGCTGGTTGCGGCAGGTCCGTACGACGTTGTCCCACATCCGTGCGGTGGGGACCAGGAAGTGCGCGACCTGGTCGCCCTCCGGCGGACCGGCGGTGCCGACGTTCCAGGCGTGCGGGCTGCCGCACGCCGGGCAGGTGGTCGCGACCAGCACCGGGCCCTGGTCGGGCAGCAGGTGCGGCAGCGCGAACGAGTCCCAGGCGCAGCCGCCCCACCAGAGCGCGGTCCGGCCCATCACCGAGAAGCCCAGCGGGATCGAGGAGAACGGGTGCGCCATCACGACCTCGCCGTCCGCGCCGAGGACGACGTGCCGGGCGTTGGCGAGCGAGATCAGGCCGGCGCGGACGGAGCTCTGCATCGTGGTGAGCTCGACGGCGAGCTCGGCGATCCGGGGGATCCGGCCGGCGGCGAAGGCGTGGTAGACGGCGAGCCGGAGGTCCTCGTTGTCCATGGTCCGAGCCTAGGCTCCTGGGCATGGACGTGGAGTTCAGCGGCGAGATCTTCGAGTGGCGCGGCCCGGCGCCGCACCATTTCGTGACCGTGCCGGACGAGGACTCCGCGGCGCTCGAGGCGACCGCGGCGGCGGTCAGCTACGGCTGGGGGATGATCCCGGTCGCGGCCGAGATCGGCGGCACCCGGTGGACGACCTCGCTGTGGCCCAAGGACGGCCGGTACGTCGTGCCGCTCAAGGCCGCGGTCCGGAAGGCGGAGGGGCTCGAGCCGGGGGACACGGTCGCGATCCGGCTCACGGTCGACCTCTGAGCCCGAAAACTCGTACTTTTCGGGGGGCAGGGGGCCGTCCGTACCTCCTTAGGCTGGCCGGAGTGCCGAGCTCGTCCTGAGCCTGCGCTCGCCCGAGGAGGTCCGATGCCGGAGGATACCGTCGTCCTGGAGCAGCCCGCTCCGCCTCCGCCGGCGGCACCGGCCGCCGCGCCGACCGGGAGCTCGTCCTTCGGCCGCTCGGTCGCAGTCGTCGTGCTGCTCGTGCTCTCGGCCGTGCTGACGACGCCCGCGCTGGTGGCGTACTGGGGCCAGCGGACCATCAACGACTCGCAGCGCTACATCGACACGACCGGTCCGCTCATCGCGTCGCCCGAGGTCCAGAAGGCGGTCGCCACCAAGGTGACCCAGGCGATCCAGGAGCAGGTCGACGTCGAGGCGCTCCTCAACGATGCGTTCTCCGGCGTGATCGCCGACCGGCCGCGGCTGCAGCTGCTGGTCGGGCCGATCTCGGGCGCGGTCAACGGCCTGATCGAGAGCCAGGTCAACCAGTTCATCGCCTCCGACGCCTTCGAGCAGATCTGGACCCGGGTCAACATCCGCACCCAGCAGCTCCTCGTCGCCCTGCTCAACGGCGACGACACCGGACCGGTCACCATCTCCGCGGGGGAGGTCGTGCTCGACGTCACCCAGATCATCGACGCGGTCCAGGCCGAGCTCGTCAACCGCGGTCTGACCTTCGCCGACCGGGTCCCGATCCCGGACAAGGACCGCCAGATCGTGCTCCTCGACTCCGACTCGCTCAACCAGGCGCAGAACATCTGGGCGTTCACGAACCCGGTCGCGAAATGGCTGCTCTGGGTGGTGCTGGTCATGCTCCTCGGTGCCGTACTGGTCTCGGTGCGCAAGGCCCGGACGACCGTCTGGGTCGGCGCGATCCTGCTGGCCAACGGCCTCCTCGTCGGGCTCACCCTCCAGATCGGCCGCCAGTTCTTCGTCAACCAGCTGAGCGGCACGGTGTTCGGACCGGCCAGCAAGATCTTCTACGACACCCTGCTCACCTACCTGCACCGCGGCGGCCAGGCGCTCGTCCTGCTCGGCTTCCTGGTGATCCTCAGCGGCTGGTACGCCGGCCGCACCGCCTCCGCCCGAGCCACCCGCGGGTTCCTCTGCAACGGCCTGGAGACGGTGGGTGCCTCGGTCGCGATCCCACAGGTCCGCAGCGTCGGGAAGTGGGTCGCGGCCAACGCGGCCTGGCTGCGCGGCGTGATCGTGGCGCTGTCCTTCGTCGTGCTCTTCTGGGGCAACCAGGTCAACCGGGAGCGGTTGTTCTGGTGCTTCGTCCTCATGCTCGTCCTGCTGGCCGTCGCCCAGGTGCTCGTCGGGGCCGGCCGGGCGCCGGACGAGCCCGAGGACGCCGCCGCGCCGACCGGGACGGAGCCGGCGCCGGCCTGAGGGGCTCCGCGTACCGCCCCGCGCCGCCCGCCGGTGGGCCACACTGTGCGCATGATCCAAGGGTTCTCGCACATCGGCATCGGTGTCTCCGACCTCGACCGCTCGATCCGCTTCTACACCGAGGTGTTCGGCTTCGCCCAGCTCTACCGGCTCGACTTCGAGAACAACGAAGTGGCGACCACGATGGAGCAGGAGGGCGCGTTCCGGTCGGCCATGCTGCTGCGCGACGACGTCCGGATCGAGCTGCTGCAGTGGGTCGACGTACCGGCGACCGGGTCGGGGGAGCGCAAGCCGATGACCGACCTCGGCTTCACCCACCTCTCCTTCCGCGTCGACGACCTCGACGAGCTGACCGAGCGGATCCTTGCGGCCGGCGGTGCCGTGGTCGAGGAGACCCGCACGGTCCTCGGTGACCCGGCGGACCCGTCCTCGACCCGGCTGATCTACCTGACCGACCCGGACGGCACCCGGATCGAGCTGATGCAGAACGTCCCCGACCTGTCCGGCTTCACCGCGGAGCAGGTCGCCGCGATGACCGCCGCCGCCACGAGCTGACCGGCCGCGATGGAGGACTACCCCCACCGTCCCCGGAGCAGGGTCCTCCGGTCCCGGCTCTGGCTCTCGCTCTGGATGGTGCTCGCGGCCGCGGCGATCGCCCTCGGGGCCCTACCGGACGGCTCGTTCGTCCCGGCCGGGGTGATCGTGCTGGTGCTGGTGGTCGTCTACGTCGTGGTCTTCGCGGTGCGGATGCGGCGGCTGCCGAAGGACGACCCCCGGGACGAGTACTGAGCCCGTCCGACTTCGGCGTGCTGGCCGTGCGCTCGTCCGCCAACCCCTAGGGTGGGTCGGATGGAGATGACTGCGCAGCGACGACGCGGCCCGCGGGTCGACCTCGACGTGCGCGAGGTGCTCCTCGACGCTGCCGAGGAGCTCTTCGGCACCGAGGGCGTCGACGCCGTCTCGCTGCGTTCGGTGGCCCGCGCCGGCGGTGTCGCCCCGGCGGCGCTCACCCACCACTTCCCGACCAAGCGCGACCTGCTCGACGCCGTGGTGAAGCGCCGCGGCGAGGAGGTCGCCGAGGCGATCCGGGCCCGGTTGGCCGCGCTCCAGGGCCGCGACGACCTGACCACCCGCGAGCTCGTCGAGGCGGTGCTGATGCCGTTCGTCGAGGCGGTCAACGCCGACCCCGTGCGAGCGATCCACTGGCTGCGCATCGTGATCACGATCGCGCTCAACGGCGACGAGATCGTCGCCGGCATGGTCGCGGGCGACGGCGACATCGCCGACCTGTTCACGGCCGCCGCGACCGGCGTACCGGACCTCCCGCCGAACGCGGTCGAGCTGCGGGCGCCGATCGCGATGTTCTCCATGCTCACCGCGCTCGCCACCGCCGACCTCGGCGGCTACGGCCGGCCCATCGGGGCAGCGGGCATCGACCCGGAGTTCGTGGACCAGCTGGCGCTGTTCACGAGCTCGGGGCTGCGCGCCTCGTAGTCGCCCGCGGCGCGCATCTCACCGGGTTTCGAGACAGGCGCGGAGCGCCTTCCTCAACCGCCGGTGGTTGAGGAGGTTGCGCAGCAACCGTCTCGAAACCCGGCGACTGACGTGTTCAGCGCCTTCCTCAACCACCGGTGGTTGAGGAGGTTGCGCAGCAACCGTCTCGAAACCCGGCGACTGACGTGTTCAGCGCCTTCCTCAACCACCGGTGGTTGAGGAGGTTGCGCAGCAACCGTCTCGAAACCCGCTGGCGCGTCTCAGCTCAGCTCACCCCAGCCGCACCGGCAGGTGCTTGATCCCGTTGATCCAGCTGTGCCGGAGCCGGTCCGGCGGGCCGAGGCGCTCGATCTTCTGGCACTGGTCGGCCAGCTCGTTGAAGATCAGGTTCATCTCCACGCGGGCCAGGTTGGCGCCGATGCAGTAGTGCGCGCCGTGGCCGCCGAAGGCGAGGTGCGGGTTCGGGTCGCGGAGGATGTTGAAGGTGTACGGGTCCTCGAAGACGTCCTCGTCGTGGTTGCCGGAGGCGTAGAAGAGGCCGACGCGCTGGCCCTTCTTGATCAGCTGGCCGCCGACCTCGACGTCGTTGGTCGCGGTCCGCTGGAAGACGTTGACCGGGGTGGCCCAGCGGATCACCTCGTCGATCATCGTCGACGGGCGCTCCTTGACCCAGAGGTCCCACTGGTCGGGGTTGTCGAGGAAGGCGTCCATGCCGTGGCTGATCGCGTTGCGGGTGGTCTCGTTGCCGGCCACGGTCAGGATCACCACGAAGTAGCCGAACTCGTCGTCGGTGAGGCCGCGCCCGTCCTTGTCGGCGTTGATCAGCTTGGTGACGATGTCGTCGCGGGGGTTCTCCTTGCGGTCCGCGGCCATCATCATCGCGTAGCCGAGGATCTCGGCCGCGGCGACCTCGTTCTGGCCCTCGAACTCCGGGTCCTCGCCGGCGAGCATCTGGTTCGACCAGTGGAAGAGCTTGCCGCGGTCCTCCTGGGGGACGCCGAGCAGGTCGGCGATCGCCTGCAGCGGCAGCTCGGCGGCGACGTCCTCGACGAAGTCGACGTCGCCCTGGGCGAGGGCGTCCGCGACGATCGTCCGGGCGCGGTCCTTCAGGCCCTCCTCGAGCGCCATGATCGAGCGCGGGGTGAAGCCGCGGCTGATGATCTGCCGGGTCGCGGTGTGCTCGGGCTCGTCCTGGTTGAGCAGCATGACCCGCTGGAACTCGATCATCTCCCGCAGCATGCCCTCGGGGAACCGGATGATCGCGGAGTTCTCGGCGCTGGAGAAATTCTTGCTGTCCTTGGAGACCCGCGCGACGTCGGCGTGCTTGGAGATGGCCCAGTAGCCGGTGCCGCCCTCCATGCCGTCACGAGCGGACTGCGGCTGCTCGACCCAGTGCACGGGGGAGGTACGCCGGGCGAGCGCGTGCTCCTCGAGCGGGACGCCGATCAGCATCCGGTCCGGGTCGGTGAAGTCGAAGCCGGCGGGGATCTCGGTCGCGGTCATCAGGTCCTCGTCTCGTCGTGGAGCGTATTTGGGCAGGCGAGCAAATAGCCGAAAGACAGTCAACCACAGTGACCCAGGTCACGGCCACGGTTTGCGCCCGGTTCGGGACCTTCGGCCACGCCGGTCCGGTCAGCCGTTCAGGGGAACGAGGACGTCCTTCGCGAACCGCTCCAGGCCGTCGAGCTTCTGGTCCAGCGAGGCGTTGCGGCCGAAGTAGTACATCCACGGCTGGGTCATCACGTCGGTCACGCCACCGGCCTCGGCCGCGGCGAAGTGCTCGGGCAGGAAGGCGTCATCGAGCGCGGCGACCACGGTCGGCCGGGGACGGTCGGCCTCGCCGGTCCGCTCGCGGATCTCGCGCAGCCGGGCGGCGATCCCGATCGCGTCCTCGGTCGAGGAGATGTCGCCGACCCAGCCGTCGTACCGGGCGGCGCGGCGCAGGGCCACCGGCGTCAGCCCGCCGACGAGGATCGGGACCGGGTGCTTCGGCAGCGGGCGCATCGTCAGGCGCGGGGTCGGGTAGTGCACAGCGCCGGATTGCGGGTCGCTCTCCGCCCACTCCTGGGTCCAGAGTGTGCGCAGCAGGGCCAGGCCCTCGTCGGTGCGCTTCCCGCGGGAGTCGAAGTCCTGGCCGAGGAGCTCGAACTCCTCGCGGCACCAGCCGGCGCCGACGCCGAGGCGGACCCGGCCGCCGCTGAGCACCGCAGCGGTCCCGACCGACTTGGCCACCTGGAACGGGCTGCGCAGCGATGCGACGTAGATCGAGGTGAAGAACGAGAGGTTCGTGGTGACCGCGGCCATCGCCCCGAACAGCACCCACGGGTCCGGCCACTCGGCCCGGTGGTCCCAGCGCCGGTCGCCGGAGGCTTCGTAGGGGTACGGCGTCGCGATCGTCTCCAGGTCGACCACGTGGTCGCCCACGCAGAACGAGTGGTAGCCGAGCTCGTCCGCGGCCCGGGCCAGCGGGACGAGCTCCTCGGTGGGCACGAAGGCGCCGACGATGGTGAAGTCCACGCGCCGAGAGTAGTTTCATTAAGGGGTCTATGAAAGTCTTGTCCGAACCCGAGCCACTGTGCCAACCTCTGCCGCATGGCTGATCCGTACCCCTCCACGTCCGGACGCCGCGTGCGCGTCTTCCAGGTCGCGACCGGCAACGTCGGCCGCGAGATGATCGGCCGGATCCAGGCGCACCCGGACCTCGAGCTGGTCGGCCTGCACTGCTACACCCCGGACAAGATCGGCCGCGACGCCGGCGAGCTCGCCGGGCTCGACCCCGTCGGTGTCCTGGCCACCGGGACCGTCGAGGAGATCGTCGACGCTCAGCCCGACGTCGTCACCTTCCACGGCGTCTGGCCGGACGTCGAGCTCTACGAGCGGGTGCTCGAGGCCGGGATCGACGTCGTCACCACGGCGGACTTCATCACCGGCCACCACCGTGACGCCAACCACCGGCTCGCCGACGGGCGCACCGAGTCCGCGGTCATCGCCGCCGCCTGCGAGCGCGGCGGCTCCACCTTCTACGGCACCGGGATGAACCCCGGGCTGGCGCAGATCCTCACGATCGTGCACTCCGCCGACGTCGCGGACATCGAGAAGGTCACCTGCATCGAGTCGGTCGACGTCTCCTGCCACCACTCGGTCGACACCTGGGTCAACTGCGGCTTCGGCTTCCCGGCCGACGACCCCGAGCAGGTGCGCAAGCTGGAGCTCGGCTGCCGCGTCTTCGGCGACGGGGTCCACCTGATGGCGGACGCGCTCGGCATCGAGCTGGACACCGTCGACTTCGAGTGCGAGCTCGGCGCCTGCACCGAGGACGTCGACCTGGGCTGGTACCAGCTGCCGAAGGGCTCGGTCGGCGCCGCCAAGTTCGCGTACGTCGGCAAGGTCGCCGGCGTACCCCGCGTCGAGCTCGGCCTGGAGTGGCAGATGACACCGCACACGTCGCCGAAGTGGGACGTGCAGGGCTGCTACATCACCAGGATCGACGGCGACCCGATCATCTACTCCAAGCACATGATCATCCCGCGGCCCGGGACACCCTTCGACGCCGAGGCGTTCGCCTCCATCGGCATGACCGTGACCGGGATGCCCGCGCTCAACGCGATCCGCGCGGTCGTCGAGGCCGCGCCCGGCATCGTCACCAGCGCCGACCTGCCGCTGCGGGCCTTCGCGGGCAGGTTCGCCGGGCACAGCGCCTCGTGAGCGACTACCCGCACCTCCTCGCCCCGGGCCGGATCGGCTCGATGGAGCTGCGCAACCGGATCGTCATGTCCCCGATGGAGACGATGTACGGCACCTCCGACGGCCTGCCGTCGGACCGGACCCGTGCCTACTTCGCCGCCCGTGCCGCCGGCGGCGTCGGGCTCATCACCCTGGGCGCGACCGGCATCGACCACCAGCACCCGGAGACGCCGGGCGGGCTCCACCTCGGCACCGACGAGGGCGTCGCCGCGCACCGGGCGCTGGTCGAGGAGGTGCACGCGCACGGCGCGAGGATCCAGCCGCAGATCGTGCACGCCGGTCCGGACGGCCTCGGGCCGGAGATGTTCGGGGTGACGTCGCTCGGGCCGTCGGTGATCCCGTCGTACCTGACCGGACGGCCGTCGGAGGAGATCACGCCGGCGCAGATCGGCGCGGTGATGGACCTCTACAAGGCGGCGGTCCGGCGCGCCCGCGAGGCCGGGTACGACGGCATCGAGCTGCACGCCGCGCACGGCTACATGTTGCTCGGCTCCTTTCTCGCGCCGCAGCGCAACCGGCGTACCGACGACTACCGCGGCGACACCGTCGAGGGCCGGATGCGGGTCGTCTTCCAGGCGCTCGCCGCGATCCGGTCCGAGGTCGGGCCGGACTTCCCGATCACGCTGCGCATCTCCGGGTTCGAGCGCGTCGCCGGCGGCCGCCCGATGTACGAGACCGCCCAGGTGGCGCCGTCCCTGGTGGCGGCCGGGGTGGACGCCTTCCACGTCAGCGGCGGCGTGATCGACAGGCTGGTGACGAACATGGTCAACGGTGCCGACGACGGCGACGGGCTGAACGTCGGTGCCGCCGCCGCGGTCAAGGAGGTCGTCGACGTCCCGGTGATCGCCGTCGGCCGGCTGCACGACCCGGCCCGGGCCGAGCAGGTCCTCGCTGACGGCCGGGCCGACTTCGTCGCGATGGCACGGCCGCTGCTGGCCGACCCCGAGCTCCCCGCCAAGCTCCGCACCGGCGGCCGGGTCCGGCACTGCATCTCGTGCGAGAACTGCATCGACTCCCTGGAGATGCGGTTCTCCGTCGACTGCGCGGTCAACCCGCGCACCGGCAAGGAGACCGAGCTCGCGATCACCCCGGCACCCGTCGCCCGGCACCTGGTGGTCATCGGCGGCGGACCCGGCGGCCTGGAGGCGGCGCGGGTCGCATCCGCGCGCGGTCACCGGGTCACTCTCCTGGAGCGGGAGTCCGAGCTCGGCGGCGCGCTGCGCTGGGCCTCGGTCGTCCATCCTGCGAACGCGCCCTTCCTGGACTGGCTGCGCTCCGAGGTCGCGGACGCCGGCATCGACGTACGGCTCGGCGCGACGGCCGGGGCCGACGACGTCGCCGCCCTCACGCCGGACGCCGTCGTCGTCGCGACCGGTGCCCGGACCGCGCTGCCCGTGATACCCGGCGCCGACCTGCCGCACGTGCGGCACGGCCTGGCGGCCGCGGTCGCGGACGGCTGGTTCCCCGAAGGGCGCCGGGTCGTCCTCCTCGGCGCGACGCTCGCGGTGGCGGAGCTGGCCGAGCACCTGGCCGAACGGGGCCGGTACGTCGCGCTCGTCGACCCGGGCCCCGAGCTGGCGCCCGAGTTCGGCTGGAAGCGGAAGTCCGAGCACATGCACCGCCTCGACCGGCTCGGCGTGACCGTCCACCTGCGGTGCGAGGTCGAGCGGATCACGGCCGCCGGGGTCGTCGTCGTACCGGAGGGCGGGAGTGCGCGCACCCTCGTCGCGGACGCCGTGCTCGTGGCCGGCGTACCGGAGCCCGACCTCGCCCTGTACGACGCCCTGGTGGCCCGGCTGCCGGACGTGCCGGTCACCGCGGTCGGGGACGCGACCGGCTACGGCCTGGTCCAGAAGGCCGTCGAGGACGGCGCCCGGGCCGGCGTTCGCGTCTAGGGCCTTTCCTGGGCCACCGGGTACGCCGTCACCTCGGTCGCCTTCACCGAGAACGTGACCGGCGTTCCCGGGAGCAGTCCGAGCTCCGCGACGGCCTGCGCGGTGACGTCGGCGCTGAGGTGGCCGCTGACGTGGTCGGAGCGGAGCCGGAAGACGTCGCCGAGCGGCTCGACCTCGGTGAGCACGACCGGGAACGAGTTCCGCGGGCTGCCCGCCGGGGCGTCCCGGTAGACCGCGACCGCCCGCGGGCTGAAGGAGGCGACCACGTGGTCGCCGTCGGCCGGGCCGTCGGGAGCCATCGCGAAGACCCGGGTGCCGTCGTCGAGGACGAGGTGGTCGGCGGACCAGGTGCCGCCGAGCAGGTTCAGGCCGGCCAGGTGCGCGGCGAACCGGCTCCGTGGCCGGGCGAGCACGTCGTGGGTGCGTCCGTCCTCGACCACGTGGCCGCGCTCGAGCACGACCACCCGGTCGGCCAGCAGCAGGGCGTCCAGCACGTCGTGGGTGACGACCACCGCGGTCTTGCCGGCGAGCACCCGCTGCAGCGTCTGCCGCAGCGCGGGCCGGGCGGCGACGTCGACCGCCGCCATCGGCTCGTCGAGCAGCAGCACCTCCGGCTCGACGGCGAGCGCCCGGGCCAGCGCGACCCGCTGGGCCTGCCCGCCGGAGATCTCCGTCGGCCGGCGTCCGGCCAGGTCCTCGGCGCCGACCGCGGCGAGCCAGCGTTCCGCGGCCGCCGCGGATTCGCGGCGCCCGGCACCGCCGCTGCGCGGGCCGAACGCGACGTTGCCCCGCACGCTCATCCGCGGGAACAGGAGCGGGTCCTGGGCGAGCAGCGCCACCCGGCGGTGGTGCGGCGCCAGGTCGACGCGAAGACTGGTGTCCAGCAGGGTGCGCTCGCCGATCCGCACGTGCCCGTGGTCCGGGTGCAGCAGACCCGCGGCGACCGCGAGCACGGTGGACTTGCCGGCCCCGTTCTCCCCGAGCAGCGCCACCGTCTCCCCGGTGTGCACCGTGAAGGCGACATCGAGGTCGCGTTCCGCGACGACGGCCGAGAAGTCCAGGGTCATGCGCGCACCCGCTCGGGTCGCGCCACCGCGATCACGACCGCGGCCACGACCACCAGGAGCAGGGCGAGCGCGACGGCGGCGTCGGGGTCGGTCTCGCGCTGCAGGTAGATCTCCAGCGGCAGTGTCCGGGTGACGCCCTGGAGGCTGCCGGCGAAGGTGATCGTCGCGCCGAACTCACCGAGCGCGCGGGCGAAGGAGAGGATCGCGCCGGCGAGGAGGCCGGGCATCACCATCGGAAGCGTGATCCGCCGGAACACCGTCGTGGGCCGCGCTCCCAGGGAGGCGGCGACGGCTTCGTACCTCTGGCCGGCCGTGCGCAGCGCACCTTCCAGGCTGACGACGAGGAAGGGGAGCGCGACGAAGGTCTGCGCGAGCACGACCGCGACCGTGGAGAAGGCGATCCGGATGTTCAGCACCTCGAGGGTGTGCCCGAGCAGGCCGTTGCGGCCGAAGGTGTAGAGCAGCGCGAGTCCGCCGACGACGGGCGGCAGCACCAGCGGGAGCAGGACGAGCGCCCGGACCAGACCCTGGCCGCGGAATTCGGTCCGGGCGAGCACCAGCGCCATCGGCACGCCGATCAGCAGGCAGAGCGCGGTGCAGGCCGACGAGGTCTTGAGGCTCAGCACGAGCGCGTCCTTCGACGACTCGGAGGTGATCAGCTCGCCGAAGTGGGACCAGTCCACCTTGGCGACGATCGCGGCCAGGGGGAGCAGCACGAACGCGACGCCCAGCGCTGCCGGGAGGAACACCCACCCCGGCACGCCGAGCGCGCGCGTCCGTGTCATCGGGCCTCCGTCCTCACGGCTTCGCGAAGCCGGCGGCCGCGAGCACGGCCTGGCCCTGGTCGCTCAGCACGAGCTCGACGAAACTCTCGGCGAGGTCGTCGTTCTTCGTCTCGTCGATCGTGGTGATCGGATAGACGTTCACCGCACTCGAGGACTCGGCGAAGGGGACGCCGCGGACCGCGTCGCCGGCGGCCTTCACGTCGGTGACGTAGACCAGGCCGGCGTCGGCCTCCCCGGACGTGACCTTGGCGAGCACGTCCTTGACCGACTGCTCCTCGCTGACCGGCTTGAGGGTGACGCCGGCGGACTTCGCGACGGTCTGGGCAGCGCTGCCGCACGGGACCTCGGGTGCGCAGACGACGAGGTCGACGCCGAGCTTCGCGAGGTCGGCGAACGTCGCGATCTTCGCCGGGTCGTCCGGCGGGGTGACGATCTCCAGCGTGTTGGAGGCGAAGTTCCGCGGTTCCTCTCCCGCCAGGCCGGCCGCGGTGAGCTTGTCCATGTTCTTGGTGTCCGCGGAGGCGAACACGTCGGCCGGGGCGCCCTGCTGGATCTGCGCGACCAGGTCGGAGGAACCACCGAAGCTGAACGCCACCGTCACGCCCGGGTGGTCCTTCTCGAACTGCTTGCCGAGCTCGGTGAACGTGCCGGTCAGCGAGGCGGCGGCGTAGACGGTGAGGGGCGTCTCCTTTGCCGAGGAGTCGCTGGTGTCGTCGGAGCCGCAGCCGGCGAGGGCGGTGGCGGCGATCAGCGCGATCGGGACGGCCAAGCTACGGGCGCGGCGGGAGAGGGTCACAGGCCTATTGCACCGCATCTGAGAACGAGTCGCGACTGTTTGTCCGTAGCTGAGACTAATTCCACCGTGCGAGCCTCCGCAATTGCGATCTTTGCACCGGTGGGCGACCTGACCCGGTATCCTCGCATCCGCGAGACGCATCGTCTCGCTACGACGGGGGAGGACCTGCAGTGAGCGATGTGACCGCGTTCCGGCTCGTGGACGTGACGGACGCGGAGGTCGAGGCGATCGAGGCCAGCTACGGCCCGCTGGCGCAGGCGGTCCGCGGCCTGGTGGACGCGACCATCCGCAGCAACGCCGGGCCGGAGGTCGTCGCGGACGCGCTCCGGACGGTCGAGGAGCTCACCGCGCGGCTGCGGGAGGACCAGATCGACGGGCCCTCCGGTGTGAACTACAACGCCACCGGCAAGGCCTGGAACTGGGGCAACGCCGCGGTCGGGCTGCGCAACGGCGCCGCTCCGCCGATGACCGTGATGCACGAGCCGGACGGGACCACCTGGGCCGAGCTCGACCTCGGGGCGGCGTACGAGGGGCCGCCGGGGTGCGCGCACGGCGGAGTCAGCGCGCTGCTGCTCGACCACCTCATGGGGGTCACCGCGAGCCAGATGACCCGGGTGACGCTCACCGGAACGCTGACCCTGCGCTACCGGAACCCGCTCCCGCTCGGCCCGATCCGTCTCGACGCCCGGGTCAGCGGTGAGGAAGGGCGCAAAGTGTTCGTCGAGGCCAGCATCGCCGGCGGCCTCGGCACCGCGATCGAGGCCGAGGGCATCTTCATCATCCCGAGGTGGTCGGGAGAGTTCGAGAGCGTCGTCGCCTCCGACGCCGGCCCGGCCTGACACGAGTTCGGTAGCCGGCCTCGTTCCTGGTCGTCGAGCTGTCGAGACGGCGTGAGTCACCAGACGGCCGTCACCGCGGTCACCCGCCACCTCGAGGCCCTCGCCGCACCCAAGCCCGCTGCCCACCAGGTCAGGTGTCCGTGGTCTGATCTTCCCCGTGAACAGGCGGATCTCGATCGGAACGGCTGCCGTCGCCCTGCTGGCTGCGCTCGGCTGGGCCGGCTGGTGGTGGACCCACCCCACGCTGCTGTCGGAAGAACCTCTGGGTCTCGGCAGCGGGTCGGCAGCTCCGAAGCCACTTGCTGAAGCCGTGCACACCGTCGGCGTCGCCGGGGATCCGTGGGACGAGAGCAAGAGCCGGGAGACGATCACGTTCCACGGCTTCGAGCCCCAGTTCACGAGGGACGGCGCGCGGTTGAAGGTGACCTTGTCGGTCTGTACTGCCCGCACGCCGAACACGGTCATCGGTGTGGTGCACGCCGACGCGGACGACCTGAGCGAGGACTGCACCAAGGTCACGCCGGTGACGGAGGGCACCACGATGGAGATCGGCACCCGGGAGTACCTGGTCGCGACCCTCGCCGCGACTCAGGTCGGCAAGTCGCACCTGAGTGCGATCACCGTGGACTACTCGCGATCCGCCAAGCACCTGTGGCGGCACGGCGAGGACCGCGTCGAAGGCGGTATCACCGTCACCGCGACCGGGTAGAGGTCGCCGGCCCAGCCTGATCCGTCAGCCGCTGGCCAGGCCGCGCAGCACCATCTGTGCCATCTGGTTCGCGCCGGCGCGGGTGAGCTTCTGGTGCGAGAGCACCTGGAACACCATGCCGCCGATGATCGCGTCCACGGCGTTGCGGCGCTGAGCCGGCGTCGCCTTGATCTCGGGCGCGGCGGCCAGGCGGGCGTTCGCGTAGTCCTGCAGCGGCCCGCTGAACTTCTCGTAGAGCCGGCGCGAGGTCTCGGGGTACTCGGTGGCGGCGGCGGTGAGCATCCGCAGGGTCGCGCCGCCGCGGGGGGAGCCGATCGAGGCGGCGAGGTCGCCAGCCCACTTCCCGAGGTCCTTCACGACGTCACCGGTGTCCTTGGGAGGGACCGGGTCCAGGTCGTCGCGGTCGAGCAGCGCGTCGGCGACGAGGGTCGCGCGGGTCGGCCACCAGCGGTAGATGGTCTGCTTGCCGACACCGGCACGCGCCGCGACGGCCTCGATGCTGAACTGGTCGAGCCCGCCTTCGTGGAGCAGCTCGTTGGTGGCCTCCAGGATCGCGACCCGGGCGCGCTCGCTGCGCCGGCGCGGGCGGTTCTCGGCTGCGGGCTGGGGTGTGGCGGTCACGATCAGAAGCG
Organism: Marmoricola sp. RAF53; assembly: GCF_052114005.1. NCBI lineage: Bacteria > Bacillati > Actinomycetota > Actinomycetes > Propionibacteriales > Nocardioidaceae > Marmoricola > Marmoricola sp. RAF53. The sequence continues at coordinate 49,218 of NZ_JBFRDX010000020.1, read as the reverse complement.
TAGGGCAGCCGGTGACGCGCGTGTGCGGCGGACACGTGCTGATACGGGCACGCTTAAGCGAGACGGACCGTCTCGTTCGGGGTATCCTCGTCCCATGGTGAACGACGCGTTCGCGCCCGCCGACCTCGGTCCGGTGCGCTTGAGGAACCGGATCGTGAAGGCGGCGACCTTCGAGGGGCGTACGCCGGAGGGCCTGGTCACCGACGAGCTCATCGACTACCACCTCGCCCCGGCGCGGGGTGGGGTCGGGCTGACCACGGTGGCGTACCTGGCCGTCGCGCCCGAAGGCCGGACGCACCGGGAGGTCATCGTCGTCGACGACCGCTCGGCCGCGGGTCTGGCGCGGATGGCCGAGAAGATCCACGAGACCGGCGCGAAGATCGGCGGCCAGCTCGGTCACGCCGGCCCGGTCGCCAACGGGCGGTCCAACGGCGTGCACGCGCTCGCCGCGTCCCGGATGCCGTCCCCGCTCAGCATGCAGATGATCCGCTCGGCCACCGAGGCCGACATCGCCCGGATCACGAAGGACTACGTCCGCACCGCGCGGATCATGGTGGACGCCGGTTTCGACGTCCTCGAGATCCACATGGCGCACGGCTACCTGCTCAGCTCGTTCCTGGCGCCCGGCCAGAACCGGCGCAAGGACTCGTGGAACGGGTCGCTGGAGAACCGCGCCCGGTTCGCCCGCCAGGTCGCCCGGGCGGTCCGCGAGGAGGTCGGTGACAGCGCCGCCGTGATCGCCAAGATCGGGATGACCGAGGGCTCGCCGGTCGGCTTCTCGATGCCGGAGAGCGTCGAGTTCGCGCAGCTGCTGGAGAGCGACGGCCACCTCGACGCGCTCGAGCTGAGCGCCGGCTCGTCCCTGCTGAACCCGATGTACCTGTTCCGCGGCGGCGTCCCGCTCCAGGAGTTCGCGGCGAACATGCCCGCCGCCGTCCGGCTCGGCATGAGGACCCCGGTCGGCAAGAAGTTCTTCAAGTCCTACCCGTTCGAGGAAGCGTTCCTGCGCGAGAAGGCGCTCGCCTTCCGCGAGGCCGTCTCGATGCCGCTGATCATGCTCGGCGGCATCAACGAGCGCGCCACCGTCGACCGGGCGATGGCCGAAGGCTTCGAGTTCGTCGCGATGGCGCGGGCGCTCCTGCGCGAGCCGGACCTGCCGAACCGGATGGCCGCCGACAGCGACGCACGCGGCATCTGCATCCACTGCAACCAGTGCATGCCGACGATCTACACGCGCACCCGGTGCACGGTGATCGAGCCGCAGGCCTGACTACTCGCCGGCGAGCGCCTTCTGGCCGGGCGGGTTGACCACGACGAAGACCACGCCGTTGTCGGGGTCGCGCGCCATCGAGCCCGAGACCTTGCCGTCGAACACGAGGTCCCAGTGCACCTGCTCGTCGCCGAGCGTGTAGGTGACGTCGGTGCGCACCTTGAACCCCATCTGCGGCAGCACGCGCTTGTAGAAAGCGATCACGTCGTCCGGCTCGGTCGTGCGGATGTCGAACTGCCAGGTCTCGTCGATCGCGCCCGGGTCCTTCACCTTCGCGCCCTCGGGCACGGGGAACCCCTGGATCGTCCGCGGGGCTTCCTTCGGGGCGGCCATCTCGCTCGCGCCGGGGACGGCCGACAGGGTGGCGGTCGGCTCGATCGTGGTCCCGGCCTGCGGCTGCTGGAGCGCGGTCTGGGTGGGGACCGGGGGGGTCGGCTGCGCGCTCGGCGAGGCGCTCGCGGTCGTGCCCGAGGAGGCGGGCTCGTCGTCCCCGCGGCAGCCCGCGACGCCCAGGACGAGGCCGAGTGTGAGCAGGGCGACAGCGGCGTGCACGCCTACGCGCCGAACGGCCACGAGGGGCCCCCTTAGGGTCGGGAACAAGCAACCGCGACCGTACCCGAGGGACCCAGCCAGATGACATTCGAGTTCGACCGGGACACCCGGCTCACCGCGCGCGGTCCCGGTTCCGGTGCCGGAACCGGGACCTACGACGCCGACCTGGCCCCCGGCTGGGTCGTCGGCGGCGGGGTCAACGGCGGCTACCTGCTGGCGATCATCGGCCGGGCCGTGCAGAACGAGCTCGCCGCCACCGGCCACCGGGACCCGTTCTCGGTGAGCGCGCACTACCTGAGCGCGTCCGTCCCCGGGCCGGCGTACGTCGAGACGCGGGTGGTGCGCACCGGCGGCCGGTTCTCCACCGTCGCCGCGACCCTCTACCAGGACGTCGACGGTGTCCCGGTCGCGCGGATCGCCTCGCACGCCACGTACGGCGACCTCGACCGCGCCCACGACGAACGCAGCGACCTGGAGGCGGCGGCGCTCGGCCTCGCCCTGCCGCCGCCGGACCTGCCGCCGCTCGAGGAGTGCGTGCTCTCCAGCGACGCCCCGGCGGAGATCAAGAAGATCGCCCCGCTGCTCGACCGGTTCGGCACCCGGCTCGACCCGGCGACCGCGATGTGGGCTGTCGGCAAGCCCAGCCGTCGCGGGGTCATCCAGGGCTGGTTCAAGCTCGCCGACGACCGGCCGCTGGACCCGATCGCCCTGCTGCTCGTCGTGGACGCGCTCCCGCCGGTGACCTTCGACCTCGGCATGCCCGGCTGGGCGCCCACCCTCGAGCTCACCGCGCACGTGCGCGCCCGCCCCGCCCCCGGCTGGGCGGCAGTCCGGCACCAGACCCGCACCGTCGCCGGCGGCCTCTTCGAGGAGGACTGCGAGGTCTGGGACTCGACCGGCCGGCTGGTCGCGCAGTCCCGGCAGCTGGCACTGCAGCCGCGGGGTTGAGTCAGAGACACGAGCGCACCGGCCTCAGGCACTCCCAGCTCACCAGCACTGCTCCAGCCCGTGGAGAGATCCGTGTGCAGTCGCGACAGTCCGAAGTTCAAGAGCCGACTCCGTTCGGAACCCGTGACGGCTCAGCGCCGGTGGTACGACCTGGTCGGATCTGGTTATTGCCAGGCAGAGTTTGCGCGCTTCGACCCTGCGCTTGATCGCCGGCACGGAGTCAATGAACTGACACGGCGAGTAGAGGTCGGCGAAGAAGCCGCCGGGGGTCGGGCCTCGACTCCCCGGCATCGCTTTGCACTGTTCGGACCAGATCGCGAGCACGGCCGGGGAGACCTGAGTAGCACCAATCCGACCCAGCGTTGAATCCGAGAGGCTGCCGATCCACGTGAGGTCGTGGACTGCCGTCGCTTGAACGACCCTGCGAACGCCTCCCTTCTGCGAGCTGGGTGACCGGTACTCCATGGCCACCAGTGCTGCCGTCCTGTCGAATCCCGTGACTGGGACCGATCTGCCCGGCACCCTGGTGGAGTCGCCGGTCGCACAGAGTGGGCATCGTGCGATCAGGCGGTTGAGACCCGACTGGCGCACAGCGAGATAGCGCCGCAGGGGAGTGGCGGCGGGGAGGGGACTGACGAGGGACACCTTGTGCCACGAGCGCCGGAGATAGGACAGGCGAACACCGGCGAACGAGGCGCCGGTGAATGCCGTTGCCTTGGTGCCGAGACGGTCCTCGATCGCTCGGACCGCCCTGCCGTAGTCGACTGGATCCCAACCCCACGTGGAGGTCCGTTCGTTGAGCCCGCACGCTTCAACGACCGACTTGGCGGGACTATGCCGGACTCGGCCGAGCCGTAGCGCCTGGTACCAGGCGGATGATGCATGCGAACACCGTGACGTGGGTCGCGACGTCACCCAGGGTTCCTCAAGCATCAGCATCGCTGCGTGCGGATGGACGCGCCGCACCTGCGTGATCAAATCTGCAGGCCAGGTCGGCCCGAACAGACTGGCGCCCGGTCCTCCGCGGTCCACCAGGATCAAGGACTGCTGATGAGCGCGCGCTGGGACGTAGGCGTAGCGCACGTCGAGATCGCCGACGTGGATGGTCGAGCAGTACGGCTTGCCCTTCATGACGTCGTCGCAGGTAACGCCTCGCTTCACGGCTCCTACGCGCGGTGCCGCCGGAGATCTCCTGCTTTCCCTGACGTCGGTACTCCGCGCGGCTGTCGAGCAACCGACAAGGGTCGCGATCAAGAGTGCGCCCACGACAAGACGAGCCACCCTCCGAGCAGGGCGGCTCGACCATGGTTCGGTACTCACCAGCCTGGGTCCGTGAAGATCACGCGATCGTCGTCGGCGATCTGCGTGTCGCACGGGCCGAACTTGTTGTTCGAGAACCGCGCGTAGTTGTAGTCGCTGTACGCGGGTCGCGCCTTACGGGCGTCGGAAGCGAAGGTGATCCCGAGGTCCACGCCTTCGCTTCTGGAGTCGTGGCAGTTTCCTGCAGAAAACTCGACCTTGATCGCCTTTCCGTTCGGCGTCACCGTCGTGCTCTTGCAGTTCGAGACCGGCAGCGTCGCGCCGAATCCTGCGATCGTCACGCCGACGCTGGTCGAGCCGCAGCTGCTTGCGCCAGTGAACGGGTAGTAGCCGCGTGCCGTCAGCACTCGGTCCGAGGTCCCTTCGGTGGGACGTGAACGGATGTCGATCAGCATCGGGTACTCGTCTACGACCGCGTCGCGCTGGTGGCCCGTGGCGGTGACGTAGCGGCCGTAGTAGTAGAAGTCTCGATCGGGGTTGTAGGTGGGCTCCTTCGCGCGATACAAGCTCCAGCAACTGCTGAGGTGGTTGCCGCCGTAGGAGGCGGAAATGCATCCTCCCCACGAGGAGGCAACCCCTGAGAGGCTGGTCAGCGCGCTGCTCCCCATGACGGGGAACTCATCCGTGGCCAGGTCGTCCGCGAGCTCTGTGATCGTGCCGATCTCGGTGTCTGTCTGGTCGCTTCCCTCGGCGCTGTGCGCGACCTCGACCGTTCGCGGCTCGACGTTGCTGCTCCATGCGTACTTTCCGTCGCCGACCTGTGCCGCGTCGACATCGGCACTGTCGAGGAGAATCCCCTGAGCAGCCTGGTCAAGAATGAACTCGCGTTCGGCTTCGCGTGCGCCCGCGGTCGGACGGTCTGCGGCGGCTTGCAGTTCTTCCTGGGTGACCGTGTCCGCTGCGACAGACGTCTCCTCACGAGGGGCGCTGTCGTCGGCGCGTGCTGCGGTCGGCGCCACAAGGGTCACCCACGCCACGACGGCCGCCACGGCTCCTGCCGTCATTCTGTGCCCGGTACTCATACTTGACTCATCTCGCTTCCTGACGTGCCATCTGGACGAACCAGCCCGGCGCTTCTCCTGTGTCCACGTGTCCCAGAGCAGCCGCGATCGTGCGTCGCGCGGAGGCACTCCCGCCCTTCGCTCGTGTCTGCGCGTCCTGGACGTCGAGCGCATAGACCGTCTGCACGTCCGCGGAATCGATCACGCGAAGCACCGTCTTGCCGGGGTAAGGACACCTGGTTGCACCGATGGTTTGACCGCTCGTCGGTCTCGAGCAGACGTAGACGGTGTTGGAACCCGCCTCGCCGACAAACACGAGCTGGACCCGTTGGCCATCGGTACCCGGGTCGGCGAACTCCTCAACTCGGACCGCTGACAGCCCGGCGGGCTTGCTGCTGGGTAGCGCCAGCTGGTCGTAGTACGCCGTTCTCGGATGGCCGCTGGAGGCCGCGCTCGTCGTGTCGTTGCCGTCCGGTACGGCGTCTGCTCCGCAACCGTTGATCAAACCTAAGAGCGATCCACCGACAAGCAGCGCTGTGACCGTAGTCGCAAGTTTCATGACGCCCTCTCCCAAGCCAGCACCTGATCTCGACAAGTCCCTTCGAAAAAAGGTGACGGCTCCCGGTCCGCGCTCATTACGAACACGCATCAAGATCGCGCAAGGAATTCCGCTGGTCTCAGCAAGAACCGCGGCGGCAAGCAGATTCTCAAGCCGGTCGACGACGGCCAACCGCGCCGCGTCGCGGGCGTGAAAGAGATTTGAGAAGCAGCAGGACCCGCTTGTCCACGAGTAGTGGGGCGGGTCCGCGCGAGCGACGCTACCGAAGACGGTCGCCGCCATCAACGCCACGCCCGCAGGGCAGGATTGCAGCCGCGGGGTTAACGCAGGTTCGCCCGCGGCACCCGGAAGACGTACCGTCTCCCCGGGTACTCGCTCAGCGACCAGAAGGCGTCCTGGGCCGGCCAGTAGGCGATGTCCTCGGGTCCGTTCGGGATCGCCTGCCGGCGCTCGGTGAAGCTGCCCGGGTTGCCGACGAAGACCGAGCCGAGCTTCCAACGACCCCGGCTGCTGGTGACGTAGTGGGTGCCGTCGACGACGGTCGCGCCCTGCATGTGCCCGACCCCGCGCTCGTCGAGGTGGATCGGGCGGGAGGTGCCGTCGTCCTCGGCGCGCAGGTGGGAGGTCTCGGGGTCCAGCGGGAAGCGGACCAGGCGCTGGGTCATCCCGTCGCGGCCGTACTCACCGGCGACCAGGTGCGGGTCGTCCCCGCCGGCGCCGCGGTCCAGCGACAGGAAGGAGTAGCGCATCGCCTCGACGCCGTCCGCGCTGAGCGCGTCGTACCCGAAGCGCACGGGCAGGACGTGCGCGTAGCCGAACGTCTCCGGGCCCGGCTCGACCTCGATCAGGTCGTCGAGCCGGCAGGTGAACAGCCCGCGGCGGGTGCCGGCGACGTACAGGTAGGGCCCGCACCAGACGATGCCCCCGGCGTGCACCTCCAGCGGCGCGAGCCGCAGCCGCCCGCCGGCCACCGAGGGCACCACCAGCAGCACGTGCCGGTAGCGCAGCGTGTCCAGGTCGACGACGGTGATCCGGCTGCCGTGGTTCCGGCCGTCGACGGTCTTGGAGTAGGCGCTGGTCAGGAGCACCCGGTGCTCGCGACCGCTCGCCGCCCGGACCCGGTCGGTGCCGCCGTCGGCGTCGGCGGAGGTGGTGATCCCCTGCGGCCACCAACGCGGGCTGTTCCGGTCGTCCTCGTCCCAGGTGAAGCCGTAGTCGACGGCGAGGCCCGGGACCCGCACCTCCTCGGCCTGCCGGTCGAGGGCGTCGAGAACCCCCGCCAGGCCGAGCAGGCGCGCGGAGCGGGCCACCTCGGCGATCTCGAAGCCGTTCTCGACGGTCCGGCGCAGGTGGACCCCGGGGAGGGGAGGAGCCACGTCTCGCAACATACGCTGACCCGGTGCAGCTCGTCGTCGGCGTCGCGATCCTCCGGGACGGCCGGTACCTCGCGGCGCGACGCGCCTACCCGGCCGACGTGGCCGGGGGCTGGGAGTTCCCCGGCGGGAAGGTCGAGCAGGGCGAAGGGCCGGCCACGGCCGCCGAGCGGGAGATCGCCGAGGAGCTCGGCTGCCGGGTCCGGGTGACCGGCTGGCTCATCGCGGCCGTGCCGATCCGGCCGGGACTCCAGCTCCGAGTCGCCACCGCCGAGCTCGTCGCCGGGGAACCCGTCCCGCGGCACCGCGAGCACGACGCGGTCCGTTGGCTGGCGCCCGCGGAGCTGTGGTCGGTCGGCTGGTTGCCCGCGGACCAGCCCTTCGTCGAGGAGCTGGTCGGCGGCACCGCATAGGGCGGGACCACATAGGGTTTGGGCCATGACTGGGTCCTCCGACAACCGGCACGTCCTGCTCGTGCACGCACACCCTGACGACGAGAGCATCAACAACGGCGCCACCATGGCCAAGTACGTCGCCGAGGGCATCGGCGTCACGCTGGTGACCTGCACCGCAGGGGAGATGGGCGAGATCCTCGTCCCGGAGCTGGAGCACCTGGCCCACGACCAGGACGACGCGCTCGCCGACCAGCGCAAGATCGAGCTGACCGAGGCGATGGCGGCGCTCGGCGTCACCGACCACCGCTGGCTCGGCGGCTTCGGCACCTACCGCGACTCCGGCATGAAGTGGCACGAGGACGGGCACGCGGTCGCTGCGGACGACGTCCACGAGAACGCCTTCTGGCACGCCGACCTGACCGAGGCCGCCGACCACCTGGTCGCGGTGATCCGCGAGGTCCGGCCGCAGGTGCTCGTCACGTACGACCAGTTCGGCAACTACGGCCACCCCGACCACATCCAGGCCCACCGCGTCGCCACGTACGCCGCCGCGCTTGCGGCGGTGCCGTCGTACCGGACGGACCTGGGCGAGGCGCACGACATCGCCAAGCACTACTGGGTCGCGATGTCGGAGTCGTGGATGCGCGAGGGCCTGCGCCGGCTGCGCGACGCCGGCGACACGACCACGTTCGAGGGGATGGACCCCGACGGTCACCTGCCGCCGTTCGTGACCTCCGACGAGAACCTCGGCTGCGTCGTCGACGGCACCGCCTACAACGACCAGAAGATGGCCGCGCTGGCCGCGCACCGGACCCAGATCACCACCGACGGTCCGTTCTTCGCGCTCTCCAACAACGTCGGCTCCGAGGCCTGGGGCTACGAGTTCTACCGGATCGCCAAGGGCACCAAGGCGGCGCCGTTCAACGAGCAGGGGCTGGAGACGGACCTGTTCAACGGGCTCTGAGTCCGGGGTTCCCAGACAGGCCCCCGAGACGGGCCGCGCGCCTTCCTCAACCAGCGGCGGTGGTCGTGTGGTGGCGCTCGAAGCCGATCGCCGAGGCGAGCCCGCGGGCAGCCGGGTCGTCGGCGGGGATCTCTCCGGCCAGGACGCTGATGCCGCGCTCGGCGAGGGCGCCGGTGACGGCGGCGAGGAGCAGCCTGCGCGAGCCGCGCCGGCGGTGGTCGTCCTCGACGTCGAGGGTGCGCAGCAGCGCCCACTCGTCGTCGTGCCGCAGCGTCGCGGTGGCGACCGGCTCGCCGTCATGCAGCACCTCGACGACCAGGGTGCCGTCCCCAGCGTCGGAGCTGCGGACCTCGCCACCACCTTCGCCGAGGCTGCGGGCCAGCCGGGCGACCCCGATCAGCTGGACGTCCACCGGTGGCGGGGGAGCGGGCTCGCCGCGGAGCGCGTCGAGGCGGGCGTCGACGTCGGCGTCGGTGAGCCGGCGGAACCGCGAGGGCCGCGGCGGCACCGGCTTGCCGGAGACGATCAGCCCGGTCGGGATGCGGACCTCGTCGCCCTCCTCGGTGCGGATCAGCACCTCGCCGTCGGACCAGGACTCGCAGGTGCCGAGCACGTCGGTGAACGCGGGACCCCCGGTCGGGCCGGTCTCACCCGGCACGATCCGGCGTACGACGACGCGCTGCCCGAGCACGTGCGGACCCAGTGAATGCGTCATCGCGCGACCGCTTCTCGGGCGGTCGTGGATTTGATCACGTGTCGAAACGTGGGTCTGCCTGTAGGAGCCACGGTCGGGATACTAGGCTTGCCCCCGTCCAGACCGGACGTGACCCCAGGAGGATCCAGGTGACCTACGTCATCGCCCAGCCTTGTGTTGATGTGAAGGACCGCGCCTGCGTCGACGAGTGTCCCGTCGACTGCATCTACGAAGGCAAGCGGATGCTGTACATCCACCCGGACGAGTGCGTCGACTGCGGCGCCTGCGAGCCGGTCTGCCCCGTCGAGGCCATCTACTACGAGGACGACACGCCCTCGGAGTGGAAGGAGTACTACGACGCGAACGTGAACTTCTTCAACGACCTGGGCTCGCCGGGCGGCGCCGCCAAGATGGGCCAGATCGACGCCGACGCGCCGATGATCGCCGGCCTGCCCCCGCAGAACCAGGACCACTGAGCGCGACTGCCGGTGAGCAGGGCCGGGACCGTTCGGTCTCGGCCCGGCTCCCCGACTTCCCCTGGGACCACCTCACCCCGTACGCCGACCGGGCACGCGCCCACGCGGACGGCATCGTCGACCTGTCGGTCGGCACCCCGGTGGACCCGACGCCGGAGGTCGTCCAGGACGCCCTCCGCGCAGCCGCGGACTCTCCCGGCTACCCGCTCACGATCGGGCTCGCCGAGACCCGGCAGGCGTGCGTCGACTGGCTGTCCCGCCGCTTCGGCGTGACCGGGCCTCCCGGTTTCCTGGGGCTCGACGGCGTGCTCCCCGTGATCGGCTCGAAGGAGCTGATCGCCTCCCTGCCGCTGCACCTCGGCGTCGGACCGGGCGACCTGGTCGTCTACCCCGAGCTCGCCTACCCGACCTACGAGGTGGGCGCGGCGCTGGTGGGTGCTCGCACCCTGGCGACCGACTCGCTGACCGCGCTCGGTCCCGAGGTCCCCAAGATCCTCTGGATCAACTCGCCGTCGAACCCGACCGGCCGGGTCCTGCCCGTCGAGCACCTGCGCAAGGTCGTGGAGTGGTGCCGCGAGCGCGGCGTCCTGCTGATCTCCGACGAGTGCTACCTGGAGCTGTCCTGGGAGCCGGGCGTCGTACCGGTCTCGGTGCTGCACCCGGACGTCTGCGGCGGCTCCACCGAGGGCATCCTCGCTGTGCACTCTCTCTCCAAGCGCTCCAACCTGGCCGGCTACCGCTGTGCCTTCGTGGCCGGCGACCCGGCCGTGATCGGGGAGCTGCTCGCGGTCCGCAAGAACCTCGGCCTGCAGATGCCCGGCCCGCAGCAGCGCGCGATGGCCGTCGCGCTGGGGGACGACGCGCACGTCGACGAGCAGGCCGCCCGTTACGCCGTACGCCGCACGATGCTGCGCGACGCGCTCGAGTCGGCCGGTTTCCGGATCGACCACTCCGAGGGCTCGCTCTACCTGTGGGCGACGCGTGAGGAACCGTGCTGGGACACGGTCTCCTGGTTCGCCGAGCGGGGCATCCTGGTCGCCCCGGGCGCCTTCTACGGCGCCGCCGGTGCCCAGCACGTCCGGGTGGCGTTCACCGTCACCGACGAGCGCGCCGCCGCGGCGGTCGCCCGGCTCGGCTGATCAGCCGAGCCGGCTCAGCCGACTTCTACCGCCACCTTCTCCGAGGACGCCGTCGCGGGGACCCAGCCGTCCTCGGAGTCGCCGCCGGTGCGCCACGCCTTGCCGTCGAACCGGACCTCGGTGATCCGCAGGTCCCCGGCGTGCGCCACCAGGTAGGACGCCACCGACCAGCCGAGGCGGTTGCCCGCGGTGCCGGGATCGACCGGGATCTCGAGGTTCTGCCGGGTGGTGCGGGTCGCCCCGAGGTCGCCGTACCCGCGCTCGAGCGAGGCGAGCACCGCGGCGGCGGTGCCGTGGCCGTCCTGCTCGTGAACGACGCAGCTGAACGCGCCGTCACCGCTGTAGCCGGTGAGCGCCGAGGCCAGCGCCCGGGCGTCCGCGGCGTGGTCCTCGTAGGCCTCCGGGAAGCCGGAGCGCTGCACCTTCTGCGCCGCCTCGGTGATCCGCATCGTCTCGTAGCCGTCGATCTTCTCGAGCGCGTCGTAGAACTTGTTGATCGCGTAGCTCTCGTCGCGGATCTGCGCGACCGTGCCCCAGCCCTGCGAGGGCCRCTGCTGGAAGATGCCGATGGAGTCGCGGTCGCCGTGCGCGAGGTTGCGGATCTTGCTCTCCTGGTACGCCGTGGCGAGCGCGATCGACACCGCCCGGGCGGGGAGACCGCGCTGGACGCCGATCGCCGCGATCAGGGCGGCGTTGCGCCCCTGCTCGGGGGCGAGCACGACCTGCCGTCCGCTCACCTCCGCGGTGCAGTCCTCGGGGTCGGGTAGCGGGCCGGCGCCGCGCCAGAAGGCGAAGGCGACACCGGCCACCGCGGCCAGGACGGCCAGGAAGACGAACGACGCGCAACCCGACCGTCGTCGTTGACGGCGAGCCACGCGCTAGTTGTTGTGCAGGTCGGCGTTGAGGGCGATGCCCTCGGACTGCCACGGGACCGCCTCGACGGCACCGCTGACCGAGTTGCGGCGGAACAGGACGTGGTCGGCGCCGGACAGGTCGACGGCCTTGAGGACCTTCTCGCCGTCGGCGTCCTTCACGGTCACCTTGGTGCCCGCGGTGACGTAGCAGCCGGCCTCGACGACGCAGTCGTCGCCGAGCGAGATGCCGATGCCCGCGTTCGCGCCGAGCAGGCAGCGCCGGCCGATCGAGATGACCTGGTTGCCGCCGCCCGACAGCGTGCCCATGATCGAGGCGCCGCCACCCACGTCGGAGCCGTCGCCGACCACGACGCCGGCCGAGATCCGGCCCTCGACCATCGAGGCGCCGAGCGTGCCGGCGTTGAAGTTCACGAAGCCCTCGTGCATGACCGTGGTGCCCTCGGCCAGGTGTGCGCCCAGCCGGACGCGGTCGGCGTCGGCGATGCGGACACCGGTCGGGACGACGTAGTCGGTCATCCGCGGGAACTTGTCGATGCCGAAGACCTGGACCGGGCCCTCGGCCCGGAGGACGGCGCGGACCTCTTCGAAGCCGGCCACCGCGCACGGACCGCGGTCGGTCCAGACGACGTTGCTGAGCAGCCCGAAGAGCCCGTCCAGGCTCTGGCCGTGCGGCGCCACCAGGCGGTGGCTGAGCAGGTGCAGGCGGAGGTAGGCGTCGCTGGCGTCGGCCGGAGCGGCGGCGAGCCCGATGGAGCGGAGCACGACCTCGGTGTGCACCCGGCGCGCCTCGTCCTTGCCCTCCAGGGCGGTCAGGAACTGGGGCGCCTCGACCCCCTCGGGGGCCTGGCCGAGAGCCGGGCTCGGGTACCAGGTGTCGAGGGTCGCACCGTCCGCGGCGATCGTCGCGAGACCGAAGCCCCAGGCGTGCGTGGGGGAGGGGGAAGGAGGCGTCGACATGTCGGTCAGGCTACCCGGCGGACCTGACCCGGCCGTGCCATGGTCCGTCCGCCAGAACAGGTCTAGCGTCCGAATTGGGCACCAGCGCACCAACCTTGGTCACCCGCACACCAACCGAAGGAGGCCGTCATGGCCTACGGAGTCGTGCACCACTTCGCGGGAGGTACCCGCGAGCAGTACGAGGCGTCGATCGCCGCGGTCCACCCGACGCCGGACACGCTGCCCGAGGGGCAGCTCTTCCACGCCGCCGGGCCCTCCGGGGACGGCTGGAGCATCATGGCCGTCCACGATTCCCAGGAGAGCTGGGAGAAGTTCCGCGACGAGATCCTGATGCCGACGATGCAGGCCGGGATCGAGGGCGGTTTCGCGGCGCCCCCGGAGGAGTCGACGATCGACGTCTACAAGCTGATGCCGTAGTCGTCCGCCCTCGTCGTCCGGGCCGGGCAGCTTGTCGGCGCCCCGTGGCAGGGTGCAGGCATGAGCGCACCGACAGCCCGCTTCAAGGAGCTCTGCCTCGACAGCCACTCGGTCGACGGAGGTGATGCGAACGCGCTCAGCCGGTTCTGGGCGGCCGCCGCCGGGCTCGGGCTGAGCGATCCCGGCCCAACCGCGGACTGGGTCGACGTGGTCGGTCCCGAGGAGGGGCAGGGGATCTCGGTGAGCCCCGTCCCCGAGCCGAAGACCGTGAAGCATCGCGTGCACCCCGACGTCAGCGTCGCGGACGTCGGCGAGCTGCTGGCGCTCGGCGCGACCGTCGTGCGGGAGCCCGACGCGGAGATCCACTGGACCGTGATGGCCGATCCCGAAGGGGGCGAGTTCTGCGCGATGGTGCAGCCGCCGGAACGGCTGGCCGACTACCGGATCTTCGAGCTCGTCGTCGACTCGGTCGATCCCGAGGCGAGCGCCCGCTGGTGGGCCGGGGTCTTCGGGGTCGAGGCGCAGAACGACGGCCGGCCGTGGTGGTGGTTCACCGGGGTGCCGGGCTTCCCGAGCACTGCCGTCGCCCCGTTCTGGGCGATGGTCTTCGCGCCGGTGCCCGAGCCGAAGACCGTGAAGAACCGGTGGCACTGGGACGTCTACGGCGACGTCGATGACTTCATGGCCCGCGGAGCGACCGTGCTCTGGGAGCTGCCGCGCTGGACCACGCTCGCGGACCCGGAGGGGAACGAGTTCTGCGTGTTTCCCGGGGTTTCGTGACACGCGCAGAACGCGTTCCTCGACCTCCTCGCTTCGGTCGGACCTGACAGGATGCAGGCATGGTTCTGGACCTGACGGCGGACGTCGTCGACCTCACGGCCGCGCTCGTCGACATCGAGTCGGTGAGCCTCGACGAGAAGGCGATCACGGACGCCATCGAGGCGGCGTTGGCCGGGTGCGCGCACCTGGCCGTGACCCGGATCGGCAACTCGCTGGTCGCGCGCACCGACCTCGGGCACCCCGAGCGGGTCGTGATCGCGGGCCACGTCGACACCGTCCCGCTGAACGACAACCTGCCCTCGCGCAACGACGGCACCTACCTGCACGGCCTCGGCACCTGCGACATGAAGGGCGGCGTCGCGGTCGCCCTCAAGCTCGCCGCCGGGGTGCCCGCGCCGAACCGGGACGTCACCTACCTCTTCTACGAGGGCGAGGAGATCGCCTCGGTGCACAACGGGCTCCGGCTGATCGCCGAGCAGCGCCCCGAGCTCCTCGCGGCCGACTTCGCGATCCTGATGGAACCGTCCAACGCCGGCGTCGAGGCCGGCTGCCAGGGCACCCTCCGCGTCGAGGTCACCACCCGCGGCGAGCGCGCCCACTCGGCCCGGTCGTGGCGCGGGGTCAACGCGATCCACGGCGCCGCCGACGTGCTCAACCGGCTGGCGGCGTACGAGGCGCGCAAGCCGGTCATCGACGGCCTGGAGTACCACGAGGGCCTCAACGCGGTGCTCGTCAGCGGCGGCGTCGCCACCAACGTGATCCCCGACGAGTGCGTGCTGACGGTCAACTACCGGTTCGCGCCGGACCGTTCCGAGGACGAGGCGCTCGCCTTCGTCCAGGACTTCTTCGCCGGCTACGAAGTCGTCGTCACCGACTCCGCGCCCGGCGCGCTGCCGGGCCTGGACCGGCCGGCCGCGAAGGCGTTCGCCGACGCCGTCGGCGGCGAGATCCACCCGAAGTTCGGCTGGACCGACGTCGCACGGTTCAGCACGCTCGACATCCCGGCGGTGAACTACGGGCCGGGCGACCCGGTCTTCGCCCACAAGCAGGAGGAACACGTGCCGCTCGAACAGATCCGTCGCTGCGAGACGGCCCTCCGGTCCTGGCTCGGTGCCGACGAGGGCGTGGCCGGGGAAGGGTCGACCCGGTGAGCGGCCAGCGCCGGATCAGGCGCAAGGGACCGACGTTCCAGCGCGACCAGCAGATCGACGCCTCCACCACCGACCAGCGGCTGCTCGACACCCGCGGGGCGAGCGACTGGCTGCACACCGACCCGTGGCGGGTCCTCCGGATCCAGTCCGAGTTCGTCGAGGGCTTCGGCGCGCTCGCCGAGCTGGGTCCCGCGATCGCCGTCTTCGGATCGGCCCGGACCCCGGCCGACGACCCCTACTACGCGAAGGGCGTCGAGGTCGGCCGCCGGCTGGTCGAGGCCGGGTTCGCGGTGATCACCGGCGGTGGCCCGGGTGCGATGGAGGCGGCCAACAAGGGCGCCTCCGAGGCGGGCGGCACCAGCGTCGGCCTCGGCATCGAGCTCCCCTTCGAGCAGGGCGTCAACGACTACGTGAACCTCGGCATCAACTTCCGGTACTTCTTCGCCCGGAAGACCATGTTCGTGAAGTACGCGCAGGGCTTCATCGTCCTGCCCGGCGGCCTGGGCACCTTCGACGAGCTGTTCGAGGCGCTCACGCTCGCCCAGACCAGGAAGATCACCTCCTTCCCGGTCGTCCTCGTCGGCGTCGAGTACTGGAGCGGGCTGATCGACTGGCTGCGCGACACGGTGCTCGCGAGCGGCAAGATCGCCCAGGCCGACCTGGACGCGCTCGTCCTCACCGACGACCTCGAGGAGGCCGTGCGGATCATGGTGGCGTCGCGATGATGTGGTTCTTCGGCGTGCTGATCGTGCTGGTGATCGGCGCCGTCGTCGTGGTCGCCGTGGGCGAGGGCAAGCCGCTGGCCCGCGTGTACGACGACCGCCGGGACGTGACCGTGCCGGCCGACCGGCCGCTCGACGGCGCCGACCTGCGGGCGGTCCGGTTCACGACCGCGGTGCGCGGCTACCGCGCCAGCGAGGTCGACGCCCTGCTCGACCGGCTGGCGGCGCAGATCGACGGCCTGCCCGGGCCCGACGCCCCGCGTCCGGGGTCCGACGAAGGCGGGACGGATTCTGGCACTCTGGGCCGATGACTCCGGACCGGATCGCGTTCGTCCTGACCGCCCTGGCCGCCGTCGTGGTCGTCCTGACCCGGGTCCGGCTCGCCGCCGGTGACGAGGACGCGGCCGGCCGGTTCGCGGTCCCGCGYGGGCTCGTCAACCTGCACACCGTCGCCGGCACGCTCGCGCTGGTGCTCTGGGGCACCTTCCTGCTGGCCGACGTCCGGACCTGGATCGGCTACGCGGGCCTGCTCTGCTGGTGGGTGACGACCGCGGCGGGCCTGCTGATCCTGGTGCGCTGGCTTCCGGCGCACGGGCGGCACGCCTCCGGACCGGCGTCCGACTCCTGGGGCGACGGGCCAGGACTCTCGGTCCTCGGCCACGTCGGGCTCCTGGTCGGGTCGATCGTCTGGACCTACCTGCTGGTCTCGGGGAAACTGACGTGATGCGTCACCTCTCGGGCAGAACCATCGGTCTGGCTCTCGGACTCGTCCTCGCGACGACCCTGCTCGTCGCGCCCGCCCCGGCGCAGGCGGCCGGGTCGTCGACCAGCGCGGTCATCGGCTCCCGGATCATCGGGCACACCCTGAAGGGACGGCCGATCCGCGCGTACCGGCTCGGCGAGGCGTCCTCGCCGAACAAGGTCGTCTTCCTGGCCACGATGCACGGCAACGAGGCACAACCGGCGCAGATCCTGCGGAACCTCATGGCCGGTTCCGCGATCAAGGGCGCCGACATCTGGGTGGTGCCGAACCTGAACGCAGACGGCAACGCGCGCAACACCCGGCAGAACGCCCGGGGCGTCGACCTGAACCGGAACTACCCGGTGAGCTGGATCCGCCAGAAGGGCCGTTACAGCTCCGGCAGCCGGCCGGCCAGCGAACCGGAGACCCGGTCGCTGATGCGGTTCCTGCGCAACGTGAACCCGCGGTTCGTGGTCTCGTTCCACCAGCCCCTGTACGGCGTCGACACGTCGTACGGGAAGGCGGGGGCCCGGCAGCTCGCGCTGCGGCTCGCGTCGGACCTGCAGCTGCCGAGGAAGGTCTTCAACTGCAACAGCGGCTGCCACGGCACGATGACGCAGTGGTTCAACCGGACGATGCCGGGGGTCGCGCTCACCGTCGAGTACGGCGCCGGGGTGTCGACCCGGCAGGCCGAGCGGACCGGACCGCGGGGGCTGCTCGCCGCGGTCTTCGCGCGCCGCTGAATCTTTCTCAGCGACCTTCGCTGCGCTGAACTCTTTCTCAGCGACCTTCGAAAGTCGCCTTCTCCTTCGCCAGGAACGCCGCCACCGCGCGCCGGTGGTCGCCGCTGGCGCCGGTGAGCGTCATCTTCGAGCCCTCGAACGCCAGCGACTCGCCGAAGTCGTGCGTGGCGGAGAAGTTCACCGACTGCCGGATCGAGGCGTAGGAGAGCGTCGGGCCGGCGGCGAGCTTCGCAGCCAGGCCGGCCACCTCGTCGGCGAGGTCGGCGTCCGGGACGACCCGGGTCGCCAGGCCGAGCTCGAGCGACTCCCCGGAGGTCAGCGTGCTCGGGAAGTACAGCAGCTCCAGGGCCTTGGCCCGGCCGACCAGCCGGGGCAGGGTCCAGGAGGCGCCGGTGTCGCAGGAGAGCGCGACGCCCGGGAAGGCCAGGTTGAAGCCGGCCGACTCGCCCAGGATCCGCAGGTCGCAGGCGAACGCGAGGCTGGCCCCTGCGCCGGCCGCGACGCCGTTCACGGCCGCGATCACCGGCTTCGGCATGTCCGCGAGTGTCGAGACGATCGGGTTGTAGTGCCGCTCGACGGTGGTGAACAGCTCGTCGGTGCTGCCGCTCTCCAGCAGCGCGACGTGCTCCTTGAGGTCCTGGCCGACGCAGAAGGCGCGCCCGGAGCCGGTCAGCACGACGCACCGCACGGAGCTGTCCCCGGCCACCTGGGTGACCGCCGCCAGCAGGGCCTCCTTGGTGGCGATGTCGAGGCTGTTCATCGCCTCGGGGCGCGTGAGCGCGATCGTGGCGACGCCGTCGGTGGTGGTCAGGCTGATCGGCTCGGTCATCTGTCGGCTCCTGTCGGGGTGAGGCACTGGTCGATGAAGCGGGAGGCTGCCGGCAGCAGCCGGGCGGCGTGCTCGTCGAAGAAGGCGGCGGCGCGGTGGCCCGGCCAGTCCGCCGGGAGCAGCACGTCGGGGAGCCCGGGGTCGGAGAAGAGGAACATCCGCCAGCTGTGCAGCAGCTCCGAGCGTACGACGAAGGCGGTCCGGTCGTCCGCGTCGCCGAGCGCCGGCTCGACCTGGCGGGCGGCCTCGTCCAGCCAGGCGGCGTACGCGGCGCCGAGGGCGTCGACGTCGAACGCGGCGAGCAGCCGACCCGCGGGCTCGGCATCGGTCGTGGTCAGCGCGACCACCGCGAGCGACTCCTCGGCGACCAGGGCGTCGGCGCCGGCGGAGGGCCACGGGCTCACCCAGGTGCTGTCGCTGATCGGGGCCAGGCCGAGGAACCGGAGCTGGGTGCGCACCCGCTCGCGCCGGCTGCGCTCGGCGATCGGGGCCAGCACGCGGACGTGCCAGTGGCCGTCCCACGGCTCCGGCCTGGTGCGGTAGATGCGGGCGCCCGCCTCGTCGAGGCGGAGCCGGGCCCGGTCGGTGAGCCGGTACGCCGCCCCGCGCTGGCCGTCCTCCCGCGGCTGCGTCTCGCCGGCCCGCGGCTCGGGGGAGAGCCAGCCCTGCGCGACCATCCGGGAGATGGCGGTCCGGACCGCCGGCGCGCGGATCCCGAGCGGCTCGAGGATGCGGATCAGGGCCGCCACGGGCGCGCTGCCACCACGGCTGAGCAGGTGGTCGCCGTACAGGTCGAACAGCGCAGAACGGGCGTGCACGGGTCCGAGTGTGCCGTACCGGGGTGCCGGCGGATTGTGGGCGCCCGGGCTTGATGGGGAATAATGGTGAGAACAGCGTCACATCTGCGGTGGACGCTCGGATTCACGCTAAGGGAAGAGGTGTGCGCATGGCGGCAATGAAGCCGCGGACCGGCGACGGGCCGCTGGAGGTCACCAAGGAGGGCCGGGGCATCGTGATGAGGGTCCCGCTCGAAGGCGGTGGCCGTCTCGTGGTCGAGCTGAACGCCGAAGAGGCCGGCGCACTCGGTGAAGCCCTCAAGAACGTCGTCGGCTGAGTCCGACCCCAGCTTGCTCTCGGGAAACTGAAGGCCCCGACCCCCACTGCGGGGGTCGGGGCCTTCGGTATTGTCGCCACGTGCCGTTGCCCTCAGCAGTGCCGACGCCGAACTTCACCCTGAGTGCGGCCGCGCCGCGTCGCGAGGCCGGAGCCGTCGCTCTCGCCCTGCTCGACGACGACGGCGCCCTGGAGCTCGGCCCCGGCGCCGCCTCCCTGGCCGACGACCTCGACGCCGACCTGCTGGCGCTGCTCGACCAGGCCGGGGCGAAGGCCGCGGCCGGGTCGGTCACGGCACTCCCGTTCCCCGGGCTCACCCTGTACGCCGTCGGTGTCGGCGGCGCCGGGCCCGACGACCTGCGGAAGGCGGGCGCCGCCCTCGCCCGGGCCGCGACCGGGCACGAGACCGTCGAGTCCGCGGTCCAGGCCGTGGGCGACCAGGCCGGGCTGACCGCGTTCGTCGCGGGGGCGGTGCTGGCGTCGTTCCGGTTCACCATGCGCACCGAGGAGCAGGCCCCCCGGCTCGTGCGCCGCGTCGTACTGGCGCTCGCGGACCCGGCTGCGGACGCCGCTGTCCTCGCCCGGGCGGAGGCGATCGCGGGGGCGAGCTTCCGGGCCCGCTGGCTCGCGACCATGCCGTCCAACGTCAAGTCCCCCGAGTGGCTGGCCGAGCAGGCGCTCGTGCTCGCGGCACCGGGCCAGCTCAAGACGAAGGTGTGGGGGCAGCCGGAGCTCGAGAAGGAGGGCTTCGGCGGCATCCTCGCCGTCGGGCGCGCCTCCGCCTCGCCGCCGCGCCTCGTCCGCCTGGACTACACCCCGAAGAAGCGGCGGGCACCGCACGTCGTGCTCGTCGGCAAGGGGATCACGTTCGACACCGGCGGTCTGTCGATCAAGCCCGGTGAGTCGATGGTCAACATGAAGCGCGACATGACCGGCGCCGCGGTCGTCGCCGCCACCCTCGGCGCGCTGCACCAGGTCGGCTGCCCGGTCCGCGTGACCGGCCTGCTGCCGATCGCGGAGAACTCCATCGGCGGCGACGCGCTGCGCCCCGGCGACGTGATCACGCACTGGGGCGGCCGGACCACCGAGGTGACCAACACCGACGCCGAGGGCAGGCTCGTCCTCGCCGACGCGCTCCGGTACGCCGTCGACGAGATCAAGCCCGACCTGGTCGTCGACATCGCCACGCTGACCGGCGCCATCAAGGTCGCGCTCGGGCTGCACACCGGCGGCTACTTCGCCACCGACGACGCTGCGGCCGCCCACCTGGAACAAGCCTCCCGGGAGTCCGGCGAACGGCTGTGGCGGATGCCGCTCAGCGAGGAGTACGAGAGCTTCCTCTCCTCGAAGGTGGCCGACTCCGACAACGCCCCGGGCCGGGCGCCCGCGATCACCGCCGCGCTCTTCCTCCAGCACTTCACCGGTGGCCTTCCCTGGGTGCACCTGGACATCGCCTCCGTCGGCGACGCCCTCAAGGACAGCGACGAGTGGACGGCCGGGCCCACCGGCTTCGGCGTCCGGCTGCTGCTGCACTGGCTCGGCTCCGCGGACCCGCTGGCAGGGGTCGGCGGATGAGCCCGTCGCAGGAAGCGGAGCAGCACGAGGAGGCCGACGAGCTCGCGGTCGCGGCCGAGGTGCTCGCCGACGCCCGCGAACGGATGATCGCCGCCGACGCGGGCGTCGAGGAGGCCGGCGACGTCGAGGACCCCGTCGTACGGGCCCGGATCGAGCAGCTCCTGGACGCGAGCGCGGCCCTCTTCGTCGTGGCCGAGTCGCTGATCCTCGAGAACGCCCGCCTCCGGGAGAACCTGGAGCTGACCGGGCAGGCCGTGGTCGCGCTCAGCGGCGCGAAGCACAAGAAGCCCAAGAAGAAGTAGCGCGCGTCAGCAGGCCTCGGCGATGGTGGTGCCCGAGGTGGTCGAGCTGCACGTCGCCTCGAAGCCGCTCTGGACCACGCCGCCGAAGATGAACACCACCAGCACGATCAGCGTGGCCAGGCCGCTGAACACCGTGCTGATGATCCCCAGCACGAACCCCGCCTGCGCGCTGGAGCGCCCGCCCAGCCGGCCCTGCGAGGCGTCGATCTCCCTCTTCGCTCTGCTGCCCAGGATGATCGCCGGGATGCCCAGGACGAACCCGCACATCACGATGCTGAGGATGCCGAGCACCAGCGCGGCCGTGGCCGAGCCCGGGGTGCTCTGCGGGGCCGGCGGGTACGCCGGGTACGGGTAGCCCGGGGGCGGGGACTGCGGCTCGGTCATCGGTGCCTTCCTGATCGGTCGGCCGAGTATGGCAGTCCCGAAGGGGTGGAGCGGCGGGTACTGACCTGCCAGAGTTCGGCCGTGAAGATCTTCGTCGTTGTCGCCGCGCTCGTCCTCGTCGCCTCGGGCTGCTCGTCCGACGGCGACGGACCGGAGGCGAAGTCGCTGCCGGCGGAGTCGAGCACGGCACCGGACCCCCGGGACGGCGTGCACTGCCTCCCGGTCGCCGCCAGCACGGTCCAGCGGATTGTGGCGGGCCAGAGGAAGGGGATCCACCTGGTCCCGGGCCGAGCCGTGGCTCTCAAGTCACCCGATGTCGACGGCGTCTACTTCGTCGCCCTGCAGTTCAAGGTCGCCGGTGCCCCCGAGACCCAGCTCGGCGTCTGGGAGATCGAGTCGGCAGTGCTGGACGGCTCCGGGGCGATCCTCGCGACCGACGGCCCCGCACGGCGGTTCACGAGGTGGCCCGCCGCAAGTGTCAGCGCGAGCGACCACAACGTCGGAGAGGTGAAGGCGTGCCAGCTGGTGTGAGGGTCCTGGGCGTCTCGGCTGTCGTTCTTGTCGTGGTGATGGTCGCTGCCGGTTGCTCCAGTACGGACCGCCTGTCCCACAGCTCGGTCCCGGATCCGTCCGGCGACGTCATCGTCTCGAGCCGGTTGCCGGACCGGAACGCGTGGGCGCCGGCACCTAACGACACCACCGCTGACATCCTGCGGACCGCCGTGGAGCACCGCGCCACTGCTCTGAGGATCGAGGTCCGATTCCGACAGTTGCGCACGGGTCAGCTCATCGACGTCTCGGCCTACCTCAAGACCGACGCACACCGCACTCATCCCTGGCAGCTCACCGCGCTGGACGACCGCGGTCAGCAGAGCGTGGACCTCTACGTGTCCGGTGAGTCGCGGTGCCCCGAGGCGACGGCTCGGTTCGACTACGAGCGCAGCACGGTCACCGTCACCGTTCCCCGGGACTGCCTGAAGAACCCGGCCTGGATCCGCGCCGCGGTCATCGGCAGTGCCATGCGGCTGGAAGCTCGACCGAGCGGCCGCGATGCCGACGCGGTCTGGGAGGACGACGCGTACGCACGGGGGTATGACGGCACGCCGGGGCGGACGTGGGGTCCGAGGTTGTACCGCCCGTGACCGGGCTACAACAGGATCGGGCGTCAGTGGGGTGGGTCGACGGGTCTCGGGGTGAGTTGTCGGGTGCCGGTCTGGTCGCGGAGGTAGGTGTAGCCGGCTGGTGATCGCCAGCGGTAGGAGCCGGGTCTCTGGATTTCGTAGTGCCAGCCGGCGTGGGTTTTGAGGCGGTGGTGGTGGCGGCAGAGGGCGGCGAGGTTCGAGGTCCGGGTCTGGTCGGTGCCGCCGTCGGGGTCGTAGGGCTCGATGTGGTCGAGGTCGCAGGCTCTCGCGTTGCGGGTGCAGTAGGGGAACACGCAGGTGCGGTCTCGGAGGATGACTTGTTCGCGGAGCCGGTCGGAGGGCTGGTAGGCCGTGGTCGCGAGTTCTTCGTTGAGGTCGATCACGGGGCGGAGGGTGATGTGGGCGCCGGGTGCGTTGAGCCAGTCCTGGATCTGTTCCTGGGAGATCAGGTGGGGGCCGCGGTTCTCCAGGCGGCCGAAGGGGTCGCGGGGGTCGAGGTGGAGGTAGAGGGTGATGGGGCGGCGGGGGGCTGGTGGTGCGGTTGCTTCTTGGCTTGCGGGGTTTCGAGACGGCCGCTGCGCGGCCTCCTCAACCAGCGAGGAGGAGGGCAGCGGCAGTTCGCCGCGGGCCAGGTTCCCCAGGGCTTCGGCCCGGCGGGCATCGAGGGAGGCTTCGGAGCCCCATTCCTTGAGCTGAGCCGCGTCGGCGGAGAGGCGGGCGTCGAGGTCGAGGGCATCGACCAGGTCGAGCTCGCCGTGGATCAGGGAGGTGCCTTCGAAGGAGACCTGGTGGTGGTCCACGGTCACGTGGCGCTGGTCGGCGCGACGTTCGGCGATCTCGCGGGCGGTCTGGGGCATGAACGTCGCGATCGCTGCGTCGACCAGCCGGTCTGTCTCCGCCGCCCCGATCCGGTGGGCGAACCGCGCGACCTGCGCATCGACGTACGCTGCCGCGTCCATCGACAGGTGCAGGGTCTTGGAGGCGATCAGTCGCGCTCGCCACACCTTCAGGGTGCCGGTGGTGATGCGGTGCCAGACCCGGGGCAGCCGGTGGGCGATCTCCACGGCTTCGGCGATCAGCGCCCGACCGGAGCGGTCCGACATCCCGAGCGCGGCGCTGAACTCGGTGACACAGAAGTTCGAGACCAGCGGTGCGCCCTCGCCCGCCAGCGGGATCGGGGAGTCGCCCCAGGTCGCCGCGAAGTCCGGGTCGGAGACTGTGTGTTGTGCTGCCCAGGCGACTGCCTGCACGAGCAGGCCGACCTCGGCAGCATCAGCTTCGGCACGAAAGCGGCGTGCGGCGGTCAGCGCCGCTGCTGCGTCGAGGGTGCCGGTGGTCATGAGATGAATCTACGGACCTGGACCGACAGTCTTGGTATCGGAATTCGCCTTGTCCACAGGGAAATTCGGGGGCGGCTGCGAGGACGGGCCATGCCTGGCTCACGCCGTCTCGACAGGCCCGACGACCAGGGAGCGGCGGCTCGAGAAGCGGCTACGCGGCCTGGTCGGGGCCTACGGTCTCGGCTTCCTCGGCGGCCTCGTTCTCCAGCTGCGCGGCGGCGAGGGTCTTGGCGGAGGGGAAGGCGAACTCGACGACGATGCTGAGCAGCAGCCAGCAGACGCCGACCGCGATCAGGTAGCGGGTGAGGGCCACGTCCAGCGGCATGGTGCCGTCGACGAGGCTGGACCAGAGCGCGGGGGAGGCGACCAGGGTCGCCGCCGTGAGGACACCGCCGGACAGAGGGCTCATGCAGTCACCGCCATCATGTGACCCGAGGTGACGATGCCGACCGAGCGGACCTGGTCAGCACCGACGAGCTCGGAGTAGGACAGAACCGGAAGCTGGTGGAGCGAGGGCCGGACGAGGCGTCGTACGGCGGAGCGGAGCTGGGGCGAGCAGACCAGGACCGGGCGGACGCCGGTGTTCTCGGCCTCGGTCATCAGGTTCGCGAGCTGCATCAGCACGGACTGCCCGACCTCGGGGTCGATCGCGATGACCGTCCCCATCTCGGTCGGTCGCAGGCTCTCCAGCATCTGCTGCTCGAGCTGCGGCTCCATGCTGATGACGTTGACGGTGCTGTCGGAGGTGTACGGCGCCACGATCGCCGGGCCGAGCGCCTGGCGGGCCGACTCGACCAGGGAGTCGAGGTCCTTGGTCGCCTGCGCCCGCAGTGACAGCGCTTCGAAGATCCGGACGAGGTCGCGCACGGAGACGGCTTCGTCGAGCAGCGACTGGAGCACCCGCTGGACCTCGCCGAGGGTGAGCTGCGCCGGGGTGAGCTCCTCGACGACGACGGGGTGGGTGCGCTTGATGACCTCGGTGAGCATCTTGACGTCCTCGCGGCCGAGCAGCCGGGAGGCGTGCGAGGTGACGACCTCGGCGAGGTGGGTGGTGATCACCGAGGCCCGGTCGACGACGGTCGCGCCGCTGATCTCGGCCTGGTTGCGCAGCTCCATCGGGATCCACTTCGCCTCAAGTCCGAAGACCGGCTCGCGGGTCGGCTGCCCGGGCAGCGAGCCCAGGAAGTCGCCGATCGCGAGGACGCAGCCCTTGGGCGACTCGCCGCGGGCGACCTCGATGCCGAAGAGCTTGATGGCGTAGGTGTGCATCGGCAGGTCGAGGTTGTCGCGGGTCCGCACCGGCGGCACGACGATGCCGATGTCGCCGGCGACCTTCCGGCGCAGCGCCTTGACCCGCTCCAGCAGGTCACCGCCGGCGCTCGGGTCGACGAGGTCGATGATGTCGGCGGAGAGCTCGAGGCCGAGCGGGTCGACCTGGATCTCGCCGGCCAGGACCTCGGGGGAGTCCGGCGAGGGGAGCGCGAGCGCGGCGGACTCGCCGCCCGCGGTGGCCTCCTCGGGCCGGTTCTCCTGGATCCGGGTCGAGACGACGAGCATGATGCCGCCGGCGAAGATGAACGGGATCTTCGGCATGCCCGGGATGAGGCAGAGCGTGAGCGCGGCGAAGCCGGCGACCCGCAGCGGCAGCTGCCGGGTGGTGAGCTGGGCCAGGATGTCGGAACCCATGTCCTGGTTGCCGGTCGCCCGGGTGACGATCAGACCGGTGGCCACCGAGAGCAGCAGTGCCGGGATCTGGGAGACCAGGCCGTCGCCGATGGAGAGCAGGCTGTAGGTCTCGATGGCCTCGGAGAACGACAGGCCCTTCTGGGTCATGCCGACGATGAAGCCACCGATCAGGTTCACCAGGGTGATCACGACCGCGGCGATCGCGTCGCCCTTGACGAACTTCGAGGCACCGTCCATCGAGCCGTAGAAGTCCGCCTCGGCGTGCACCTCGGTACGGCGCCGGCGGGCCTCGTCCTCGTCGATGAGGCCGGAGTTGAGGTCGGCGTCGATCGCCATCTGCTTGCCGGGCATCGCGTCGAGGGTGAACCGGGCGCCGACCTCGGCGACCCGGCCGGCACCGTTGGTGATGACGACGAACTGGATGACCAGGAGGATCGCGAAGACGATCAGGCCGACGAGGAGCGAGCCGCCGACGACGAAGTGGCCGAAGGTGTCGATGACCTTGCCGGCGTACCCGTCAAGCAGGACGAGGCGGGTCGCGCTGACGTTGAGCGCGAGCCGGAACAGGGTCATCACGAGGATGATCGCGGGGAAGGAGCTGAAGTCCAGCGGCCGGCCGATGAACATCGCGGTCAGCAGGACGAGGAGCGCGCCGGTGATGTTCATGGCGATGAACATGTCGAGGACGATCGCGGGCAGCGGAACGACCAGCATCACCACGATGAACACGATGCCGACGGGCACACCGAGCTGCATCAGACGCTTCATGGGCGGTCGCTCCGGCTCTCGAGTTCGACCCGATGAGGGGTCGCCAGGGGCGCGCCGTCCGTGGCACAGGGGGTCGACGTCGTCCTGACGTCGTGCTCCCTATCGGCCGGTCAGGACCGGAGATGAGGGTTTTCTGCGCGGGTTCGACCGGATCTTCTTGCGGTCCTCGGACCGCCGCTTCGCGGCCGTCGGTACGACGGGAAGCGTGCTGCCCCGCCGCGGGCTGCCGTGCTCGCCGCCGCGCTGGCCGCGCCCGCGCCGGCTGATCACGAACGCGAGCACCTGGGCGACCGCGCCGAACAGCTCGGCCGGGATCTCCTGGCCGACCTTGGTGGAGGAGTAGAGCGCCCGGGCGAGCGGGACGTCGCGGACCAGCGGGACCTCGCCGGCGGTGGCGAGGGCACGGATCTTCAGGGCGACGGCACCCGCGCCGCGGGCGACCACGCGCGGGGCGCCGCGCTCGGCGTCGTACTTGAGCGCGACCGCGACGTGGGTCGGGTTGACGAGGACGACGTCGGCCTGCGGGATGTCGGCCATCATCCGGTTCCGGGCGGCGGCGAGCTGGCGGGAGCGGATCGCGCTCTTGACCATCGGGTCGCCCTCGGTCTGCTTGTACTCCTGCTTGATCTCTTCCTTCGACATCCGGGTCTGCTTGCCGACCTTGCGCCGCTGGAACGCGTAGTCGGCGCCGGCCATGACGATGCCGACGACGCCGATGTTGCGGATCAGGGTGAGCGCGGAGGCGGAGACGGTGTCGATGACGGTCGGGATCGGGACCAGGCCGCCGATCATCGGCATGGTCGCCTTCACGGCCATGTAGACGACCAGGGCGACGCAGGTGCTCTTGAGCAGCATCTTCGCGCCCTCCCAGAGGGCCTGGGGTCCGAAGATCCGCTTGACGCCCTGGATCGGGTTGAGCTTGGACCACTTGGGCTTGACGGCCTTGGTGGCGACGAAGAAGCCGCCCTGGGCGAGCGCGGCGCCGACGCCGACGAGCATCACCGCGGAGCCGAGGCCGATGAGGACGAAGAAGACGTGCTTGCCGGCGCCGGCCAGCAGGGTGAGCGCCTTCGGGACGCTGGCGTCGTCGCCCATCGCGAGGGCGGCGGCCATCAGCTCGCGCAGCGCGCCGAGCTCGTGGGCCAGCAGCGTGGGCAGGGCCAGCCCGACGAGCAGCATCGAGGCCCAGCCGCCGAGCTCCTGGGTGCGCGGGACCTGACCTTCCTTGCGCGACTCCTTGCGCTTCTTCGCTGTCGGCTTCTCTGTCTTCTCGCCTCCGCTCACTGCTCACCCCCGTTCATCGCGGCGCCCCCGAGATGGTGGCCATCGCCTCGTTGGCGAGGTCGACGAGGTGGGACATCACGTCCGGCAGGACCGGGAACGAGAGCCCGATCAGCAGCAGGGTGAGGCCGATCTTCGCCGGGAACATCACGTTGATCGCGTTCAGGGACGGCGCGACCTTGGTGAGCAGCGCCAGACCGAGGTCGGCGATGAACAGCACCGCGATCATCGGCAGCGCGATCTGGACGGCGACGGTGAAGAACATGCTCATCGCGGTGACCAGCAGGTCGGTCGGCCGGGCGATGTCCGGGCTGGTCCCCAGCGGCAGGAACTCGAAGGTGCGCAGCAGGCCGCCGATGACCAGGAGGTGGCCGCCGGTGGCGAAGAGCAGCACTGTCGCCAGCATCTGGTGGAACTTGCCGAAGACGGTGTTCATGGTCATGCCGAGCGGGTCGAAGCCCTGGGCGAGCGCGAAGCCGCCGAACATGTCGACCAGCGAGCCGGCGGTCGCGACCGCCTGGAAGAGCAGGTAGGTCACGAAGCCCATGCCCGCGCCGATCAGCACCTGGGTGAGCACGTTGACCAGCAGCGCGAAGAACTCCGTCGGGATCTCCCCGCTCATCGTCGGCGTCACCGCGAACGCCAGGCCGAGGGAGAGCACCACCTTCGCCATCGCCGGGACCGCGCGCGAGGAGAACGGCGGCACGACCGCGAGCCACGCGATGATCCGGACCGACGCGAGCAGGTAGGCGATCAGCGGCTCACCGGCGACAGAGATGGTCATGGACGGCCTACCCCAGCAGTGACGGGATGAGGTCGAAGAGGTCCTTGGTGAAGTCGACCATCGTGTGCAGCATCCAGTTCCCGCAGATCAGCAGCGCGACACCGACGCCGATCACCTTGGGCACGAAGGAGAGCGTGAACTCCTGGATCTGCGTCATCGACTGGAACAGCGAGACGGTGAAGCCGATCACCAGCGAGGTGACCAGGATCGGCGCGGACAGCTTCAGCGCCACCATCATCGTCTGGAGGGCGATCTGGATGACGTCGGTGTCGGTGATGTAGGCGTTCATGTCAGGTCACCTAGGTCCCGTAGCTCGCGACGAGGGACTTGATCACCAGTGCCCAGCCGTCGACGAGGACGAAGAGCAGCAGCTTGAACGGCAGCGACACCATCACCGGCGGCATCATCATCATGCCGAGCGCCATCAACGCCCCGGAGACGACGATGTCGATCACCAGGAACGGGATGAAGATGATGAACCCGATGATGAACGCCTGCTTGAGCTCGCTGATCACGAACGCCGGCACCAGGGTCGCCATGCTGACGTCGGCGTGGTCCTTGGGCAGCTCCCGGTGGGCGACGCTGGTGAGCAGCTCGAGCTCGCTGTCGTCGGTGTGGGCGAGCATGAACTCCTTGAGCGGCTCGACACCGTCCTTGAAGGCCTGCGTGGCGGTCTTGTCGCCGTTCATGTAGGGCTGGACGCCGGTGTCGTTCATGTCGCTGAGCACCGGCGCCATGATGAACAGGCTGAGGAAGAGCGCGAGCCCGGCGAGGACCTGGTTCGGCGGCGTCTGCTGGAGACCGAGCGCGTTGCGGGTCAGGCCGAGCACCACCAGGATCTTGGTGAAGCTGGTGCAGGTGAGCAGGATCGCCGGGAGCAGCGAGAGCAGCGTCATCGCGACGATCACGCTGACCGAGGTGCTCGGCTTCTTGGTGAGCCCGTTCAGGTCGACGGTCACCGAGGTGTCGCCGGCCTGGCCGCCCTTCGGGCCCTTCGGTCCCTGGGGTCCCTGCGGGTCCGGGACGTCGGGCATCCGCACGTCGTGGACCACGGAGGTGGTGCTGCCGGCCTCCGGGGTCGCGGCGGACGGGTTCCCGGCCGCCAGCGCGGTGCTGGGCAGCAGGAAGAGCATCGCGACCGCGGTCGCGACCGCGCCCAGGACGAGGCGCGCGGCCCGGCTCACGAGGCCTTCTTGTTCGACCCGCGCGTAGCGGCCGCGAAGGCCTGCTTCCAGGTCTGCGGCGAGAGCACCGAGCCGGCCAGCGGGCCGTTGCCCGGGACGACGGCGGTGCGGGTCCGGGTGCGCGAGGTCAGCGGGGTGACCGCCTTGACCGCCTGGGCGACCGCCTGGGCGTCCTCGGCCTCGATCAGGGCGAGGGCGGCGGCGAAGTCGGCGGCGGGCTGGGTGGCCTCCTCGACCGGCTCGACCGGGGCGTTCTCCTCGGCGAGGAGGGCCAGGGCGGCCGGGACCTCGACGGGCGCCTCGGGACGGGCGGCGGGACGGGCGGCGGGGCGGGCTGCCGGACGGGCTGCGGGACGGGCTGCGGGACGGGCGGTGCTGCCGGTGATCGTCTGCACCAGCGGCTGCTCGACGGGCGGCCGTGGGGCGACCCGGGCCGGCGAGCGGTACGTGCTCGCGTTCGCAGCAGCGGCCGGAGCCTCCACGGTCGCGGTGACGGCCGGGGCGGCGTCCAGGGCGTTCAGGTCGAGGGTGTCCAGCTCGAGCTCGCCGGCGTCGAGCTCGAGCGGGTCGAGCTCGGTGAGCACGCTGACGTGCGACTCGGTGGTGCCGAGCACCAGGACACGCGAGCCGACCGCCACGACGGCGACCGCCGTGGTCCGGCTCAGCGGCTGACGGTGCACCACCTGGACGAGCGCGTCGGACCCGCCCTTGAACCGTCGCGCGCCGAAGCGTGCGATCAGCAGGAGGAGACCGACGACGACCGCCAGGGAGACGATCAGCCGGAGGGTGAGCTCGAGCATCGGGTCAGCCGACCGCGCTGTCGTCGATGATCTCGGTGAGGCGCAGGCCGAAGTCCTCGTCCACGACGACGACCTCGCCGCGGGCGATCAGGCGGCCGTTGACCAGCAGGTCGGCAGGGCTGCCCGCGGCGCGGTCCAGCTCGAGGACGGCGCCCGGGGTCAGCGCGAGCAGGTCGCGGACCGTCATCCGGGTCCGGCCGAGCTCGACGGTCACCTCCATGTCGACGCCGTGCAGCATCTCGATGCCGCGGCGCGGGAAGGCGGTGACGTTGCCGGCCGGCGCGGCGGCCTGGGCGAACGGCGAGGCCTGCTCGGCCGGGGCGGCGGCGGCCGGGGCCGCGGGGGCCTCCGGGGCGGCGACGTCGGCGGTCAGCGGGGACTCCACGTAGGACTCCTCGGGGCTCTGCTCCGCCGCGGCGGGCTCGAGCAGGTGGTCCTGGACCAGGACCGAGGCGGCGATGCCGGCGCCGATCAGCGGGACCACGGTGAACGGCTCGCCCAGGTCGGAGACGACCAGGCTCAGGTCGGTGGTGCGGGCGGCCCGGGCGCTGCCGCCCAGGACGGCGGCGGCCGCGTCCAGCGCGGGCTGCGTCGCGGCACCCAGGTCGAGGCCGTCGATCGGGCTGGAGGCCAGCGCCGAGGTGAGCTCCTCGCCGACCAGGATCGCGATCCGGCCCGGCCGCGGGCCGTCGATCTCGGCGACCACCGCACCGCTGAACGCGGCGGTGACGTGCTCGTTGCCCGGCTGCGCGCCGGCGGCGATCAGCGGGTCGACCGACGGCAGCACCTCGGCGGCGGCAGCAGCCGCGGCCAGCGCGAGGTCGGGACCGGTGGGGGTGGACGAGGGGGTCATCAGTTCTCCTTCCGGGTGCCGATGATCAGCGCGGCGAGGCGCTGACCCTGGGCTCCGGCAGTCGCGTGGGCAAACGTGGTGTCGTCGACGACGACGTCGAGCGGTGCTGCTGCGGGGTGGCTGAGCCGGACGACGTCACCGGGGACGAGCGCGCTGAGCGCGTCCGGGCCGAGGCGGGTCGGGCGGAACCGGACCGCCACCTCCAGCGGGACCGTCTCGAAACGGTCGTGGAGCTGCTGCGCGGCCTGGGCGCGCTTGGCGCGCTCGCGGTCCGAGGCGGCCGCCGGGGCGGCGGCGGAGGCCAGGTGCGGGTGCAGGCCGCTGAACGGCAGGCAGATGGTCATCCGGTAGCTGCGCTCGTCGACGCGGAGGTCGAAGGTGGAGACGACCATGACGTCGGCCGCGCCGGCGACCTGGGCGAACTGCGGGCTGTACTCGACGCCGCTGATGGTCGGCTCGAGGGGCACGATCGCGGCCAGCGAGTAGCGCATCTCGCCGAGCAGGCGCTCGATCAGGCCGCTGATCACGCCGCTCTCGATCTCGGTGAGCGGGCGCTGCGGCTGCTCCTCGTTGCCGGGACCGCCGAGCATGTGGTCGACACAGGCCATCGTGGCGCCGAGCGGGATCTCCAGGACGCCGAGGCCCGGCATCGGGTCGGCGGCGAAGAGGGTCAGGTACGTCGAGGCGTCGAGCGAGTCGACGTACTCGGCGTAGCTGCGCTGCTCGATCGAGGTCAGGTTCACCTGGCAGACCGTGCGCAGCGACGACGTGAACACCGTCGTCGCCTGGCGCGCGAAGCCGTCGAACCCGAGCTGCAGGATCCGCGAGTGCTCGCGGGACAGCTGGATGGGGCGCCGGAAGTCGTAGGCGACCGGGGTGACCCCGGTACGCCGACGTGCGCGGGCGCTCGAGGACCCGGGGCGGGGGGTGGATCCGGACGACAGGAGGCTCACGGGTGGAGGTATCGGCCCCCGTGGGCGTGACCTGAGCGTTTCCGCCCCCGGGACGGAAATCCCGGGTTTTCCCATCCGGACGGCCCCGTGAGGGGGTCCGGACGGACTAGGTGGGGGTAGTCAGGGTCGTTCCCGGGCCGTTCCCGGGTCACCCGTCGGTCTACTGCGTGACGAACTCCGTCAGGTAGACGTCCATCACCTCGTGCTCGTAGAGCTCGCCGAGCTTCTTCACCAGGGCCTTGCGGTACTCCTCGCGGTGCTTCCCGTCGTTGACGTCGCTCATCTGCAGACCGGAGAAGATCGCGATCGTGGAGTCCAGCGCCTTGCTGCCGTCGGCCTCCTTGGCCCCCTCGACGAGCTGGAGCGCGATCCCGACCCGCAGGTAGTGGCCCGCGGCCAGGTTGACCTGGATCGGGTCCAGCTTCACGACCTCGCCCGCCTTCGGCGGCCCCTTCGGAGCCGGCTTCGTGAACCAGTACGCGCCGCCCGCGAGGGCGAGCACCGTGACCAGCACGATGATCAGCTTCTTCTTGCTCTTCTTCGGTTCCGCCGTCGCCGCCTCGTCGGTGGCGGTCGGCTGCGGCATCGCAGTCACAGTCATGAGAGCCCTCCCTCGGCTCGGCGTTCGCGGATGACGTCGTTGATCAGTGCACGGGTCTCGTCGGGCAGCGACGACAGGATGACGATGTCGACGCGCTTGTTCACCCTCTGCGAGCCGGGCTTCGCCGGGTCGATCAGCGGCTTGGTGTGCCCGAACGCCGAGGCGGTCAGGCGGCGTGCCGGGACGGCGTCCTGCTCGTTCAGCCGGCGCAGCACGGTGACCGCGCGGGCCGAGGACAGGTCCCAGTCGCTCGGGTAGTACTTCGGCTTCACCTTCACCTGGTTGGTGTGGCCGTCGATCTGCAGCGGGTCCGGGATGTCGCGCAGGACCGGCGCGAGCGTGTCCACGATCAGGGCGCCGCGCGTCGTCAGGCTGGCCAGGTTCGGCTCGAAGACCACGTGCCGCGAGACCAGGCTGACCACCAGGCCGCGCTCGTCGATCGTGGTCTGGACGTCGTCCTCGAGGTGGTGCTTGCGCAGGGCGGCGTACAGGCGGCGGATCAGGTCGTCGAGCCGTCTCACCTCGGCGACGGCGTCCGCGCGCTGCACCGAGGCTTTGGCCTGCTCGTGCTCCGCGATCGCCTTCGAGGTCGCCGGCGTCTCCATGCTCTTGCCGACGACGTCGACCGTGGACGGCACGATCGACTGCACCGCCGTGGTGCCGGTCTGCTCCAGGATCGAGGCGTTGCCGCTCTTGATCGACGGCGACTGTCCGAACCCGGCGGCGAGGCCGTCGCGGAGGGCGTCGTACTTCTTCTGGTCGACCTGGCTCATCGCGAACATGACGATGAAGAGCACCATCAGCAGGGTCACCATGTCGGCGTAGGTGACCAGCCAGCGTTCGTGGTTCTCGTGCTCCTCGTGCTGCTCGTGGCGCTTCCGGCGGGGCATTACGCGGCCTCCGCCTCGGCCTGCTGGCCCGAGGGCAGCAGGGAGCGCAGCTTCTGCGCGATGATCCGCGGGTTCGAGCCCGCCTGGATCGCCGCGACACCCTCGATGGCGAGCTCCATCCGGGCGCACTCGAGCTCGGTGAGGCGCTTGAGCCGGCTGCTCAGCGGCAGCCAGATCACGTTCGCCGACGCGACGCCCCACAGCGTCGCCACGAAGGCGCCGGCGATCAGGTGGCCCAGCTCGGCGGGCGCGGCCAGGTTCTCGAGCACGTGCACGAGACCCATGACGGTGCCGATGATGCCGATCGTCGGGGCGTAGGCGCCGGCGTCGGCGAAGAACTTCGCGGCCTGCTTGTCCTCGGCCCGCTTCGCGTAGACCTCGGCCTCCAGGATGTCGCGCAGCTCCTCGGGGTCGGTGCCGTCGATCGCCATCGTGACGCCCTTGACCAGGAACTCGTCGTCGATGGTGGTCAGCGACTCCTCCAGCGAGAGCAGGCCCTCGCGGCGGGCGCGCTCGGCGAGCGAGACCACCTCGGGGATCATCGCCCCGGCCGGCTCGACCTTGCCGGTGAAGGCGCGCTTGAGCGAGGGGACGATGTTCTTCGCGTCCATCATCGTGCCGCCGGCGACGCAGACCAGGATGGTCGTGCCGAAGACGAGCAGCAGCGGCGGGCCGAGGAGCAGGCTCATCGGGTTGCCGCCCTCGAGGACGTTGGCGGCGATGACGACGGCGAATCCGCCGCCGATCCCGATCGCGGGTGCCGGATCCATCAGGCCTCCCCGTGCCCGGTCGAGGGCAGCTGGGCGACCGTGGCGAGCGGGCGGTCGGCCGCGACCTGGGCCGCGGACGGACGCAGGTCGTCGTCGTGGTGGAGACCGGGCACCGGGTCCGCGATCAGCGAGCTGACGGCGATGACGTGCGCGCGGTAGGTCCGGACCGCGTCGATGATCTCCGCCAGGGTCTCGGTGACGACGTACTTCTTGCCGTCGACCAGCGTGACCACCGTGTCGGGGGTGCTGTCGATGCGCTCGATCAGGTCGGAGTTCAGGACGAACGCCGACCCCGAGAGTCGCGTGAGCGTGATCATGGCGCACCTTCCTTGTGCGTGGTTCCCGGGCCGTCCGTGGCCCTTCGCAGGTGTTCATCGGCCGTCGCCGAGCCGACCTGAGCGGGACGAGGGTCCCAGTTCCGGCTGATCCGTTCGGGTCAGCCCGCGTGCACGTGCGGGCGCCGCCGCCGGTCGGGCTCGGCCCGGCGGAGCACCTCCCGGGTCACCGGTGCCACCTCGCCGACCCCGAAGAGCAGGAACCGGAGCAGGTTCGGGATCGGGCTGCCCTCGGTCCACTCGAAGTAGACGTGCGGGCGGACCCCGGTGAGGTCGCGGACGTGCAGGAGCATCGCGGCCAGCGCGTTCGGCACCGTCGGGGACTCCAGGGTCAGCACCCGGTACTTGCCGTGCATCACCTCGCCGCGGACCTCGATCACCGACTCGAAGTCGGACGGGTCGGTCAGGGTGACCTCGACGAAGACGACGTCCTGGGAGTCCGGGAGGTCGTTGTCGTCGAGGATCTGCTCGACCTTGCGCCGGTACTCCTCCCGGTCGCGGTCGTCGGGCTCGTTCGCGACGAACCGGATCGTCCGGCGGGCGCAGTCGCGCACGAACAGCTCGGCCGTCGGGTCGAGGCGGACCTCGGTGGTCCGCAGCTCGAAGGCGCGCAGCAGCCGCGAGGCGATCGAGACCGCGATGATCGCGGCGATGAACAGCGCGCCGATCTTGAGGCCGTCGGGACGCTCCAGGACGTTGTCGATCGTGGTGTAGACGAAGATCAGCGCGATCACCGCGAACGCGACCGCGAGCTTCCGCTGCCCGGCCCGCCGCGCCGCCAGGGTCACCGCCACGGCCGCCGAGGTGATCAGCACCAGCACACCGGTGGCGTAGGCCCCGCCCTGGGCGTTGACGTCGGCCTCGAAGATCCAGGTGATGACGAACGCGATCGTGATGAGCACGAGCACCAGCGGGCGCACCGCCGCCGACCACTCCGGCGCCATCCCGTACCGCGGCAGGTAGCGGGGGACCAGGTTGAGCAGGCCGGCCATCGCCGACGCGCCGGCGAACCAGAGGATCGCGATCGTGGAGACGTCGTACACGGTGCCGAAGGCGTCGCCGAGGTACTCGTGGGCCAGGTAGGCGAGTGCGCGCCCGGACGCAGCGCCGCCGTCCTCGAACGCCGCCGGCGGGATCAGCCAGGTCGTCACCAGGCTGCTCGCGATCAGGTACGCGCTCATGATCGCGGCCGCGGCCAGCAGCAGCTTCTTGGTGTTCCGGATCCGCCCGGTCGGCTGCTCCTCGGTGTCGGTCGGGTCGCCCTCGACGTGGCTCATCACCGCGACCCCGGTCTCGAAGCCGGACAGGCCCAGGGCGAGCTTCGGGAAGACCAGCAGGGCCACCCCGATGACGGCCAGGGCGCTGCCGTGGTCGGTCTGGAGCAGGTTCATCCAGTCGCCGACGACGTGCGGGTGCTCGAAGACGTGGACGAAGGACACCCCGATCACCACGAAGTTCAGCGCCAGGTAGATCACCACCAGCACGACGGCGACGCCGATGGCCTCCTTGAAGCCGCGGAGGAAGACGACGCCGAGGAGGGCGAGCAGTCCGAGCGTGATCGCGACCTCGTGGCCGTTCACGAAGTCCGGCACGTGCGGGTTCTCGGTCACGTGCGCGCTCGCGTCGGCCGCGGACAGCGTCATCGTGATCATGAAGTCGGTGGCGGCGAACCCGAGCAGGACCAGCACGAACAGCTTGCCGCGCCAGAACGGCAGCAACCGCTCCAGCATCGAGATCGAGCCCTGGCCGTGCGGGCTCTCCTCCGCCACCCGGCGGTAGACCGGCAGGGCGCCGAAGAGCGTGAGCAGGACCAGGACGACGGTGGCGATCGGGGCGACCGCGCCGGCGGCCAGTGCCGCGATCCCGGGCTGGTAGCCCAGGGTGGAGAAGTAGTCGACACCGGTCAGGCACATCACCTTCCACCAGGGGTGGCGGCGCTCGGTCTCCTGCTCCGCGGCGTACGGGCCGAGGTGCTCGTCGGGGGCGGTGGTGGTGTCGGCGAAGAGCCAGGTCTTGAGGCGGCCGGGGGTCACCTCGGGGTCCGCAACGGGGACGGTCACCCTGCCATGGAAGCATCCGCGCAAGTGTCCTAACGGGCTCCTAACAGGTCCCTAACGCCCGGACGGTCCACCGGCGCCGGGGGAAAGGTGTCAGGATCCGCGGCCTTTCGGTTAGGGGCCCGTTAGGGGCCGTGCCCGGCGGCTCCGCCGGGGCTTTCCTGGAGCCATGGCAACTCAGCTCCGACCCGCGATGGTCGACGAACCCGGAGTCTGGTTCGGGATCGCGACCGGTCTCCTGGTCATCACGTTCCTCGTCAGCTCCGCCACCGGCCTGGACGCGATCGACACGGCCTGCGCCGCGATCATCGTCGCCGGACTCGCCGCGGCTCGCGTCCCCGGCCTGCCGGCGGCCGCGCTCGGCCTGGTCGGCTGGGCCTTCTACACCGGCTTCACCGAGAACACGCTCGGTCGGCTCACCCTCGCCGGTGCCGACCTGGCCCGCCTCGGCGGCTTCGTCGCGGCCACCGTCGTGATCGCGTACGCCGTCCACCAGGCGGTTGCCGGCACGCCCTTCGCCGTGGAGCGCCGCCGTGGGTGACCTGCTCTACGTGGCGCTCACCCTCGGCTTCTTCGTCGTGGCGCTCCTGGTCCTCAAGGCGGTGGACCGCCTGTGAGTACCGAGAACCTGATCGGTCTGGTCCTCAGCGTCCTGATCCTCGGCTACCTGCTGGTGGCCCTCCTCTTCCCGGAGCGTTTCTGACATGTCCGACACCACGGCCGGCCTGCTCCAGGCCGGCGCACTGATCGCTGCCCTGGCGCTGTGCTACCGCCCGCTCGGCGGCTACCTCGCCCGGGTCCTCACCACCGAGAAGGACCTCCGTGTCGAGCGGGGGCTGTACCGGGTCTTCGGCGTGGACGCCCGGGCCGACCAGCGCTGGTCGGTCTACGCGATCTCGCTGCTCGCGTTCTCCGTGGTCAGCCTGCTGGCGCTCTACCTGCTGCAGCGACTGCAGCCCGAACTGCCCTGGTCGCTGGGGTTCGGCAGGGTCGACCCCGCGCTCGCGTTCAACACCGCCGCGTCGTTCGTGACCAACACCAACTGGCAGGCCTACTCCGGGGAGTCCACGATGGGCCACCTGGTGCAGATGGGCGGCCTGGCGGTGCAGAACTTCGTCTCCGCCGCCGTCGGCATCTGCGTCGCCGTCGCCCTGATCCGGGGCTTCGTGCGCTCCCGCACCGACCGGCTCGGCAACTTCTGGGTCGACCTGACCCGGATCCTGGTCCGGGTGCTGCTCCCGCTCGCCGTCGTCGGTGCCGTGGCGCTCATCCTGATGGGCGCGATCCAGAACCTGCACGGCGCGACCGACGTGCACACCCTGGCCGGGGCGCACCAGTCGCTCCCGGGCGGCCCGGTGGCCTCCCAGGAGGCCATCAAGGAGCTCGGGACCAACGGTGGTGGGTTCTTCAACGCCAACTCCTCGCACCCGTTCGAGAATCCCAACGCGCTCAGCAACCTGCTCGAGAACTTCCTGCTCCTGCTGATCCCGGTCGCCCTCACCCGCACCTTCGGCCTGATGGTCGGCGACAAGCGCCAGGGGTACGCCGTGCTCGCGACGATGGCTTTCATCTGGATCGCCCTGGTCGTCGCCGTGACCGCCCTCGAGGTGCATCACCCGGGCTCGGCCCTCCAGGCGGCCGGTGCCTCGATGGAAGGCAAGGAGACCCGGTTCGGCGAATGGGCGTCCTCGCTGTTCGCGGTCTCGACGACCGGGACCTCGACCGGTGCGGTGAACTCGTTCCACTCCTCCTTCACCGGGGTCGGCGGCGGCTTGCTGATCTTCAACATGGGGCTCGGTGAGGTCGCACCCGGCGGTGTCGGCTCGGGCCTCTACGGGATGCTGGTGCTGGCGATCATGACCGTCTTCGTCGGTGGTCTGATGGTCGGCCGCACGCCGGAGTACCTGCGCAAGAAGATCACCGCGCGGGAGATCAAGCTGGTCTCGCTGTACCTCCTCACGATGCCGCTGCTGGTGCTGATCGGCACCGGGGTCGCGATGTCCTTCGCCGGCCCACGGTCCTCGATGCTCAGCGCGGGACCGCACGGGCTTTCCGAGGTGCTCTACGCGTTCACGTCGGCGGCCAACAACAACGGCTCGGCGTTCGCCGGACTCTCGGCGAACACGCCGTTCTACAACGTCGCGCTGGGGCTCGCGATGCTGCTCGGCCGGTTCCTGCCGATCATCCTCGTCCTGGCCCTGGCGGGCTCGCTGGCGCGGCAGCAGGAGGTCCCGGAGACCTCCGGGACGTTGCCCACCCACGGTCCGCTCTTCGTGGGGATGCTCGTCGGCGTCACGGTGATCGTCGCCGGCCTGACCTTCTTCCCCGTCCTCGCTCTCGGTCCCCTCGCGGAAGGCCTCTGATGACCACTGTTCCCGTCACGGCTCCGTCCCCGGCTCCCGGCCGGATCGGCGGCGGCCTGCTCGACCCGAAGATGCTGCTCACGTCCTTGCCGGACGCGTTGCGCAAGCTCGACCCCCGGGTGATGGTGCGCAACCCGGTCATGTTCGTGGTCGAGGTCGGCGCGGTCTTCTCGACCGTGAGTGCGTTCAGCCACAGCGGCGCGTTCGCCTGGTGGATCGTGGTCTGGCTCTGGCTGACGGTGATCTTCGCGAACCTGGCCGAAGCCGTCGCCGAGGGGCGCGGCAAGGCGCAGGCGGCGACGCTGCGCCGGGCCAAGACCGACACGGTCGCGAGCCGGCTGCTCCCCGACGGGAGCCTCGAGCCGGTGCCGGCCCCGCAGCTGCGGCTCGGCGACCGGGTGGTCGTCGAGGCCGGCGAGATCATCCCGGGCGACGGCGACGTCGTCCAGGGCGTCGCGAGCGTGGACGAGTCGGCCATCACCGGCGAGTCCGCGCCGGTGATCCGCGAGTCCGGCGGTGACCGGAGCTCGGTCACCGGCGGGACCCGGGTGCTGTCCGACCGGATCGTCGTGGAGATCACCGCGAAGCCGGGGGAGAGCTTCATCGACCGGATGATCGCCCTCGTCGAGGGAGCGAGCCGGCAGAAGACGCCGAACGAGATCGCGCTGAACATCCTGCTGGCGAGCCTGACGATCGTGTTCGTCGCCGCGACCGTGAGCCTGCAGCCGTTCGCGGTCTTCTCCGGTGCCGAGCAGACCGTCTTCGTCCTGGTCGCGTTGCTCGTCTGCCTGATCCCGACGACGATCGGCGCGCTCCTCTCCGCGATCGGCATCGCCGGCATGGACCGGCTGGTCCAGCACAACGTGCTGGCGATGTCGGGGCGGGCCGTGGAGGCCGCCGGTGACGTCAACACGCTGCTGCTCGACAAGACCGGCACGATCACCCTCGGCAACCGGCAGGCGGTCGAGCTCATCCCGGTGGCCGAGGTCGGCGGAGCCGAGCTGGCCGATGCGGCACAGCTGTCCAGCCTGGCCGACGAGACCCCCGAGGGGCGCTCGGTCGTCGTACTGGTGAAGCGGAGCTTCGGCTTGCGCGAGCGCGACACCGGTGAGCTGCCCAGCGCCACCTTCGTCCCCTTCACGGCGCAGACCCGGATGTCCGGTGTCGACCTCGCCGAGAACGGGACCAGCCGGGAGATCCGCAAGGGTGCCGCCGCCGCGGTGCTCTCCTGGGTGCGCGCGAACGGCGGGCACACCGGCGGGGAGATCAGCGCGACAGTGGACGCGATCGCGGCGAGCGGCGGTACGCCGCTGGTCGTCGCCGAGCGGCGCGCCGGCGGCCCCGCCCGCGCGCTGGGGGTGATCCACCTCAAGGACGTCGTCAAGGAGGGCATGCGGGAGCGCTTCGACGAGATGCGCCGGATGGGGATCCGCACCGTGATGATCACCGGGGACAACCCGCTCACCGCGCGCGCGATCGCGGAGGAGGCCGGGGTCGACGACTTCCTGGCCGAGGCCACGCCCGAGGACAAGATGGCGCTGATCAAGAAGGAGCAGGAGGGCGGCCGGCTGGTCGCGATGACCGGCGACGGCACCAACGACGCGCCGGCGCTGGCCCAGGCCGACGTCGGGGTCGCCATGAACAGCGGCACCTCGTCGGCCAAGGAGGCCGGCAACATGGTCGACCTCGACTCCAACCCGACCAAGCTCATCGAGATCGTCGAGATCGGCAAGCAGCTGCTCATCACCCGTGGAGCGCTGACCACGTTCTCCATCGCCAACGACGTCGCGAAGTACTTCGCGATCATCCCGGCGATGTTCGCCGGGGTGTACCCGGCGCTGGACCGGCTCAACGTGATGGGGCTGGACAGCCCCGAGTCGGCGATCCTCTCGGCGGTGGTCTTCAACGCGCTGGTCATCGTCGCGCTCATCCCGCTGGCCCTGCGCGGGGTCCGGTACACGCCGTCCTCGGCCGCCGCCATGCTCCGCCGCAACCTGGCGATCTACGGCATCGGCGGCATCATCGCGCCCTTCATCGGTATCAAGCTGCTCGACCTGGTGATCTCGCGGATCCCCGGGATCGGCTGAAAGGCATCGACCATGTTCACCCTCTTCCTGCGCCAGCTCGGACCGGCCGTGCGCGCGGTGGTCACGCTGACCGTCCTCCTCGGGCTGGCCTACCCCCTGGCCCTCACCGGCTTCGCCCAGGCGGTGGTGCCGGGGCGTGCCGACGGCTCGCTCCTGCACCGCGACGGCACGGTGGTCGGCTCGTCGCTGATCGGCCAGTCCTTCGACGGCGAGAACGGCTACTTCCAGAGCCGGCCGTCCGCGGCCGGCGACGGCTACGACGGGCGGGCGAGCGGCGCGTCGAACCTCGGCCCGGAGAGCCCGGACCTGCTCCGGGCGGTCGCGGACCGCCGGGCCGCAGTCGCCGAGCTCGAGGGCACGGACCCGGCGAAGGTCCCCGCCGACGCGCTGCAGGCGAGCGCCTCCGGACTGGACCCGGACATCAGCCCGGCGTACGCCGCCTTGCAGGTGCCGCGGGTCGCCCGGGAACGCGGCCTCACCGAGTCCGCCGTCCGGACACTGGTCGCGCAGGCCACCTCCGAGCGGGTCCTCGGCTTCCTCGGCGAGCCGCACGTCGACGTCGTCGAGCTCAACCTGGCCCTCGACCGTGCCGCCGACGCGGCAGACTAGGCCCATGGGAAACCGCGGGCGGTTGCGCGTCTACCTCGGCGCCGCGCCGGGCGTGGGCAAGACCTACGCCATGCTCGGCGAGGGGCACCGCCGGCGCGACCGCGGGACCGACGTGGTGGTGGCGTTCGTGGAGACCCACGGGCGCCACTTCACCGAGCAGATGGTCGAGGGGCTCGAGGTGGTGCCGCGCCGGACCCTGGTGCACCGCGGCGCCGAGTTCACCGAGATGGACGTCGACGCGGTGCTGAGCCGGCACCCGAAGGTCGCGCTGGTCGACGAGCTGGCGCACACCAACGTCCCGGGCTCCCGCAACGAGAAACGCTGGCAGGACGTCGAGGAGCTGCTCGCCGCCGGCGTCGACGTCATCACCACGGTCAACATCCAGCACCTGGAGTCGGTCAACGACGTCGTCGAGAAGATCACCGGCGTCCCGCAGCAGGAGACGGTGCCGGACGCGGTCGTCCGGGCCGCGGACCAGATCGAGCTCGAGGACATGTCCGCCGAGGCGCTGCGCCGCCGGCTCGCCCACGGGAACGTCTACGCGCCCGAGAAGATCGACGCGGCGCTCTCCAACTACTTCCGCCCCGGCAACCTCAACGCGCTCCGCGAGCTCGCGCTGCTGTGGACCGCGGACCGGGTCGACGACGCGTTGCAGCACTACCGCGAGCAGCACGAGATCACCGGCACCTGGGAGGCGCGGGAGCGGGTGGTGGTCGCGCTCACCGGCGGCCCGGAGGGCGAGACCCTGATCCGGCGGGCCGCCCGGATCGCCGCGCGGTCCTCCCGCGGTGACCTGCTGGCCGTGCACGTCGCCCGCTCCGACGGCATCGCCGGCGCCAGTGCAGGTGCGCTCGCCGAGCAGCGGCTGCTCGTCGAGTCGCTCGGCGGGAGCTACCACCAGGTCCTCGGCGAGGACGTCGCGCAGTCGCTGCTCACCTTCGCCGAG
This sequence comes from Marmoricola sp. RAF53, assembly GCF_052114005.1. Taxonomy (NCBI): domain Bacteria; kingdom Bacillati; phylum Actinomycetota; class Actinomycetes; order Propionibacteriales; family Nocardioidaceae; genus Marmoricola; species Marmoricola sp. RAF53. The sequence goes on along the minus strand of NZ_JBFRDX010000020.1, from coordinate 6,488 downwards.
GCCGAGAACGCCACCCAGCTGGTCCTCGGTGACAGCCGCCGCCCGGCGTGGAAGCGGCTCTTCCAGCCGGGCGAGGCGAGCGAGGTGATCCGCTCCTCCGGGGACATCGACGTGCACGTGGTCACCCACAAGGAGGTCGGTCGCGGGCTCCGCCTGCCGGCACGCGGGGGGAGCCTGAGCCGGCGCCGCCGGATCCGCGGCTTCGTCCTCGGCGTGCTCCTCCCGGTCCTGCTCACGGTCTGCCTGATCCCGGTCCGCGACGACCTGAACCTAGTCAGCGACATGCTGCTGTTCCTGCTCGCCACGGTCGTGGTCGCGCTCGTCGGCGGACTCGCGCCGGCGCTCATCGCGGCGGTCCTCGGCTCGGCCATGATCAACTACTTCTTCACCCCGCCGCTGCACACCCTCACGATCAGCGACACCAACAACGCGCTCGCGCTCTTCGTGTTCATCCTGGTGGCGATGCTGGTCTCCTCGGCGGTCGACCTGGCGGCGCGTCGTACCCGTCAGGCGGCGCGCGCCGCGGCCGAGTCCCGCACCTTGGCGACGATCGTGGGGAGCGCACTGGCGGACCGGGACGCGCTCGGTGAGGTCCTCGAACGCCTGCGGGAGGCGTTCGCGCTCACCTCGGTGACGCTGCTCGAACGGACCGACGAGACCTGGGGCGTGCGGGCCACGGCCGGACCCGCGTGCACCGCGCCCGGGGAGGCGGAGAACGAGGTCCCGGCGGGCCCGCGGCTCCTGCTCGCGCTGCGGGGACGGATCCTGGAGGCGGACGACCAGCGCCTGGTCTCGGCATCCGCCGCCCAGGTCGCCGGGCTGGTCGAGCAGGCGCGCCTGGCCGAGGAGGCGGCCTCGGCGACGACGCTCGCGGAGGCGAACAAGATGCGGACGGCCCTGCTCGCCGCGGTCGGGCACGACCTGCGCACCCCGCTCGCCGCGGCCAAGGCGTCGGTGTCGAGCCTGCGCAGCGCCGGCATCGTGCTCAGCGACGACGACCGCCGGGAGCTGCTCGCCGCCGCCGACGAGTCGCTCGACCGCCTCACCGCTCTGATCGACAACCTGCTGGACATGAGCCGGCTCCAGGCCGGGGCGCTCGAGCTCGACCTCGGCCCGACGGCGGTCGAGGAGGTCGTCGCACGCAGCCTGGACGACCTCGGTGTCGCGGGTCGGATCGTGAGCATCGAGCACGCCGCGGACCTGCCGCTGGTACGCGCCGACGCCGGGCTGCTCGAGCGTGTGGTCGCGAACCTGCTCGCCAACGCCGTCCGGTTCTCCCCTCCCGGGGCGCCGCCGGTGGTGACCACGAGCCGGCTCGGCGACGAGGTCCAGGTGCGGGTCGTCGACCGGGGAGCGGGCATCCCGCCGGAGGAGTGGGCGAGCGTGTTCCTGCCCTTCCAGCGGATGGGCGACACGGACAACACCACCGGGATCGGACTCGGCCTGGCGCTCGCGCGCGGCCTGACCGAAGCGATGGGTGGTCGCCTGGAGCCGGAGGAGACGCCGGGCGGCGGCATGACGATGGTGGTCACGCTGATGGCGGCGGACCTCGGGTCCGGCACGGGGGCGACCGCGCCGGGTCACCGCGAACGGGCCGAGGCGGCCCGGGGGAGCCATGACGACGAGGAGGTGGAGGCGTGACCCGGGTCCTGGTCGTCGACGACGAGCCGCAGCTGCTGCGCGCGCTCGGCATCAACCTGCGGGCGAGCCGCTACGAGGTGCACACCGCAGCGACCGGGGCCGACGCGCTCCGGGCCGCCGCGGCGCACCCGCCCGACATCGTGGTCCTCGACCTCGGGCTCCCGGACATGGAGGGCACCGACGTGGTGGCCGGGCTGCGTGGATGGACCCAGGTCCCGATCCTGGTTCTCTCCGGTCGGACCGACAGCGCCGACAAGGTGGACGCCCTGGACGCCGGCGCGGACGACTACGTCACCAAGCCCTTCGGGATGGACGAGCTGCTCGCCCGGCTGCGCGCGATGCTGCGTCGCGCCGGCGAGCGCGAGGAGCAGCCCGTCGTCGAGTTCGGCGACGTGGTCGTCGACCTCGGCGCCCGGCGGCTGATCCGCGACGGCGAGGACATCCGGCTGACGCCGACCGAGTGGCACCTGCTGGAGGTGCTGGTCCGCAACCCCGGCCGGCTGCTCAGCCAGAAGCAGCTGCTGCTGGAGGTGTGGGGGCCGGGATACGAGACGGCGCGCGGCAACCTGCGGCTGTACATGGGCCAGCTCCGCAAGAAGATCGAGGTCGATCCGGCGCGGCCGGCGTACCTGCTCAACGAGCCGGGGATGGGGTACCGCTTCCAGCCCTGACCCGCGCAGCTTGACCGAAGCTCACGCTAATTGTCTCCCTCGTGCTGGCGCGATGCCTGCCTTCTTGGAGGTGGACGAGCCGAGTTAGCGCAAAGGCCCGCTGGCGAAGCGAGTCCCACTCATGGATCAGGGGCCGATCCTGTCGTTATGCACCCCGTCGACGTCGCTCACGGTGCCGACGTACTTGGTACTCCACGCAGCCGATTGCACCGATCGACCACGCAGCAAGGGTCGGGAAGCCTCCAACGTCTGCGATGAGACACAGAACGAACCCGATGCCCCCGACGGCAGCCACGATTGTGAATACCTTGTCGGCTCTCGACATTGCCTTGCTCTCTTTCGCGAACCATCGCAGCTGCTGAATCACGGGTTGAGCGGTCGGCCAGTTGTCCGCGGCTCGTCAAGAGACGAAGTCAAACAACGAAGCGGCTACCAGACCGACGAAAGCCAGCACAGTCAGGACACTCAGACCCAGGCTGTAGACCAGGCCGAAACTCAGCCATTTGCCCTCCAGGAAGAACCGGTAGAAGGACGGGCGCAGGATCGCGGACAGATCGCCAGGGCGCGATCCGGTGGTTTGGCCGTACCGCGCAAGCAAGGGATTGAGCCCGTGGTAGGCGGCTCCAGCGCCGATGGCGAAGGGAACTCCACGGACTAAGTGGCCGGCTCCGTTGGTCACGACGAGCATCGACACCAGCATGAGTAGAAATGTTCCAGGAAGCCATGCTGCCCGCCGTTGACGGACCGCCTCGCCGTCGCCGTGGTCAGGGGTGGCCACCATCAGTGCCTCCTCGGGTGGTCGTGCTTTGAAGCAAATCTCAGTGCCCGCTGTCCTCTGGCTGGTCTGGTTGATCCCAGGATCAAACTCGTCGCGAACCCAGAGGGAGGCAACGCGACACGCTGAAAGTGGGACGGAATCCAGAACAGCCAGAGGTCAGCTCGAAGGCAGTGAAGAGTTGCTCACCCTCAGCGCTTGATGAGTTCGGCAAACAAGGGGGATGAGGGTGGCTATTTGAGGGATCCTTGATCTGAGTGCTCGCTGGGGTGCTCGAGCGCCGGCCGAGAGCGCAATCTGGACGGACCAGCCCACAACTTCAGCAGGCCCGTACCTCTCCACTCGCGGCTTCCCCGCTACTTCGCGGGCCTCCGACTCAGGTGCGTCCGCGCCTCATCGGCCAGCACGTTCCAACCCAGTCCGGTCCATCCCGACGCTTCGCTGTCGTCCGCGCGGGACGTGACGGTGCCGACGAGAACGAACCCGGCGCTCTGCCAGTCCTGTCCCTTGGCCCAGTGAACGGTGTACGTCGCTGGATGCCTTAGGAACTCGTCGGGAAGGTCCTCATCGGGGGACGGAGGAAGGGCCAACGTATTGTGGCTCCGCACGGCCAGCCGCTCTAGTTCGCTCGGGGAGGGCGTCTCTTCGCCGTCCCAGGCCAGCCACCCGAGCACCGGCACGTCCTCCGTACGAGAGTCCATCACGTGCAGCACGCGCCACAGAGCGAGCCGCGGGAGCCCGGTGACGGTGTGGCTGTAGGACAGCACCATTCCGGCCTCAAGATCGGTTGGTCGCTTCCGGGGTTTGCGCATCGACTTGCGCGGCCTGGGGGGACCGGTCAGCTGGTCCCGGAGCTTGGCAAGCGCGTTCTTCCGGCTTCTGAGTGCGCTCCCGCCCGCCTCGGCCCACCAGCCCAGCGCTTCGCCGGAGTCGATGAAAGCAAGCGCCCGGTCACGAACGGAGTCGTCGAGGCGCCCGAACTTGTACTGGGCGGCAGCCAGCGCCAGCCACGCCTCGTACACCTCGTCGTCCTCGCCGTTGCACCACTCCTCCAACATGCGGGCGGTGGCCTCGGCGTCCGGTACCTGGTCCTCGAGGAGGTCGCGGTACGTGTCGAGGACATCGGCGCCGCGGTCGCACGCGAACACCCCGGTGCCCCAGGTACTCACAGCAGCACCCGCAACGGCTCAGGAACGAAAGCTGGACCGGGGCGCTGGCACCGAATCCCTGCTACCTCCGCCTGCTCCGGATCGCCGTTCTTTACGTGACTCACTGTGCTGCATCCTTCCGCGTCTGCACCGCTCCTCGACACGCCGAATGGCAGGTGACGCTCATCTTGAGCATCACCTGCCACTCTGGTCGCGCTGCGCGCTATCTGCCCCACGGGGAGATCGCGGGATCTACGCGCATCGGAGCGTGGCAATTAGCCACCATTGTCCCCACGATTTGCCGAACTCAGCGCTTGATGTTGACCAGGTCCTCGAGCACCTGGTCGGAGGTGGTGATCACCCGCGAGCTGGCCTGGAAGCCGCGCTGGGCGAGGATCAGGTTGGTGAACTCGGCGGCGAGGTCGACGTTCGACATCTCCAGGGCGCCGGCCTGGATGGTGCCGCGGCGGCCCTGGCCGGAGACGCCGAGCTGGGCGACGCCGGAGTTGGCGGACTCGCGGAACGACGTGTCGCCGACCTTCTCGAGGCCCTGGACGTTGGTGAAGTCCGCGATGGCGATCTGCGCCATGTCGCGCTGGATGCCGTCGTCGAAGATGCCGCGGAGCTTGCCGTCGCTGCCGATCGTGTACGACGTCAGCTGGACGCCCGGCGGCACGGGCGGGGTCAGACCGGCGGTGCTGAGGGTGACGTCGACGAGACCGCCGGTCGGCAGCCCGGCGGCGTCGAGGGCGTAGCCCTGGACCCGGTTGCCGGTCGGTGCGACCAGGGTGCCGTTGTTGTCGAAGGAGAACGCGCCGGCGCGGGTGTAGAGCTGCTCGTTGCCCTTCATCACCACGAACATGCCGTCGCCGGAGAGCATCAGGTCGGTCGGGCGACCGGTGGTCTGGGTCGAGCCCTGGGTGAAGTTGCCGTTGGTGGCGGCGAGCTGGACGCCGAGGCCGATCTGGATCGGGTTGGTGCCGCCGCGGGTCGCGTTGGCGGCCGACGCGCCGGTGAGCATCTGGCTCAGGGTGTCGGAGAAGACCGTCGAGCTGGACTTGTAGCCGGTGGTGTTCGCGTTGGCGATGTTGTTGCCGGTGACGTCGAGCATGGCCTGGTTGACGCGGAGGCCGGAGATGCCGGCGAAGAGCGAGCGAAGCATGGTGGATCCCTTCTGATGGGTTGCGCGGGTCTTACGCGGAGGTGGTCGAGGAGCCGGACGGGCTGCTGCCGTCGCCGACGGTGAGGACGGAGGCGATCGGCAGGGTGGTCCCGTTGCCGACGTCGAGGACGGGGCCGTCGGCGCCGAAGTTGACGCCGTGGACCGTGCCGCTCTGGGTGGCGCCCTTGTCGTCCACCCAGGTGACCGAGCGGCCGATCAGGCCGCTGGCCCCGAAGGAGACCTGCGCCGAGAAGAGCTGGGCCGTCTTGTCGGCGACGTCCTGCATCTTCTCCAGGGCGGTGAACTGGGCCGACTGCGCCAGGAACTGGCTGGAGTCGGTCGGGTTCATCGGGTCCTGGTACTTCATCTGGGCGACCAGCAGCTGCAGGAACATGTCCTTGTCCGTGCTGGACGTCTTCGAGCCGGCCTTCGCGTCCGGGGTCGAGAACATGCCCGACGTGACGCCCTCGGTTGCCGAAACCGACATGGCTTCCTCCTCACATGGTCACGTCGAGGCCGGAGACCCGGCTCGACGTGACCGACTCGTTCGACCGGTTTCCGGTCTGGCCCGCGGCGAACCGTCGCGGGTCGTGGGTGCCGTCCGTGGCGACTTGCTCCGCACGCGTCCCTGCGTGCTCGTTCGGGGACCGGCCCGAGGCGCGGCCCTCGCCGGCGCCGGGGTCGGTGGTGCTGGAGCCCGAGGCCCAGCCGTTGGACGTGCCCTGGCCGAGGTCGCCGGCCGAGCTCCGTCCGCTCTCGCGGACCGTGATCCGCGCGTCGGTGGCACCCGCGGCCTCCAGCAGCCGGTTCAGCTCCGCGGAGCCCTCGACCAGCGACTGGTGCGCCTGGTGCTCGCTGGCGGCGAGCCGGACGTGCACGGCTCCGTCGCGGACCGTCATGACGATCCGGACCTCGCCGAGCTGCTCGGGGTTGAGCTTCATCGTGACCCGGTGGGTGCCGGTGCCGCGGTCGACCATGCTGGTGATCCGGTCGACGACCTGGGTGGTGACCGGGTCGAGCGCCGGCGCGGCCGGGGCGGGGGCCGGGGCGCTAAGCGGGGCGGTGGCGGTGGCGGCCGGGGCGGCCGAGGG
>NZ_JBFRDX010000019.1:0-71559 GCF_052114005.1 Marmoricola sp. RAF53 | reverse complement strand
GGCGTCGAGGTCGAGGGCATCGACCAGGTCGAGCTCGCCGTGGATCAGGCTGGTGCCTTCGAAGGAGACCTGGTGGTGGTCCACGGTCACGTGGCGCTGATCAGCGCGACGTTCGGCGATCTCCCGGGCGGTCTGGGGCATGAACGTCGCGATCGCTGCGTCGACCAGCCGGTCGGTCTCCGCCGCCCCGATCCGGTGGGCGAACCGGGCGACCTGCGCATCGACGTACGCTGCGGCGTCCATCGACAGGTGCAGGGTCTTGGAGGCGATCAGTCGCGCTCGCCACACCTTCAGGGTCCCGGTGGTGATGCGGTGCCAGACCCGAGGCAGCCGGTGCGCCAGCTCCATCGCCTCGGCGATCAGCGCCCGACCGGAGCGGTCCGACATCCCGAGCGCGGCGGAGAACTCGGTGACGCAGAAGTTCGAGACCAGCGGCGCGCCCTCGCCGGCGAGCGGGATCGGGGTGTCGCCCCAGGTGGCCGCGAATTCCGGATCGGAGACTGTGTGGAGTGACGCCCAGGTGACCGCGGAGACGAGGACGTCGACTTCGGCTGCATCGGCCGCGGCTCGCGCACGACGCGCAACGGCCAGTGCCGTGCCAGCGTCGAGGGTGCCCGAGGTCATGGGATGAATCTACGGACCTGGACCGACAGTCTTGGTGTCGGAATTAGGCTCGTCCACAGAGGTTTCGAGACAGGCGCTGCGCGCCTTCCTCAACCAGCGGGGTGGGGCGTTTGGCTTACGCTTTCGCCGTGGACTCGAGCACTTTGATCTTCCTGGCCTTCCTCGCCGCGGTCGTGGCGCCCACGCTCTGGGTCATCGCGAAGGGCGGTGTGGGCAATGCGGTCACCGACGTGGCCGACGAGATCGTGTTCGACGTCCAGTACGCCGAGGTCGATGCCGCCATGGCCGACCTCCTCGGCACGGCCCGGCGCGTCCAGCTTCGGATGGTGCTGCCCGGGACCTACACCGTGACCTACAAGCGCACGCCCGGGTGGGCCATCGTGGTCGCCATTTTCGGGTTCCCGGTCGGGCTGCTCGCCCTGTTCCTCGGGACCGTGCGGTACCAGCTGGTGCTGTCGGTGACGCCCGAAGGCGGTGCGACCCGGGTCCGCGTCGTCGGTCGGGTACACCGGAAGTTCGCTGAGGCGATCGGGAAGGCGCTCTGGGCCCGGTTCGCGGGGAGCATCGCCAGTCGCTGAACTCCGTCAGCCGACCGTGTGGTCCTTCGTCTCGAACGGGTCCTCACCGCGCTGGTAGGCGCCGGCGAGCTCGCGGATCTTCTCCTCGGAGTCGCGCCAGCCGCGGACGCCGGTCTTGCCCAGCACGGTGTCGCCGTACGACGCCTCGACGATCCACGGCAGGATCCAGAACATACGCGCGAGCGCGAAGAGGGGGACCAGCAGGAGCAGCAGGAGGATCGCTTCGAAGCCGAAGATGATGAAGCCGCCGAAGAGCACGAAGACGATGGCGACGACGATGCCGATCACCAGGCCTTCGAGGCCGTCGGTGAAGTCGAGCGGCAGGTCGTCGAGCGCGATCTTGCGCTTGCGCAGGCGCCAGGGCAGCCAGCGACGGCGTACCTCGATCCCGCGCCCGTCGGGCGTGAGAACGACCATCAGATCCCGGTGATCCCTTCGCCCTCGCCGGCCTGCTCGTCGAACGTTTCGTGCTCCAGCAGGTGCAGGACCGGGACGCCGATCTTGCGGCGGGCGCGCGAGGTCCAGTCGAGATGGAAGAACTCGGCGACCACGTGCGGGCGGGTCAGGATGATCGCCTCACGGGCGTCGACCTCGGCGACCTTGGCCGCGAGCGCCTGGATCGGGTCGGTGGTCACGGTCTCGCCGACGGCCTTGCCGCCGGCGGCGACGATCTGGTCGACGGACGCCTGGACGCAGGAGCGGGCCTCGTTGAGCATGCCCTTCTGCAGCTCCTCGATGTCCTCGGGGTCCATCGCCATCGACGGCGGCACGAACGCCTCGCCGACGCCGAGGGAACTCATCCCGGACTCGATCTGGGCCGCGCTCTCCTCGACCGGGACGAGCAGGTGGTAGAGGACCGGGTCCTCGATGCCCTCGTGCAGGCTGCGCACCTGGGCCGCGTCCTGAGCCGTCAGCTCCTGCTCGACGAGCAGGACCACGTCGTAATCAGCCATGGGTACCTCCGAGGGTCTTCACACCGAACACTTTAGTCAGGTCGTAGCTCAAAGGCTCCTCGAGCTGTTCGTACCCGCACGACTCCGGATCGCGGTCGTCGCGCCACCTCTTGAACTGGGCCGTGTGCCGGAAGCGGCGCCCCTCCATGTGCTCGTAGCCGACCTCCACGACGCGCTCGGGCCGGAGCGGGGTGAAGGAGAGGTCCTTGCCGGCGCTCCACCGGCTCTGGGTCCCGGGGACCCGGTCCGGGTTGGCGATCGCCCACTCCCGCCATTCGCCCCACGGGTGGTCGGCGATGTCGCAGACCAGGGGAGCCAGCTCGGCGACGAGCTCGGCCCGGCGGGTCTCGGTGAAGGAGGCCGCGACGCCGACGTGCTGGAGCTTGCCGTCGTCGTACAGGCCGAGGAGGAGCGAGCCGAGCAGCGGCTTCTCGTCGGTGGAGTTCTTGTGCAGCCGGTAGCCGGCGAGCACGACGTCGGCGGTCCGGGCGTGCTTGATCTTCAACATCGTCCGCGCGTTCTCCTGGTACGGCGCCCCGAGAGGCTTGGCGATCACCCCGTCGAGCCCGGCCCCCTCGTACTCCTCGAACCAGGCCTCCGCCTCGACGGGGTCGCTGGTCGTGCGGGTCAGGTACACCGGGCCGGTCAGCCCGGACAGGGCCTCCTCCAGGCGGGCGCGGCGTTCGGCGAACGGCAGCCCGGTCAGGTCGTCGTCGCCGAGCGCGAGGGCGTCGAAGGCGACGTACCCGGCCGGGGTCTGCTCGGAGAGGAGCGCGATCCGGGACGCGGCCGGGTGGATCCGCTCCTGCAGCACCTCGAACTCCAGCCGCGGCCGCCCGGACGTGCTCAGCGCGACGAACAGCTCGCCGTCCAGCACGCACCGGTCCGGGAGCGATGTCCGCGCGGCCTCGACGACCTCGGGGAAGTACCGGGTCAGCGGCTTGGTGTTGCGCGAGGTGATCTCGACCTCGTCACCGTCCTTGAAGAGGAGGGCGCGGAACCCGTCCCACTTCGGCTCGAACAGCAGGCCGTCGTCGAACTTCGCCGGGTCGGGGATCCCCTTCACCGACTTGGCCAGCATCGGGCGGACGGGCGGCATCACCGGGAGGTCCATGCGGCGAGCCTACTGACGACCACCCCTGACCGCGCCCGACAAGCCCTAGGCTCGGCCCATGACCTCGACCCCGATCACGGACGCGCTGCGCTACCGGCCGGGCACCGACCTGGCCGACCTCGACACCCGGGCCACGCCGGGATTCGACGGTGACAAGGACGACGCGGCCAAGGAGCTGCCCGACCTCGCCCCCGAGATGGCCGATCTGCAGGAGAAGCTCTTCGCGGCCGGCTACACCGGCTCCGGCCAGCGGCTGCTGCTGGTGCTGCAGGGCATGGACACCGCCGGCAAGGGCGGCATCCTGCGGCACGCGGTAGGGCTGCTCGACCCGGGCGGGATGCGGCTGAAGGCGTTCAAGAAGCCGACCCAGGAGGAGCTCGCCCACGACTTCCTGTGGCGGGTCTCGCGCGAGGTCCCGGCCGCGGGGGAGATCGGCATCTTCGACCGCTCGCACTACGAGGACGTGCTGGTGGTGAAGGTCCACGAGCTCACCGACGCGGCTGAGATCGAGCGCCGGTACGACGCGATCAACGCCTTCGAGAAGAACCTCGTCGACTCCGGCACCGTGATGATCAAGTGCATGCTGCACATCTCCAAGGACACCCAGAAGGAGCGGCTGCTGGCCCGGCTCGAGGACCGGACCAAGCAGTGGAAGTTCAAGCCCGAGGACATCGACGAGCGCGGCCACTGGGACGAGTACCAGGCCGCCTACGCGACCGCGCTGGAACGGTGCAGCACCGCGCACGCCCCCTGGTACGTCGTCCCGAGCGACCGGAAGTGGTACCGCAACTGGGCGATCGGGCAGCTGCTCCGGGAGGCGCTGCGCGCCATGGACCTGGACTGGCCGACCCCGGACTACGACGTCGAGGAGCAGCGGGCGCGACTCGAGAACGAGCGCGAGGGCGGGGAGTGAGCCTGCCGCTGGTCACCGCGACCCGGTTCGTCGCGCCGTTGCGCGAGGGCGGCTCGCTGCCCGGCATCGTCGAGGCCGACGACCTGGGCACCTACGTCTGCAAGTTCCGTGGCGCCGGCCAGGGCCTGCCGGTCCTCGTCGCCGAGGTGGTCGTCAGCGGCCTGGCCGAGGCCGTCGGGCTCCGCACCCCGCGGCTGGTCGAGGTCGATCTCACCGAGCCGATCGCGCGCTACGAGGCCGACGAGGAGGTCCAGGACCTGCTCAACGCCAGCCTCGGGCGCAATCTCGGCGTCGACTTCCTGCCGGGCTCGTTCGGGTTCGACTCGGCGGTCGACGTCGACCCCGGGTACGCCGCCCGGGTGCTCTGGCTCGACGCGTACGTCGCGAACGTCGACCGCAGCTGGCGCAACCCGAACCTGCTGGTGTGGCACGGCGACGTCTGGGTGATCGACCACGGCGCCTCGCTCTACTTCCACCACGCCTGGGCCGGCGGGCTGACCGACCCGTCGAGGTTCGCGGAGCAGCCCTGGTCGGCCGACGACCACGTCCTCGGCGCCCACCTGGGTGCGGTGCCCGGGGTCGCCGACGAGCTCACCGCGACGGTCACCGACGTCGTCCTCGCCGAGGTCGTCGCCCGGGTGCCCGAGGAGTGGCTGGTCGGCCCGGTGCCGCCGGCCGAGATGCGGGCGGCGTACGTGGCGTTCCTGCGGGCGCGCCGCGACGGCTCCCAGGTCTGGCTGCCCGGGCGGGCGGCGGCATGACCGCGCCGACCTCGACCCGGGCGCCGTACCAGTACGTGGTGCTGCGCTGCGTGCCCCGCGTGGACCGCGAGGAGTTCGTGAACCTCGGCGTCGTCGCCTACTGCCAGGACCGGGACTTCCTGGCCTCCGCGTGCCGGTTCGACGAGGACCGGCTACGGGCGCTCTGGCCGGAGATCGACGTGGACGCGGTCCGCTCGGCGCTGGTCTTCGTGGACGGTGTCTGCCGCGGCGACGACCGGTTCGGTGCGGCCGCGGCGGGCAGCCTGAGCACCCGCTTCGGGTTCCTCAAGGCGCCGCGCTCGACCGTCGTCCAGCCCGGCCCGGTGCACGGCGGCATCACCGCCGACCCGGCTACCGAGGTGGAACGGCTCATGGAGCTGCTGGTCCGCTGAGCGCGGCGACCGCGGCGGTCGCCACCTCCAGGTCCTCCGGGCTGACGAAGTAGTGCGGCGACGCCCGGACGACGGCGGCGAGCCCGCGTTCGGTCATGTCGAGCAGCGTGGAGGACGCGTGGCTGACGGTCACCGTCACGCCGGCCCGCCCGAGCTCGTCGCGGACCTGGACCGGGTCCAGTCCGTCGACGGTGAAGGAGACGATCCCGGCGAGGTCGGTGCCGGTGTCGTGGACGCGCACCCGGGGGAGCCCGGCGAGCGCGGTGCGCAGCACGTCGGCACCGGCACGGACGGCCGCCTCGACCTGCTCGGGGCCGAGCGCGACCAGGTGGTCGACGGCCACCTTGAGCCCCAGCCGGCCGGCGACGTCGGTCTCCCACAGCTCGAACGGGGCCGCCCCCGCAGCGAGGTCGTAGCGGTCGGGCGCGGTCCAGGTGGCGCCGTACAGGTCGGCGGCGGCCGGTTCGAGGCCGGCGAGCACCTCGCGGCGGACGTAGAGGAAGCCGGTGCCGCGCGGCCCGCGCAGCCACTTCCGCCCGGTCGCGGTGAGCGCGTCGACGCCGAGCGCCTCGACGTCGAGGGCGAGCTGTCCGGCGGACTGGCAGGCGTCCAGCAGCACCAGCGCGCCGACCCTGTGGGCCAGGCCGACGACCTCACGCACCGGGGCGACCCGGCCGGAGCTGGTCGGCACGTGCACCAGCGAGACCAGCCGGACGCGCTCGTCGAGCATCGCCTCCAGACGCGCCAGGTCGATCCCGCCGGCGCCGTCGCCGGGCACGACCTCGACGGTGCAGCCGTCGTACCGGGCGCGCTGGAGCAGCGCGATCGCGTTGCTCGCGTACTCGTTGCCGCAGATCAGCACCCGGTCGCCGGGACGCCAGCGGATCGCGGTGACGAACTGGTTCCAGGACCTCGTCGCGCTGTCGCTGAGCGCGACCAGGTCGGCATCGCAGCCGAGCAGGCGTCCGATCGAGGCGGGGACCGCCCGCAGCTCCTCGATCCGCTCGTTCGCGGCGCGGTAGCCGCCGACGGCCGCCTCCCGGCGCAGGTGCGCGACCATCGTGTCCACGACGGGCCGCGGCGGCAGCGAGGAGCCCGCGCTGTCCAGGAAGACGTGGTCCCGGCAGCCGGGGGTCAGGGCGCGCTCCGCGGCCAGGTCGATCACCCGGGACATCCTGCCCGAAACCGGACGGGGCCGGACATGAACATTTTCTGACGCCTCGGAATGGCCCTCGAAATCTGTCGGTGACCCTGTCTAGGGTCGAGGAGTCGCCGGACGGCGGCGCACCGTGCGCCCTCCCGACCCGCGACGCAGGAGGTCCGCTCCGCATGACGCCGAACCAGGCCCCGAACCAGGGCCCGACGCCTGACGCGTGGGACGCCGAGACCCTCGTCGCCCGGTACGACGAGGTCCGCGCCCACACCGAGCAGCTCGCCGCTCCGCTCTCCGGTGAGGACCAGACCGTCCAGTCGATGGCCGACGTGTCACCGACGAAGTGGCACCGCGCGCACGTGACCTGGTTCTTCGAGACCTTCGTGCTGGCCGGCAACGAGCGCTCGTTCGCGCCGTTCCAGGATCAGTACTGGTTCCTCTTCAACAGCTACTACGAGGCGGTCGGTCCGCGGTACTCGCGCCCGCACCGCGGCCTCATCTCGCGCCCCGGGGCGCACGACGTCGGGGTCTACCGCGGCAACGTCGACGACCGGATGCGCGACCTCCTCGGCACCCTCGACGGCGGCACCCTGGAGAAGCTCGCGGGCACCGTCGAGCTCGGCTTCCACCACGAGCAGCAGCACCAGGAGCTGCTGCTGATGGACATCAAGCACGTGCTGTCGGTCAACCCGCTGCGCCCGGCCTACACGGACCCGTCCGGTGCCGGCGCCCCGGTCGCCGCCACCGGCACCGACCCGCTCGGCTGGCTCGACGTGGACGGCGGGCTGGTCGAGATCGGCCACGAGGGCGGTGCCTTCTCCTTCGACAACGAGCTCCCGCGGCACCAGGTCTGGCTCGAGCCGTACCGGCTCGCCGACCGGCTGGTGACCAACGAGGAGTGGCTCGCCTTCATGGCCGACGGCGGCTACCGCCGTCCCGAGCTCTGGCTCTCCGACGGCTGGGCCCGGATCAAGGAGGAGGGCTGGGAGGCGCCGTTCTACTGGCTGCAGGTCGACGGGGTCTGGTTCGAGCACACCCTGCACGGCACCTGGCCGGTCAACCCCGGGCTCCCGGTGAGCCACGTCAGCCACTACGAGGCCGACGCGTTCGCGTCCTGGGCCGGCAAACGGCTGCCGACCGAGGCGGAGTGGGAGCACGCGGTCGTCAGCGACGGCCAGGCCGACGCGGTCCGCTCCGCGGGCAACCTGGCCGACACCGAGACCTTCCACCCCCGGGCGGCGGGTGCCGCGCCGGCGGGCTCCCGGCTCCGCCAGGTGTACGGCGACTGCTGGGAGTGGACCTCCTCGGCCTACCTCGGCTACCCGGGCTTCCACCCGGCCGAGGGCGCGATCGGTGAGTACAACGGCAAGTTCATGTCCGGGCAGACGGTGCTCCGTGGGGGCTGCGCGCTCACCCCGCCCGGGCACGCGCGGCTCACCTACCGGAACTTCTTCCCGCCCGGGTCCCGCTGGGCGCTGTCCGGGGTGCGGCTCGCCGACGGCGGGGCACCGGCGCGGGCGGAGGTGGGCGGGTGAGCCGCGACCCGGTCGTCTCCGTCCTGCTCGACCCCGACCGCATCGGCGACTCGCTGGTGGACGACGTCCGCCGAGGGCTGGTCGCGCACCCGCGGCGGCTGCCCCCGAAGTGGCTGTACGACGACGTCGGCTCGGTCCTGTTCGACCGGATCACCCGGCTCCCCGAGTACTACCCGTTCGTCCGCGAGCACGCGATCCTCGCCGAGCACGCCGCCGAGATCGTCACCGCCAGCGGCGCGACCACGCTGGTCGAGCTCGGCAGCGGGACCAGCGAGAAGACCCGGATCCTGCTCGACGCCTTCACCGCCGACGGCCAGCTCGAGCGGTTCGCGCCGGTCGACGTCTCCGAGGCGACGCTGCGGACCGCGGCCGACCGGATCGCCGAGCGCTACCCGGAGGTCGAGGTGGCGGCGGTCGTCGGCGACTTCACCCTGCACCTGGCGCACCTGCCGCGCGGTGGCCGGCGGATGGTCGCGTTCCTCGGCGGCACCATCGGCAACCTCTACCAGGAGGAGCGCCGGGCCTTCCTCGGCGCGCTCGCGGACACCCTGGAGCCGGGGGACTCACTGCTGCTGGGGACCGACCTGGTGAAGAGCGCCGACCGGCTGATCGCGGCGTACGACGACAGCGAGGGGGTGACCGCGGAGTTCGTCCTCAACGTCCTCCGGGTGCTCAACCACGAGCTCGGCGCCGACTTCGACCTGGACTCGTTCGCCTACGTCCCGTTCTGGGACCCGCACATGGAACGGATGGACCTGCGGGTCCGCTCCGAGGTCCCGCAGCGGGTCTCGATCCCCGGCGCCGACCTGGTCCTCGACCTGGCCGTCGGGGAGGAGATCCGGGTGGAGATCTCGACGAAGTTCCGGGTCTCCAAGATCGCCGCCGAGCTGGAGGCCGCCGGCCTCTCGGTCACCCGGGTGTGGACCGACGAGGACGCGGACTTCGCGCTGACCCTGGCGACGAAGGCCTGAGGTTTCGAGACGGGCCGTGCCGGCCCTCCTCAACCACCGGTGGTTGAGGAAGGCGCGCAGCGCCTGTCTCGAAACCCCTACATCAACCACCGGTGGTTGAGGAAGGCGCGCAGCGCCTGTCTCGAAACCCCTACACCGGGACGAGCTCGACCGCGCCGACCGCGTACCGGGCCAGGATCGTGCGGGCGACCTCGGGGTCGGCGCCGAGCGGCTCGGAGACGGCGACCGCGCCGGCCTCCAGGGCCAGCTCGGAGGCGCGGTCGGGCAGGAAGCCCGGGGCGAGGAAGAGCGAGGCCACGGCGACGTGGCGGCGGCCCTCGGCGCGGAAGGCACGGACGGCCTCACCGGTGGCCGGGGGAGTCGTGGAGGCGAACGCGGCCGTGACCGGCAGCTTGTGGTGCGCGCCCCAGACCCGGGCGAGCCGGGCGACGGCCTGGTTCGCGAGCGGGTCCGAGGAGCCGGCGGCAGCCAGCACCAGCGCGTCCAGCTCGCGCACCCGGGCGGCGCTCAGCGCCTCGCGCAGGCGCTTGTCGAGCACGCCGAGGAAGGCGTGCTCGAGGCCGAGCACCTTGGTGGCGCGGATCTGCAGTCCCTCGTGACGGGCGGTCGCCTGGGCGATCACCTCGGGGACGTCCACCCGGGCGTGGTAGGCCTCGCTCAGCAGCAGCGGCACGACCACGATCTCGTCGAAGCGGGCCCGCACGAGCTTGTTGACGGCGGTCTCGAAGGACGGCCGCACGTGGTCCAGGAACGCGACCTCGATCCGCAGGTCCGGTCGCATCAGCCGGGTCTCGGCGACGAGCGCCTCGATGGTGGCCTTCGACCGGGGGTCCCGGCTGCCGTGGGCAAGGGCGATGAGGGCTGGGGCGGTCATGGACCGGCCTCCCTTCTCTTCGATCTCGCTGTCGACGCCGTTGTCGCCTGCGTTGGTGGGTGGGGTTTGGTGATCGGTTACTGGTGGATTCCGCACTCGGTCTTGTTCTGGCCCGCCCAGCGTCCGCTGCGCGGGTCCTCCCCGGCTGCCACGCGCGAGGTGCACGGCCAGCAGCCGATGGAGGGGTAGCCGTCGTACTGGAGCGGGTTGACGAGGACACCGTTGTCGAGGATGTACTGCTCGACCTCCTCGTCGGTCCAGCGGGCCAGGGGAGAGACCTTGACCTTCTGCTTCTTCTCGTCCCAGCCGACGACCGGCGCGATGACCCGGTTGTGGGTCTCGGCGCGGCGCAGGCCGGTGGCCCAGGCGTCGTACCCGGCCAGGGACTCGGCCAGCGGCTGGACCTTGCGCAGCTTGCAGCACAGGTCGGGGTCGCGCTTGTAGAGCTCGGGGCCGTACTCGGCGTCCTGCTCGGCGACCGTCTGCACCGGGGTGATGGTGAGCAGGTTGACCGGCAGGGTGGCGGCGACGGCATCGCGGGTGCCGATGGTCTCGACGAAGTGGTAGCCGGTGTCGAGGAAGACGACGTCGACGCCCGGCGCGACCTTGGACGCGAGGTCGGCGAGGACCGCGTCGCCCATCGAGGAGGTCACGCAGAACCGCGGACCGAAGGTGGCCACGGCCCACTCGATGATGTCCTCGGCCGGGGCGAGCTCGAGCTCGGCACCGACCTGGAACACGATGTCCTTGAGCTCGTCGTTGCTGCGGCCCTCGGTGCGCGAACCCCGGTTGTTGCGGGCCGCGATCGTCGTCTGGGCGGTCACTGGTCGCCTCCCAGGGAGGGGCGGGAGAGTCGTCCGATCATGGTGACCATGAACGCGCGCAGGCAGGACCGGCATTCCCAGCCGCCGCCGTGACCGTCCTGCTCGCCCTCGTGGGGCCACAGGTTGGTGTCACCGCAGAACGGGCAGTGGTTCGGCGCAGCGCGGTTCGTCATGGTCAGATCACGCCTTCTCCAGGGCCTTCTCGCCGCGGAGCAGCTCCTCGTCGGCGCGCACGACCCAGGACGCGAACGTCTCGCCGTCGGTGCGGTGGGCGAGGTAGGCGTCGACGACGTTGGTGACGTAGTCGTCCAGGCCGGCGCTGGTGACCTTGTGGGCGCGCAGCTTCTTGCCGAAGGTGTCGTGCAGGCCGATGCCGCCGCCGAGGTGCACCTGGAAGCCCTCGACCTGGTTGCCGTCGGCGTCCATCGCGATCATGCCCTTGAGGCCGATGTCGGCCACCTGGGTGCGGGCGCAGGCGTTCGGGCAGCCGTTCACGTTGACGGTGATCGGCGTGTCCAGGTCGGGGAAGCGCTTCTCCAGCTCGGCGATCAGGTCGCGGGCCCGGTTCTTCGTGTCGACGATCGCGAGCTTGCAGTACTCGATGCCGGTGCAGGCCATCGTGTTGCGGCGCCAGTTCGACGGGTTCGCCTCCAGGCCGAGCTCGAGCAGGCCGGCGACGACCGCGTCGACGTCGGCCGGGGCCACGCCGATCACGACGAGCTTCTGCTGCGCGGTCAGCCGGGCGCCGGCGAGGCCGTAGCGCTCGACCAGGTCGCCGAGACCGGTGAGGGTCGCGCCGTCGATCCGGCCGACGACGGGGGCGGCGCCGATGTAGAAGTTGCCGTCCTTCTGGGCGTGCACGCCGACGTGGTCACCGCTCTCGGTGGAGACCTCGGGTGAGTCGACCCGGACGAGCTTCTTCTTCAGGTACTCGTTCTCCAGGACCTCGCGGAACTTGTCCACGCCCCAGTCGGCGACCAGGAACTTCAGCCGGGCGCGCGAGCGCAGCCGGCGGTAGCCGTAGTCGCGGAAGACGCCCGCGACTCCGGCCCAGGCGTCCGGGACCTCGTCGAGCGGGATCCAGACGCCGAGCTTCTGGGCGAACATCGGGTTGGTCGAGAGACCGCCGCCGACCCAGAGGTCGAAGCCGGGGCCGTGCTCGGGGTGCACCACGCCGACGAAGGAGACGTCGTTGACCGCGGGGACGGTGTCGAGGCTGGGGTGGCCGGTCAGCGAGGTCTTGAACTTGCGGGGCAGGTTCGAGAAG
Source organism: Marmoricola sp. RAF53 (assembly GCF_052114005.1). NCBI lineage: Bacteria > Bacillati > Actinomycetota > Actinomycetes > Propionibacteriales > Nocardioidaceae > Marmoricola > Marmoricola sp. RAF53. Next base: position 59,600 of record NZ_JBFRDX010000019.1, on the reverse strand, counting down.
TCCTTGTTGCCGATGTAGCGCCGCTTGATCTCCTCCAGCGCCGAGGTGCCGTCGATGATCTCGTCGGCGGCGATGCCGGCGACCGGCGAGCCGAGGAACGGGCGCGGGGAGTCGCCGCAGGCCTCCAGGCTGGTCATCCCGACGGCGTCGAGGCGCTCCCAGATGGCGGGGACGTCCTCGATCTGGATCCAGTGGTACTGGATGTTCTGCCGGTCGCTGATGTCGGCGGTACCGCGGGCGAAGTCGGTGCCGATGCTGCCGAGGGCACGCAGCTGCGGGGCGCCGAGGAGGGCGCCGTCGCTGCGCACGCGGAGCATGAAGAAGCGGTCGTCCAGCTCCTCCTCCTCCATGGAGCCGGTCCTGCCGCCGTCGATGCCGGGCTTGCGCTGGGTGTAGAGCCCCATCCAGCGGAACCGGCCACGCAGGTCGGCCGGGTCGATCGAGTCGAAGCCGCGCTTGGAGTAGACGTAGAGGATCCGGTCCCGCACGTTCAGCGGGTCGTCGTCCTTCTTGGACTGCTCGTTCTTGTTCAGCGGCTCGCGCAGGCCGAACGACCACTGGCCCTCGGCCCTCTTCGGGCGGGGGATCTCGGTCGCGCTCGGCGGCTGGGAGTTGAAGCGGAGGTCAGGCATGTGCTGGTCGGGGTCCTTCGCTGAAAGGGCCGCGCGCGGCGCTGCGCACGGGAGGGGAGGTCGGCGAGTTCAGCGGGGCCAACAGATCATGCTGCCGGTACGTCCCAGGTCCACGTGACGACGCGTCACGAGGTGGGTCGAGGTGGCAGCGGTGATCATGGGAGCAGTCTCAGGTTGCGGACACTCCTTCCACAAACCTGAATCTCATGTCGTGAGACGGTAGTCCGGATCGTGGAACGCTCCTGGGGGCACCGATCGCACCGGGCGCGCGGCCCTAGGCTGTCCCCATGAGCGACGTGACCTCCCCGAATCCCGCTGCGACCAGCGCGGAGAGCCTGGCCAAGACCGCTTCCGCCGCCTACGACGCGGCCCTGGAGGTGATCGCGTCCGTCGAGCCGCGTGTGGCGGAAGCCACACGCAAGGAGCTCGCCGACCAGCGGTCCTCGCTGAAGCTGATCGCCTCGGAGAACTACGCCTCGCCGGCCACGCTGCTCACGATGGGCACCTGGTTCTCCGACAAGTACGCCGAGGGCACCGTCGGCCACCGCTTCTACGCGGCCTGCCAGAACGTCGACACCGTCGAGTCGCTCGCCGCCGAGCACGCCCGCGAGCTGTTCGGCGCGCCGTACGCCTACGCCCAGCCGCACTCCGGCATCGACGCCAACCTGGTCGCCTTCTGGTCGATCCTCGCGCACCGGGTCGAGACCCCGGCGCTGGCGAAGTACGGCGTGAAGAACGTCAACGAGCTCTCCGAGACCGACTGGGAGCAGCTGCGCCACGAGTTCGGCAACCAGCGCCTGCTCGGCATGGCGCTGGACGCCGGCGGTCACCTGACCCACGGCTTCCGGCCGAACATCAGCGGCAAGATGTTCCACCAGCAGCAGTACGGCACCGACCCGGAGACCGGCCTGCTGGACTACGACGTCGTCCGCGCGAAGGCCCGCGAGTTCAAGCCCGCCGTCCTGGTGGCCGGCTACTCCGCCTACCCGCGCCGGGTGAACTTCGCCAAGATGCGCGAGATCGCCGACGAGGTCGGCGCCACCCTCATGGTCGACATGGCGCACTTCGCCGGCCTGGTCGCCGGCAAGGTCTTCACCGGCGACGAGAACCCGGTGCCGTTCGCGCACATCACCACCACCACGACGCACAAGTCGCTGCGCGGCCCGCGCGGCGGGCTGGTGCTGGCCCAGGAGGAGTTCGCGGCCGACGTCGACCGCGGCTGCCCGATGGTGCTCGGCGGCCCGCTCTCGCACGTGATGGCCGCCAAGGCCGTCGCCCTCGCCGAGGCGCGCCAGCCCTCCTTCCAGACCTACGCGCAGAACATCGCCGACAACGCCAAGTCGCTCGCCGAGGGCTTCCTGACCCGCGGCGCGAAGCTCGTCACCGGCGGCACGGACAACCACATCGTGCTCCTCGACGTCGCCTCCTACGGTCTCACCGGCCGGCAGGCCGAGTCGGCGCTGCTCGACGCCGGCGTGGTCACGAACCGCAACTCGGTTCCCAACGACCCGAACGGCGCCTGGTACACCACCGGCATCCGCTTCGGCACCCCGGCGCTGACCACCCGGGGCTTCGGCGAGGCCGAGTTCGACAAGGTCGCCGAGCTCGTCGTCGACGTGCTCTCGAACACGACGCCGAAGAACACCGCGGCCGGGGCGCCGTCGAAGGCGACGTACACGCTGGCCGACGGTGTCGCCGAGCGGGTCCGGGCGCAGTCCGCCGAGATGCTCGACAAGCACCCGCTGTACCCGGGCCTGGAGCTGAGCTGAACGTGCGGCTGCTGCCCGCCCTGGCGGTCGTGGCCGCGGTCGCCGGCGCGCCCGCGCTGGCCGCCTGCGGCAGCTCGGCCGAGCCCCAGGCGGCGTCGACGAAGCACTCGGCGTCCGCCGGCTCCTCGGCGAGCAGCAGCCCCAGCAGCAGCCCCAGCCCCAGCCCCAGCAGTTCCGTCGGCGACCTGGTCCGGCTGGACGGTGACGGCTTCACCGTCGACCTCCCCGGCAAGGCCCGGTCGACGACGCAGACGGTGCCGACGCAGGCCGGGGACATCAAGATCACGCTCTACACCGCCACCGACTCCGACGGCGGCACCTTCGTGGTGGCGATGAACGAGTACCCGCCCGGCACCAACCTCGACCTCGACGGCGCCGTCACCGGTGCCGCCGCGAACGTCGACGGGACCGTGGAGTCGAAGAAGACCGTCGAATTCCTCGGCAACCCGGCCCGGGACGCGCGCTACACGGCGAGCCCGCAGGGGCAGCCGGTCACCATCTGGGCGCGCCTGGTGGAGAAGGGCCAGAAGCTCTTCCAGCTGCAGTACTTCCTGCCCCAGGGCGACCTGGTCGAGGCCCCCGCGGTCTACGGCCAGGTGCTCGACACTGTGAAATTCGACTAGCCCCACGCCCGGTCCGCTTGCCGGGCCGGTGTGTCCCGACGCCGTACGGTTGACCTCATGCCCGACCAGAGCAGCGCGCCCGTGCCTGCTCACGCCTCGTCCGGCGTCCAGGACCAGGCCCCGGCCGGCCACCGGTGGACGCTGGAGAACGTCCGGCGCGCGTTGTGGCGGCTGATCGTCTCCACGGTCGGGACCTGCATGCGGCACCGGGTGACCGGGCTCGCCGCGGAGGCGGCGTTCTTCGCGATCCTGTCGCTGCCGCCGCTGATCTTCGCGCTCGCCGGCTCGATCGGCTACGTCTTCGAGCGGTTCAGCGACAGCCGGATCGAGGAGGTCCGGCAGAAGGTGCTCGACCTGTCCTCCCAGGCGCTCACCCCGGACACCGTCCACGACATCATCCGGCCCACGCTCGACGACGTGCTCCGCGGCGGCCGGTACGACGTGGTCTCGATCGGCTTCATCCTGGCGCTCTGGTCGGGCTCGCGGGCGCTCAACGTCTTCGTGGACACCATCACGATCATGTACGGCCTCGGCGGGCACCGCGGGATCGTCCGGACCCGGGCGTTGTCCTTCCTGCTCTACGTCCTCGGCATGCTCACCGGCGTGGTCACGATCCCGCTGGTGGTGGCCGGCCCCGGGATGGTGGACCGGGCGCTGCCGGAGCGGATGGACTTCCTCAACGAGCTGTACTGGCCCATCGTCCTGCTGCTGTGCATCTGCTTCCTGACGACGCTGTACCACGTGTCGGTGCCGGTCCGGACCTACTGGCGCTACAACGTCCCGGGCGCGGTGTTCACGATGTTCTGCTGGATCGCCGGGTCGGCGCTGCTGCGCTGGGTGCTGGAAGGCACCGCCCAGGGCTCGACCTCGATCTACGGGCCGCTGGCGGCGCCGATCGCGATCCTGCTCTGGCTCTACATCCTCTCGATCGCCGTCCTCATCGGCGCGGCGCTGAACGCGGCGTTCGACCAGATCTGGCCGCAGAAGGAGACCACCCGGGCGCGGTCGGAGATGTTGAAGCGGATCAACCTCGACACCGTGCTCCCGTGGCGGAGCCCGTCCGAGGAGACCGAGGGTTAATCGCATGCGGGGCCGCGGAAGGGCGCTTACATTGGAGCCGTGATGCACCACGTAGGACCTGGCGCTCGATGAGCGCGGAGCGGGTCACCCGACCCGAGCCCTGGGTCGGGTGCGTCGTCGGCGGCGAGCCCGGCGTGGCGGTCGTCCTCACCGACCGCGGGGAGCTGCGGGCCAGCTACGGCGGCTGCATGCTCGGCCGGATCGCCCGCGACCGCGGCTGCGTGCCGGGGCCGGGGGACTGGGTGGTGCTGCGCCGCTGGTCGGACGACCGGGTGACGATCGAGGACGTCTGGTCGCGCACGCCGCGGCAGGCCGACGTGATCGAGCTCCGCCCGCGCTGATCCTGGTCCGGGGCGGGGGTCGCTGCGCTCGCCGCGACCCGGTGCGTGCCATGCTCTGCGTGTGGGAAACGTGACCCTTCCGACCCCGGTCTTCCTCGCCGGTGGCGCCTTCTGCCTGCTCGCCGGTTACCTCGTCGGCGTGGTCGCCGGCCCGGGGTCGCCGGAGCCGACCACCGCGAAGGTGGCCAGCTTCCAGCGCTCGACGTCCGAGCTCTGCCTGGAGGGCGACGCGGTCAAGGACGAGAAGGCCGCGGACTCCGACGGCCTGCTCTGCGGCACCTGGAGCCACTCGGCGGGCGCGACCGTGCCCCGTGAGGGCGACGAGTTCCGGTTCGTGCTCCAGGAGACCTCGGGCAGCGCCGCGGCCGACGGCTCCGACGGCGGCGCCGACTCCCGCGACGAGGTCGTCATCTACGGCACCGTGGTGCGCTAGGGCATGCCGGACTCCCCGCCGAAGCTGGTCCCGGGCCAGCTCAAGCTGCCCGCCTCGAACCGCTCGCCGTGGTGGCAGCTGGCGCGGCGACTCCTGCTCGCGGTCGGGATCCTGGTCTTCACCGTCCTGATCGTCTACGCCGACCGCGAGAACTACCGCGACAGCGCCCACCCCGAGAAGACCGCGATCTCGATGCTCGACGCGATCTACTACTCGACGGTGACGCTGAGCACGACCGGGTACGGCGACATCACGCCCGTCTCGGACAGTGCCCGCATGGTCAACGCGTTCGTGATCACCCCGCTGCGCATCGCCTTCCTGGTGGTCCTCATCGGCACCACCCTCGAGGTCCTCGCGACCCAGGGGCGGGAGATGTTCCGCACCRCACGCTGGAGGAAGCACATGGAGCAGCACGTCGTCGTCATCGGTTACGGCACCAAGGGCCGCAGCGCGGTCGACACCCTGATCAGCAACGGCACCGACAAGGAGTCGCTGGTGATCGTGGACCCGAGCAGCGTCGCGCTCGGCGAGGCGCACGCGCACGGGCTGGCGGTCGTCACCGGCGACGCCAGCCGGCGCGAGGTGCTGCGCCGTGCCGGGGTGGAGCGGGCCCGGCAGGTCATCATCACCACGCCGCGCGACGACACCACCGTCCTCGCCACCTTGACCGTGCGGCAGCTCAACCCGCAGGCCTACATCGTCGCCGCCGTGCGGGAGCAGGACAACGTCCCGCTGGTGCGGCAGAGTGGCGCGGACGCGGTCGTCACCTCCTCCGACGCCGTCGGGCGCCTGGTGGGGCTCTCGTCGATCTCGCCGCCGCTGGCCACCGTGCTGGAGGACCTGCTGACCCACGGCGACGGGCTCGAGGTGGCCGAGCGAGAGCTGCTCGTCACCGAGGTCGGCAAGGCGCCGCAGAGCCTGCCGGACCAGGTGCTCGCGGTGCTCCGCGACGAGAAGGTGTACCGCTACTTCGACCCGACGGTGACCCAGCTCGCCCGGGGCGACCGGCTGGTCGTGGTGCGGCCGTCCAAGGAGCTCCCGTGGGCTCCCCGGCCGGGCACGCACGGCGAGATGGTGGCCGACGAGAGCGACTGACCTCGACAGACCTCGACCGACCTGGCCTGGACCAGTTGGTCACACCAGTCACACCAGTAACAGGTTGCCCGATCTGTCCGAAACGGGAAAGTGCAGTTTCCGAAAAGGCTGGGAGCCCACCCCCGGGCGGGCTAGCGTCCCGCCCATGGTGCGAGGGACGACGGCGCAGACCGGTGCGACCACCGAGCAGGGCGCGGGCGGTTTCGTGCCCGGGCCGCGCGTCTCCCCGGAGAGCCCCGGACGCAGCCACCGGGCCCCCTCGCTCGCCGAGCTCGTCGCCGAGGCCATGCAGCTGATCCGCCGTGACGACCTCCCGATCAGCGGGTACCTGGTGGTCAAGCGCAAGGGTTCCGCGATCCACCAGCACGCGGTCTGGCAGCTGGGTCCGTTCGCCCTCCTCGACGACGGCTGGTTCGGCCAGGTGCACGGATTCGACAGCACCGGCGCGGACGCCTCGCGCTGGTTGCGCCGCCACGAGCGCCGCTGCGAGGGACAGCACTGGACGCACTTCCGGTGGATCGACCCGGCCTCCCTGACGCCCGGCTGCGGTGCCGCCGGCATCGGCATCGGCCTCGGTCCCGACGGTCCGACGTACTGCCCCGGCCACGCCGCCCGGGACGAGAACCACCCGTCGCACGTCGCACTCGCCGAGGTCCTGCGCAACGGCCTGCGCGCGCTGGCGCACGGCGCCACGGCCTGACGTCCCCGCCCCCGGGATTCACCCGTTTCGGTCGTCCCCGGGAGCACCGCCCGGGTGCCACGATCAGCACACCCCTCCACCGCGAGGGCTGCACCGAGGGGGTTCGATGGTCCGAGCACGTTCGAGGTGGCGGCTGCGCGCCGGTGACGTCGGCAGGCTCCTGCTCGCCTGGCTGATCTCCGTCCTCGCGCTGATGATCGCCGACTGGCTCCAGCCCGAGCTGTCCGCGACCTCCCCGTGGTGCTGGGTCGCGGTCGCCGCGGTCGCCGGAGTCGTCGGGATGGTGCTGCGGCCCGTCCTGGTCGAGCTCTCCGCCCGGATCGGCTGGGTCGCGATCCTGCTCGTCACCGTCGCCGGCCAGGCGCTCGTCATGTACGTCGCCCTGCGCTCGGTCCCCGGGGTCACCACGACGCCCTGGTCGGCCCTGGGCACCGCCTGGATCACCGCGTTCATCGGCACCGCTCTCACCTGGCTGGTCACCGCCGGCACCGACGACGGCCTGGTCGCCTCGCTCGCGCGCCGCGGGTCCCGGTCCGGCGCCGAGGTGCCCGACCCCGACGTGGACGGCCTCCTCATCGTGCAGATGGACGGCGTCCCGTTCCCGGTGCTGCACTGGGCCGTCCAGTCCGGCGGGGTGCCGACCCTGCGTCGGTGGCTCTCCGACGGCAGCTACCACCTGCACGAGTGGACGCCGCAGCTGCCGTGCACCACGCCGGCCAGCCAGATGGGCGTCCTGCACGGCACCGTCGAGGGGATCCCGGCCTTCCGCTGGTACGACCGCGAGCTCGGCCGGCTGCTGGTCGCGAACAAGCCCGGCGACGCCGCGGTGATCGAGCAGCGCGGCACCAGCGGCCGCGGTCTCCTGGTCGACGACGGCGTCTCGATCTCGAACCTCTTCACCGGCGACGCGCCGCGGTCGATGCTCACGATGAGCCGGCTGGGCGGCGGGATGAGCCAGACCTCGACCCGCCGGGTCTTCGGCTGGTTCGTGGTCGCGCCGCAGGGGTTCGCCCGCAGCCTGGCCCGGACCTTCGCCGAGATCGTCAAGGAGCGCTGGCAGGCCAAGCGGCAGGACCGCCGCAAGCTCGAGCCGCGGATGAAGCGCGGCTGGACCTTCGCCGGTCTGCGCGCGGTCACGAACGCACTGCTGCGCGACGTGAACACCGCGCTCGTCGCCGAGGAGATGCGCCGCGGCACCAAGGTCATCTACGTCAACTACGTCGACTACGACGAGATCGCGCACCACGCCGGGATGTTCCGTCCCGAGTCGCTGGCCGCGCTGGACGGCGTCGACCGGGTCCTCGGCTCCCTGGAGGAGCTCTCCCGGCTCGCGCCCCGGCGCTACCGGATCATCGCGATCTCCGACCACGGCCAGTCCCAGGGCCGCTCCTTCGAGGACGCCTACGGCAAGAGCCTCGGCGCGCTCTGCGAGGAGCTGATCGCCCTGAAGGTGCAGACGGTCGACGCGCCCGTCGAGGGCTGGGGGCGGGCCGAGTCCGTGGTCGGCGACGTCGCCGGCAGCGGCGGCCTCACCGGCCGGATCGCGACGCAGGCCGAGAAGAGCATCGAGCGCGGTCGCGACCAGGCCGAGGAGCGGGCCGTCGCCACCGCCACCGAGGACGGCCCGGTCGTCCTCGGGTCCGGCAACCTCGGGCTCTTCTACGTCCGCGAGAAGACCCGGCTCTCCCTCGACGAGCTCGACCGGCGCTGGCCGCACCTGGTCCCGGGTCTCACCGAGCACCCCGGCATCGGTTTCGTCGCCGGGCTCGACGACGACGGCGTGCCCTGGGCGCTCGGGGCCGGTGGCCGGCGCAACCTGGCCGACGGCACCGTCGAGGGGGACGACCCGCTGGCGGCGTACGGGGAGCGCGCGCCGCGGCTGCTCGCCCGCGCGGTGCTGATGCCGGAGTCACCCGATCTGTACGTCAACAGCTCGGTCGCCGAGTCCACCCTCGACGTGCACGCGTTCGAGGACCTGGTCGGCGCCCACGGCGGGCTCGGCGGGTGGCAGGACAGTGCCGTTCTGCTGGTGCCGGCCGACCTGGACAGCGAGGCCGCCCGCGACCTCGAGGGGGCGGACGCGCTGCACCGCTTCCTGGTCTCGGTCCTCGAGGGGCTCGGGCACCGTCGCACGATCGCCCCGAGGCCGGCACCGGCCCCGGCCGGCTCGCGGGCCGAGACGGCCTGAGGGTTTCGCCGGGCCCGGGCGGGGGCACAGTCGGGGGGCGTGCGCGCCACCGGTGCGCCGGCACGGGAAGGAGAGGACGATGAGCACACTGCCGTACGGTCCCGGCGCCCCCGAGCCGTCGCCGCAGCCACGACCCGTGCTCCGCGTGGTGCCGCCGCACGAGCACACCTGGCAGCTCCGCGGGATCGAGTACGACGACACCTTCTCGGTGACCCGCTTCGAGTGCGAGTGCGGCGAGGTCCGCTTCGACTAGCGGGTGACCCGGTCGGCCGAGGCCGTCGCCGAGGTCGGCAGCGTGTGCGAACCGGCCGCGGCCGACGCGGCGGCGTCGTGGATCGTGCCGCGCGCCGCGCGGTGGCGCCCCATCAGGACGCCCATCGCGACGCCGAGGAAGCTGATCCCGGCCATCACCCAGGACGTCGCGGCCACACCCGAGGCGAGCGCCGAGCCGGCGGAGGCGCCGTCGGCGGCGTGGTTCGCGGTCACCTGCGCGTAGACGGTCGCGGCCACCGCGGTCGCCACCGCGGCGCCGACGTACCGGGCCATGTTCGAGACGCCCGAGGCCTCGCCGACCTGGTTGGCCGGGACGCACGAGGTGGACGCCGCCGAGGACGGCCCGTTCGAGAGGCCCATGCCGACGGCGATCGCGATCAGCGGCAGCACGAAGGCGGCGTACTTCCAGGAGTCGTCGACGAATCCGAGGACGACGAACCCGGCGGTCGTCACCAGGAAGCCCAGCACCACCGTCTCGCGGCCGCCGATCTTCGTGGCGATCCTGGGGACCAGCGGCGCGACGATGACGAGCCCGATCGTGGCGGGCAGGGTCGCGACCCCGGCCTCCAGCGGCGAGAAGCCCAGCGAGCTCGGGTCCTGGAAGAAGAGGCTGAGGACGTACATCAGCGCGTTGATCGTGCCGGCGCCGATCAGGATGGCGACCGTCGAGCCGACCAGCACCCGGTTGCGCAGCAGCGCGAGGTCGAGCAGCGGCACCGGGACCCGGCGCTCGACCTGGACGAACCCGAACCCGGCGACGGCCGACAGTGCGAAGCACCCGACCGTGGCGAACGAGCCCCAGCCCCAGTCCGCGCCCTTGTTCACGGCGAGGATCAGCGCGGCCAGGGTGACGGCGACCAGTGCGGCGCCGAGGTAGTCGATGTCGCGGGACCGGTTCGGGTCGCGCGACTCGCCGACGCCGCGGTAGGTGATCAGCACGCAGATCGCGGCCACGACGGCGTCCACCCAGAAGAGGCCCTGCCAGCCGGTGATGTCGACCAGCAGGCCGCCCAGCAGCGGGCCGGCCGCGGCGCCGACCGCCGCCGCGGCACCCCAGAGCGAGACCGCCCGGATCTGCGCCTCGCCGCTGTTCGCGACCGTCAGCAGGGAGAGGCCGCAGGCGAGGATCGTCGCTCCGGCGGCACCCTGGACCAGCCGTCCCGCGATGACCATCTCGCCGCTCTGGGCCAGGGCGATCAGGAGGCACGAGGCGACGAAGAGGAGCAGGCCGAGCTGGAAGACGCGCTTGCGGCCGAAGACGTCGCCGAGCGCGCCGGAGGTGACGATGACGGCCGCCCCGACCAGTGAGTAGCCGGTGACCGCCCACTGCAGCGTCGTCACCGACATGCCGGTGTCCTCGCTGATCGCGGGGAGCAGGATGCTCACCGCGGACGTGTTCGCGTTGACCACGAGGGTGGACAGGCAGGTCGCGACGAGCACGCCCGTGGCGGACGCGGTCGTGGCGGACGGGCGGTTCGTCATGCGTCGGGCTCCTCGGGGTCGGTGGGGTCCTCCGGCGCGACGGCAGGCAGCTGCCGGGTCGCGTCGAGCGGTACGGGCTCGTCGTCCTCGGCGCGGACCTCGCGGTCCCGCTTGCGCACCGCGATCACGAGCGCGGTCGCCGAGGTCGCGGCGACGAGGGCGGCGAAGAGCCACCACCACCAGTCGGTCTGGTCGTCGGTGCCGGTCGTCGCGCTCGTCGGGGCCGGTTCCGGGGTCGCGGTGACCGTCACCGTCGCGGTGGGGGCCGGCGTGCGCGTCTCGGTCTCCGTCGGCTCCTCGGTCGGCGCCTCGGTCAGGGTCGGGGTCGGCGTCGGGGTGGGGGTCGGGGTCGGGGTCGGGCTGGGGGTCGGGGTGGGAGCGGGGGTCTCGGTCGGCGTCGGCGTCGGGACCTCCGTGGCCGCGTACGCCGTCGGCCCCGCCACCCCGACCGCGAGGAGCAGGAAGCAGCCCGCCGCCGCACGTGCAGCGCGAACAGTCACCGCTCACCTCCCGGTCGGTCTCCGGCGATCATCACCAGCGCCGCCGGAGCCCGCCTCCCCCCAACCGGGTGAGGCCGGGGTTCGCGGACGAGGTTCAGAGCCCGCGCCACGAGCTGGTCCGGCGGCCGACGCTGTCGGTGACCGCGGAGCCCACCAGGACGCCGATCGCGATCGCCACGATCGACAGCAGCGCGTTCAGGAAGTCGGCGATCCCCGCGGCCTGGCCCTCGCTGAGGATCTCGGTCACGCCCTCCAGACCGAGCGCCCCGGGGACCAGGAGCCAGAACGCCGGCAGGAACGTCACCTGGGCGGGGGGCCCGCCGGCGCGCTCCTGGACGGTGTACGCCACCGGGACGATCACCGCGCCCGCGACGAAGCAGGACGCCAGCGACCCGAGGATCTCACCCGACACGACCTGCACGCCGTAGGCGAGCGAGAGCACCAGCAGCAGCCAGACCAGGGCGCTGCTCGGCGCCGAGGACGCGTAGAAGTGCCCGAACCCGAGCAGGAGGACCCCCAGCCACGGCGCCCACGGGCCCAGCGGAGCGGCCGACCCGGTGACGGCCCCCGCGGTGCCCGCCAGCTGGGCGCCCATGGCGATCCCGAAGGCGAGCAGCAGCAGCCGCTCGAGCCCGAACACCAGCCGGGTGGACCCGGACATGATCGAGCCCGAGGACAGCTCGACGGTCGCGATCGTCAACGTCGCCCCGGGCAGCAGGGTGACCAGCGAGGGGATCACCAGGTCGAGGGCGTTCGCGTTCAGCAGCGGCTGGGCGAACTCGAACGCCGCCCAGCTGACCACGAACGCGGTGGACACCGTGAGGACCAGCGCCAGCGCCTCGCTCCGCGCCGCCCACCAGGCCATGATCCCGACCAGCACCCCGAGCGCCGGGTACGCCGGCACCGCGGACGCGGTCGGGTTGAGCAGCAGGCCGAGCCCGAGGGTGAGCACCGCGGTGCCGGCGATCGCGACCAGCGGCCCGAACCGCGGCCGGCTCGCGAGGATCCGGTCCAGCTCGGTGCTCGCGCCGCGGACGTCGACCCGGCGCCGCCGGATCAGGTCGACGAGCCGGTAGAGCGCGTCGATCTGGTCGAGGCGGAGCTGGTCGACGGAACCGGGGGAGAAGTCGATCGTCGCGGACTCGCCGATCTGGAGCCGCACGAAGACCCCGGTCGGGAGCACGAAGAAGCGAACCTGGCGGGCGTCGTACGCCGCGGCGACGTCCTCGAGGATCCGGCCGACGCGGTCGACCGCCTCACCCGACTGGCACAGCGCCACGCCGAGCCGGCGGAGCAGGTCGAGGACGGCGGCCGGCGGCTGGTCGGGGACCGGGGCCGGCGCCTCGCCGGCCTCGTTCGCCGCGAAGCTCGCGACGCGTGACCAGAACCGGTTCGACCGCGACGGCTCGCTCACCGGACCACCATGCCCGGCGCTCTCGCGGACCGTACTCGCCCGGAACGGGTGATGATCTGGCCGATCGAGCAGGTGCAGGCTGGCAGCAGTCCGATCTCCGGGCGGCAGCGATCGAGGAGGGCGTCATGTCAGCCTGCATCCCCACGGACGCGAGTCCGGCGACCCGCCGCGGAGGCCGGTCGTGAGCGCGATGGACGTCCCCGCCGGCGGCGCCGCGGTGCCCGCGTCGGCGGCGAAGGCGGCCGCCCCGACGGTCAACTGGATCTCCTGGGTCGCCCTGGCGATGATGACCACCTCGTCGGTGGCCAGCCTCCGGGCCGCCCCGACGATGGCGGTCTACGGACTCGCCTGCGTCTTCCTCTACCTGCTGCCCGCGGTCGTCTTCCTGCTCCCGACCTCGCTGGTCTCCGCCGAGCTCGCCTCGGGTTGGACGGGCGGCGTCTACAACTGGGTCGCCGAGGGCATCTCGAAGCCGATGGGCTTCCTCGCGGTCTGGTGCCAGTTCGCGATGACGATCTTCTACTACCCGAGCCTGCTGGGCTTCGTGGCCAGCACGCTCGCCTACGTGATCAACCCCGCGCTCGCCTCCAGCGGCGTGTGGACCGCGTGCGTGATCGTCGTCGTCTACTGGTCCGGCGTCTGGGTGTCCTCGCGCGGGACCAAGGGCATCGCCGGCCTGGCCAGCGGCGGCCTGATCATCGGCACCCTGATCCCCGGTGTCTTCCTGGTCGTGCTCGGCATGGTCTTCCTCGGCCAGGGCAACGAGTCGGCGGCGCCGATGAACGCCAGCCACCTGCTCCCGGCCTGGGCCGGACTGTCCAGCCTCGTGCTGATCGTCAACAACTTCCTGTCCTACTCGGGCATGGAGATGAACGCGGTCCACGTGAACCTGCTGAGGAAGCCGGGCAAGGAGTTCCCGAAGTCGATGTTCCTGGCGATGGGGATGGTGCTGCTGATCTTCATCCTGCCGGCACTGGCGATCAGCTGGATCGTGCCCGCCGAGGAGCTCTCCCTGACCGCCGGCGTGATGCAGGCCTTCGACGCGATCTTCGCGCACTTCAGCATCCAGTGGCTGACGCCGATCTTCGGCGTGATGCTGGTGGCGGCCTCGCTCGGCGGCATGCTCACCTGGCTGGCCGGTCCGTCCAAGGGCCTGCTGATGATCTCCCGCCAGGAGGGCTACCTGCCGCCGTACCTGCAGCAGCTCAACAAGCACGGCGTGCAGCAGAACATCCTGGTCGTCCAGGGCTTCGTCACCACGGTGATCGCGCTCGGTTACGCGCTGATCCCGGACGTCTCCAGCGCCTACTGGATCTTCTCGGTCATCACCACCCAGGTGTACCTGATCATGTACCTGCTCATGTTCGTCGCGGCCGTCCGGCTGCGCCGTGACAAGCCTGACCACGAGCGCGGGTTCCGGGCGCCGGCCCTCGTCCTGCTCTGCGTCGTCGGCTTCGTGTCGTCGCTCGCGGCACTGCTGATCGGGTTCGTCCCGTCCTCGCAGTTCGGTGGCGACAGCACTTTCCTGTACGTCGGGATCGTCGCCTCCGGCGCGCTCGGTCTCGGCCTGCTGGTGCCGTTCCTGTTCTACAAGAGCCGCAAGCCGAGCTGGAAGATGTCGGACGCGGAGCTGGCCGCGGCGGAGGGGATGGAGTCATGAGCTACCTCCAGGGGCACGAGGTCGGGCACGACGTCTCGACCAGCCGGGACCGGAACATCACCTACGGGCTCGCCGGTCTGGTGATCCTCGTCCTGATCGTGGTCGGCCTGTTCGCCTACCGCGGTCACAAGGACACCCAGGAGGCCGACGCCAAGGCCACCCAGCTGACCGCCGCGATCCAGGCCGCCGGGTACGACGCCCCGGACAAGGACCAGATCGTCGGCGTCCTGGGCAGCGACGGCGGCGCGCTCTGCCACGACCCGTCCTCGGCGCTGACCAAGTCGGTCCTCCGCGGGATGCTCTTCAACGGGGCCGCCGGGCCGGGCGCCCGGCCGATCGTGGCCGACGACCTGGTCGTCAAGGGACAGCTGCTGGTGATCAGCATCTACTGCCCCGAGGAGCTGCCGGACTTCCAGAAGTTCGTCGACGGACTCGACTTCGACGACACCGTCAAGAACTGAGCGGGACCGATGGAGCTCGACGAGGTCAGGGCCGCGGTCGCCGGGCTGATGCCGCGGGTGCGCGAGGAGCTCACCGCCCTGGTGGCGATCCCCTCGGTCGCGGACCCGCGGCAGTACCCGCCGGAGGAGTGCGCCCGGGCCGCCCGGTGGGTGCTGGACGCGTTCGTCGCCGAGGGGTTCACCGACGCCCGCCTGGAGCGGACCGCGGACGGCAGCGACGCCGTCGTCGGGTCGCGCCCGTGCGGGAACCCGGACGCCCCGACGGTGCTGCTCTACGCCCACTACGACGTGCAGCCCCCGCTCGACGACGACGCCTGGACGACCCCGCCCTTCGAGCTGACCGAGGTCGACGGGCGCTGGCACGGCCGCGGTGCGGCGGACTGCAAGGGGAACATCCTCATGCACCTGACCGCGCTCCGGGCGCTGGGCGGCGACGTGCCGGTGAACCTCAAGCTGGTCGTCGAGGGCAGCGAGGAGCAGGGGACCGGCGGCCTGGAGGACTTCGTCCCGAAGAACGCCGACCTCCTCCGCGCGGACGTGATCCTGGTCTGCGACACCGGGAACGCCGCGGTCGGGCGCCCCGCGGTCACGGTCAGCCTGCGCGGCATGGTGAACCTGGTCGTGCACGTCGAGGCGCTCCGCAACGAGGTGCACTCGGGCATGTTCGGCGGACCGGCACCGGACGCGCTGGCGGCGCTGGTCGCGATGCTGGCGACGCTGCGCGACGCGGCCGGCGACACCACGATCGCGGGCCTGGACGGCGCCCGCACCTGGGAGGGCGAGCCGTACCCGCCCGACGCGTTCCGGCAGGACGCCGGCGTCGTCGACGGGGCCGACCTGATCGGCTCGGGCACGGTCTCGGACAGCCTGTGGGCCCGCCCGGCCGTGACCATCCTCGGGATCGACTGCCCGCCGGTGGTCGGGTCGGCCGCCGCGATCGTGCCGCGGGCCAGCGCCCGGCTGAACCTGCGGATCCCGCCCGGCACCGAGCCGGCCGACGCCGAGCGCGCGCTCCGGGCCCAGCTCACCGCCGCCGCCCCGTGGGGTGTCGGGGTGAGGATCGAGACCGAGGCGCTCGGCGAGCCGTTCCGCGCGCGCACCGACGGGCCGGCGTACGCGGCGATGTCGGCGGCGATGAAGGAGGGCTTCGGGGCGGACCCGGTGTTCCTCGGGCAGGGCGGGTCGATCCCGCTGTGCAACGTCTTCGCCGACACCTACCCGGACGCCGAGCTGCTGCTGCTCGGCGTCGAGGAGCCGCGCTGCCTGATCCACGCGCCGAACGAGAGCGTGGACCCCGGCGAGATCGAGCGGCTCTCGGTGGCGGAGGCGATGTTCCTGAAGCGGCTCGGAGAGGGAGGCTGACATGACCGAGGACGACGCTGTGAAGGACCCGGGCGAGGAGGTTCCGGCCTGGCCGACGCACTGCCCGACCTGCGGGACCAGGCTCGCCTCGGCGGTGGTGGACCTGGACAAGAGCAACGAGAACCGCGCCGAGTTCAACCCCGGGGAGATGGTCGCCGTCGACTACTGCCCGAACCCGGAGTGCCCGGAGCACAACGCGGAGTTCACCCAGGGATTCACCCAGGAGTGACGTCTGGTGCCGGGAGCCGCCCGGTCCTATAGTCCGAAAAGGCAGTGCACGGCTCCAGCAGGACGATGCTCGGCTGAGGAGGTTCGGGTGCTCTTCGAGGAACAGCCGTTGGTGCTGATCGTGCTCGTGCTGGTGCTGGTGGAGATCTGGCTCCGGGTGCGCGAACCCTTCTTCAACCTGCTGGCCCGACTGGTACGGCGCCCCCGGGCCTGATCGTGGCTACCGCGCTGCTCGGACTCGACGTCGGTGGGGCAGAGTGGCTCCCGCGCGCGGTGCGGTTGAGCACCGGGACGGCGAAGCGCTGGACCACGGTCCCGGCCCGGGCCGTCAACGCGATGCTGCCCGAGGTCGCCCGGTTGGTCGCCGACCTGCCGCTGCGGACCACCCCCGAGGTGCTCTGGACCTCGGGCGCGAACGAGCTGCTGGTCCGCACCGACCGGACCCGGATCACCTGCAACCTCGGCCTCGTCGGCGTCGACGTCGCGGTCGGCTGCGACCAGGTGCGCGGCGAGGCGACCGTCTCGGTGCCGTTCGCGACCGGCACCGAGAAGGAGACCCGCGGTCTCTTCCTGTCCACCTTCGAGCAGCCGACCGGCCCGGCCGCGGTGGTCGACGTCTGGTCCGAGGCCCTGATCGCGTTCGCCTGGGAGTGCCTGCTCACGCTGGCCGTGCACGTGGCCGCGGCAGCCGGCAAGGACGGGTCCGGGCGACCGCTGGTGCCCGGTGCCATCGCCTCGGCACGCGGATCCTTCCTGGTCCTGCCGATGGTCAGGACCCGGTGACGCGATGAGCATCGACCAAGGTTCCCTGGGCTCGTTCGGGGACCTGGGCATCGCGCTCGGGCTGCTCACGCCGGACGGCCAGCCGAACGCGTCCTGGTTCTCCGACCCGGTCACCGGCGGCGCCGGCCCGGCACCGCACGGCCTCAAGCACCTCCTCGAGGACCCCGACCAGCGGGCGGCGCTGACGCACTTCGTGGACCAGGTGCTCGGCCCGCCCGAGGCCCGCACCCGGTCGGGAGCCACCTGGGTGCCGTTGTTCCAGAACGCCGACCCGACCGTCACCGTGTACGCCGTCCTCGGGGTCGCCGACGGCGAGGTCCGGCTCGGCTTCGGCGTCGAGCACACCACCCAGGGCGCCGCGCCCACCGTCTCCACCCGGGTGCACGTGCCGCTCTTCCGGTTCCCCGAGCGAGACACCGGCCCGCTGGTCCCGGACGGCTTCGACCCGACCTGGCTCGCGCTCGGCCGTCCGGGCGGCGAGATCGAGATCGCCGTCGACGCCACCCTGCGCGACACCGCTCCGGCGGCCGAGGCCGCGTCGCTCGGCGGGGTGGCGCTGGCCGTCGAGATCCCGTCGTACGCCGGCGACGTGGGCTTCGAGATCACCCTCCGGGACCTGCAGCTGCCCGGAGCCACCGCTCCGCAGACCTTCACCCTCGACGTGGCCCACCCCGACGAGATCGGGCCCCGGATCCTCGACCTCGCCGCCGGGCTGGTCCGGGCGCAGGCCGACGCGCTCGGGTCGCAACTCACCCAGCCGGCGCTGCGCCCGTTCGCGGCCCTGGCCGGGCTGCTCGGCCTGCGGGACGTCACCGACCTGCCGGCGCTGCACCTCGCCGACGTCCCCACCCGCGGGATGGCGGTGCTCGTCGAGTGGGCCGAGACCGTCGTCCGCGACCCCGCCGCCCGGGGTGCGTGGCTCGGCCAGCTCGCGCTGCTCCTCGGCGGCCGGCTCGACCCCACCGGGGACAAGGTGCTGATCCCGATCACCGACGTCGCCGGCGTCGGGCGCGTCGAGGCGGCCTTCGCGCTCCGCGTCGAGCAGGGCGACGGCGGGCACACGATCCTGGTCCCGTGGGCCGAGGTCGCCCTGTCCGCCCGCGCCGGGGTGCAGGCGCGGGCGGCCGTCGACCTGCTCCGCGCCGACATCGGGACCGGTGCGTGCACCGCCGTCCCGGCCGTGCGGGTCGAGGCCGTCTTCGGGGTCGACGCCGGGGGGAACGCCCTGGTCAGCTCGCCGCCCCAGCTCGGCGTGGAGAGCCTGCACGTCGGGATCGGCCTCGACGGGGCGCACCGGCCGACCTTCGTGCTGACCGCCCGTACCGTCGTCGTCTCCGGTGCCGAGCGGGCGCTGGTCGACCTCTCCACCCCGGACGCCGCGCTCGCCGCCGGGGCGGACCTGGTGACCGGCGCACTCACCGGCGCGCTGGGTGCGCTCGGCGACGCCGGCGACCTGGTCGCGCGGCTCCTCGGCGTGACCGCGACCGGTGCGGTCGCCGCGATCTCGGTACCGCACCTGGTCGCCGACCCGGTCGGCACGATCCGCGACCACTGGCACGCCGTCCTGCTCGACGGCGGCGCGATGCAGGACCTGCTCGGTCGCGCCTCCGCGCTGGTCCGGGGAACCGCCGCCGGCCTCGCGCCCGGCACCGGGACCGCGACCGACCCGTGGCAGGTCGAGCTCGCCGACGGGGTCCGCATCGACGCCACCCGGACCGGCCAGGTGCTGGACCTCCGGCTGGCCGCCGCGGTCGAGCGCACCGTCCTCACCGACCTGCTGCTGACGACCACCCTCGGCATCGGCCTGGCCCGGATCGACTTCGCCGGACCGGGGGTCACGTTCGCGACCGGAGCCGCCCTCGCCGCCCGCCTCGCCCGGGCCGACGAGCATCCCGTCGCGCTCGACGCCGGTGCCTTCCACGTCGTCGGCACGGACCTGGAGATCGAGGCCCGCTGGTCCCGGGGAACCGGGCTCGGCCTCCAGCTGTCCTCGGACGACCTGGCGCTCCTGGTCGACGACGTCGCCGTCGGCATCCCGCTCCCGGCCCTCGGCCCCGACGGGCGGCTGGTGCTGCCGAGCCCGGACTGGGACGCCGTCGAGACCGCGCTGGCCACGCTCATCGCCCAGATCGGCATGCCCGAGGTGGACGCCGCGGTCCGCCTCCTCGGCTGGACCGGGACCGGCCCGCACCTGTCCCTGGCCGCCCTCCTCGACGGCGACGCCGCGGCCGCGCTCGAGGCCTGGCTCGCCGACCTGCTCCTCGACTGCGACCGGGTCCGGGCCGCGCTCGGTCCGGTGGCCCAGCTGCTCAGCGGGTTCTCGCTCTCGGCCGCCCTCGGCACCGGCAACGTGCGGGACCCGTTCCGCTGCCCGGTCGCCGGAGAGCCCCGCGCCCCCGGCCTGCGGGTCTGGCTCGACCCCGGCTGCGCGGTCAGGCCCGGCGGACCGTTCGTCGCCACCGGCTCGGTCCTCGGATCGACGCCGCCCGCGCCCGGGACCATCGCCGAGGTGCTCCGGTTCGGCGCCCAGCGGCTGCCCGACGTCGCCGACCTGATGGTCGGGCGCGACTCCCTCGGCTCCGGCCTGCAGGCGCTCGTCGACCGGTGGCGGGGCACCGACGGCCTGGTGGGGAGACCGGCGCTGCCGAGCGACGTCGACGCCCTCGAGATCGTCGGCGTCGGCGGCGCCGAGCTCGCCGCCCTCGGGCGCACCGGCGCGCTCGTCCCGCGGATCCTGGCGACGGCCGCCCCGGTGGTCCACGTCGGCACCGGCGCCGAGGTGCTCGCCGACCGGCCGGCCGGGTCGGCGTACGACCTGAGCGGGAGCGGACCGGTGCCGCAGCTCCCGGCCGGCGCGGGCCCGTACTTCGTCCGGCTCCCGACGCCCGCGCAGGCGGCGCTGGCCCGGCCGGACCGCGGCGGAGTGGGCGAGCAGGCCGCTCGCCTGGTCGCGCTGCTGGCCGGGCGGGCCGGGGACCTGGTCCTGGTCGGGTACGGCGACGCCGGCGCCGCCGCGATCCGGGCCGCGGCCGGCCTCGACCACGTGACCGACGTGGTCACCGTCGGTACCCCGTGGGCCGACACGTCGTACCTCGCGCTCACGGCCGGCCTCGGCGGAGACGCGCTCCAGCTGCTCGGCCGGCTCCAGCGCGCCGACGTCCCGGCCTGGCCGGACCCGTTGCTCGGCGGGCAGTGCACGCCGCTGCAGCGCACCCGGCTGCTGGTCCGGGACTGCCAGGCCGTGCTGCGCGCGGAGAACCAGCTGCCCCGGGCCGACACCGAGACCCGGCGGGTCGGGCTCGCGGTGCACGCCGTGTTCGGCAGCCTGGACGACGACAGCCTGCTCCGCGGGCTCGGCGCCTTCGTCGCGGACGCGCTCGAAGCGCGCGGCGAGGCCCTCGTCGAGGCCACCGGTGACCCGGGGGAGGTGACCGCGCTCCACGTCGCCGTCGACGTCCCGGTGCTCGACCTCGACCTCGGCGGCCTGCTGGTCGGCGTCGGCGCCGCGTTCGAGACCTGCCGGATCGCCCGCGCCGGCGACGGCATCGAGGCGAGCCTGGCCCGCGGCCTGGTCGTCGAGCTCCACCTGGGCGTCCACGACGGGTGGCTCGTCGGCGGTCCGGGGTCGACCGGCACCAGCGGCGACCTGCGCTGGATGTCGGCCCGGGTGGAGATCCCGTTCGACGGCACCGCCGGGACCGGCGAGCTCGTCCTGCACGAGGCACGCGGTCTCGGGATCGACCGTGAGCGCTGGCCGGTCCGGGCCGGTGCCGACGGCGTCACCGCCACGGTCGCGGTCCCCGAGGTCCGGGTCCTGCTCGGCGACGTCGTCCGGCGGCTGCGGGCGGCCTCCCCGCACCTGGACACCCTGCTCGGGGGCTTCGGCCTGGTCGCGGCGGCCGGAGGGCTGGACGTCGACGCGCTCGACCGGCTGCTCCACGACCCGGCCGCCACGCTGCGCGGCCTCGTCGCCGCGGCTCCCGCGGAGATCGCCTCCGCGCTGCGGGGGCTGGTCCCGGGGGCGACCGGCACGGCCGCGGCGATCTCCTGGGAGGTCGGCCCGGCGAGCCTCGGTCTCGACCTCGCCACCGGCGCGCTCACCGGCAGCCTGGTCACCGACGTCGAGGGACTCCTCCCGGTCCGGGTCGACGTCGCCGCCGGCGCCCACCCGCACGCGACGCTGGCGCTCGGCACGCTCGACGAGCACCTCGGCGGCGCCCGGCTGACCGCGACGGCCGGCCCCGGCCCCGGTCCCGTCCTGACGGTCGCGGCCGCGTGGTCGGCGGCCGGCGGCACCCCGCGGACCGCGGGGATCTGGCCGGTGCTCGAACCGGCCCCGTTGATCGATCTGATCGGGACCGCCGTCCCGGCGCTCGCGCTGCAGGGCGTGCTCAGCGGCCTGCTCAGCAGCGCGAGCGAGACCGGCCGGGCCGCGCTCGAGACCGGGCTGTCGGCCTGCGGGCTGCTCCGGCAGTACGCCGAGGGCGGGGCCGTCGTGGTCCTCCCGCTGGCGTTCGTGCAGGACCCGGCGGCGTACGTGCTGGGGGTGGCGAGGTCGGCCGGCGACCAGCTGGCGGCTGCCGGCCGGGACGTCCTCGACGCCCTGGCGCACCTGCCCGCGGAGGCCCCGCCGGGCGACGGGACCTGGCCGATCGCCGACGGCGTCGAGCTCCGCTACGCCCTCGACGGCGACGCCCTGCGCTGCAGCCTGCACGTGACCCTCGACGAGACCCTGGACGGCGTCCGGATCGAGACCTCGTTGGCCGCCGGAGCGCTGCTCCGACCCGGGGTGCTGCCGGCGCCGGTCGTCGACGTCGCGGTCCGGGTCGACGGGCTCGGCCTGGAGCTGGGCCTGAACCCGGGCCTGAACCCGGGCCTGGAGCCCGGCCTGCGGGTCAGCATGCTGCGGCCCGTGCCGCTGGCGCCGCTGCCGATCTACCCCGACGGGCCCGGTCTCGGGCAGGCCTTCGAGACGGCCGCGCTCTCCCTCGTCCCCGACCTGCTCAACCGGCTCGCCGGGCTCGCGACCGGTCCCGCCGGGCTGGCCAAGGACGTCGGCGCCCTCGTCGCCGAGCTCGGGGACGCTCTCGCGCTCCGCGAGACCGGCCAGTTCACGACCGCCCGGATCGCGCTCTTCGCCGGCGACCCGTCGGCTGCGCTGCTCGCCCACCTGCCGGCCCTCCTCGGCGAGGCCGCGACGGTCCTGGCCCGCGCGGTCAACGGCTCCGGCAACCGGATCGCGGTCAGCCGGACCGCGGGCGCCACCACCTTCGGACTCGGGACCGCCCCCGGGCCGACGCTGGCCCTCACCCTCGACACCGCCGGACCGGTGCCGGCCGTGGACCTGGCCGCGCAGTGGCCGGTCCCCGGGGTCGGCACCGTGCGGCTCGACTCGCTCCGGCTGTCCGCGTCCGGGGTCGCGATCGGCGCCCGGATCGGACCGGTCCCGGTGCACGCCGGACCGCTGGCGCTGCGCCCGATGCTCAGCGTCCGCGCCGGCAGCGCCGTCCCGACCGACCGGCTGCTCAGCCTCGGCCTGGCCCTCGACGACGCGGCCACCGAGGCGGTCGAGCTCCGCTGGGGCCTGGACGCGTCCCCGCCGGTCCTCGCCGCCGTCGACCGGGACGGACAGGGGGCGGTCAGCCGGGTCAGCGAGCCGGACGCCCCGGTGCGGCTGCTCTCCGTCGGCGTCGCGCTGGCCGGCGGGCTGCTCGCCCAGGCGCTGCCGACCACGCTGCTGGACGCCCGGGTGGTGCGGATGCTGCGCGGCGTCGCGTTCACCGAGACCGCCACGACGCCCGACCTCGACCCTGCCATCGGCGCCGACCTGCTGCGCCCCGAGCAGCTGCTGCACCGCCTCGAGCGGCTGCTCTGGAACGTCGCCACCGACCCCGAGCCGCTGAAGCTGACGATCGACGACAAGGTCACCATCGCGCTCGCCTGCACGCCCGGGACCGGCGACGACCGGTCGCTCGGCGTCTCGCTGTCGCTGAAGACGCCGAGCACCCGCTACACGCTGGCCGACGGCGACGTGAAGGTCGAGCTGGAGGTCGACGCCAGCTGGCTCGAGCCGTCCGTGACGCCCGGCATCACCGTGTACGCCGTCCACGGCGTCCGGACGGGAGCGACGTACGCCTTCGACCTGCGGCCGGGGATCAGCGTGGCCGGCCTCGGGGTGCGGTTCACCAAGTCCTCGGGCCCGCTGCTGTCGGCCGGCCCGGTGGCGCTGGACGGCATCGCGGTCCGCGTGTACGCCGAGGCGACGGTCGCCGGGGTCGGCGGCGGGGCCCAGGTCGAGCTCACCGGGCTGGCCGTCGCACCGGGCGGCGCCGGCGGCTCCAACACCGTCGCCAACGGGATCATGAACGACGCCGGCGCCTCCAGCCCGTCCCAGCGGCCGACGTTCGACCCGGCGCTCGCCGTCCAGCGGCACCCCGGCAACCCGGACTTCCGGGTCAGCATCCGGGCCGGCCGGCCGCCCGGCCCGTGGTGGGTCGTCGTGCAGCGCCAGCTCGGCCCGCTGTACGTCGAGCGCGTCGGGTTCGACTCCGCCGAGTCCGGCGGCCGGGTCAGCCGGATCGCGCTGCTCTTCGACGGGCGCGTGGAGATCTTCGGCCTGACCGCCGCCGTCGACCAGCTCACGATCACCTGGCGCGGCGGCGACCTGCTCGACATCCACCAGTGGGAGGTCGACCTGATGGGGCTGGCCGTCTCGGCCGACCTCTCCGGGATCGTCCTGGCGGGCGGGCTGCTGAAGACGGTCGACGGGACCGGCGACGACCAGGTCGTCTCCTACGTCGGGATGCTGCTCGGCCGCTTCGGGATCTACGGCCTCACCGTCTTCGGCGGCTACGCGAACGTCCACGGCGACCCGTCGTTCTTCGTGTTCGGCGCGGTGAACGGCCCGATCGGCGGGCCGCCGGCGTTCTTCGTCACCGGCCTGGGCGGCGGGCTCGGCATCAACCGGCGGCTGGTCGTGCCGGAGGACCCGCGCCAGTTCCCGACGTACCCGTTCATCATGGCGCTGGACCCGTACGCGTCCGTCCCGGACCCGATGACCGAGCTGCGCCGGCTCAACGACTTCTTCGGCCCCGAGCGCGGCAGCTTCTGGTTCGCCGCCGGGATCAGCTTCACCTGCTTCTCGCTGGTGGACGGCATCGCGGTCGTCGCGGTCGCGTTCGGCAACGGCCTGGAGATCAACCTGCTCGGCCTGGCCCGGATGGCGCTGCCGAACCCGGCGGCCCCGCTGGTCTCGATCGAGCTCGGGCTGCTCGCGCGCTTCTCCGAGCGCGAGGGGGTCTTCCTGATCCGGGCGGCGCTGACCGACAACTCCTGGCTGCTCTACCGCGACGTCCGGCTGACCGGCGGGTTCGCCTTCGCCACCTGGTGGAAGGGGCCGCTGTCGGGTCAGTTCGTGCTGACCGTCGGCGGCTACCACCCGGACTTCCACGTCGACGGCTACCCGGACGTGCCCCGGGTCGGGCTGGTCTGGCAGGTCAGCGACGACATCGTCATCAAGGGCGGCTCCTACTTCGCGCTGACCTCCGAGGCGCTGATGGCCGGCGTCGGGGTCGAGGCCGTCGCCGACTTCGGCTGGGCCTGGGCGCGCGCCCGGTTCGGCGCCGACGGGCTGATCTACTTCGACCCGTTCTGGTACGACGTGCAGGTCTACGCGACCATCTCGGCCGGGGTCACGATCGACACCTGGCTCTTCGGCGAGATCAGCATCTCGATCACCACCGGTTGCGCCGTGCACGTGTGGGGGCCGGACTTCTCCGGCGAGGCCACCGTCCAGGTCGGGCCGTGCTCGGTGACGGTGCCGTTCGGCTCGAACGCGCGCCGCGAGGGCCGGGTGCTGGCCTGGTCGGAGTTCGTCGCCAAGTACCTGGAGGACGCCGGCGGCGGGACCGCCCGCGCGCTCTCCGCGGTCACCGGCCGCGGCTCGCTGCCCGCGGCCACCGGGGGCGCCCGCTCGGCGCCGCCGTCCGACGGCAGCGCGGAGCACCCGTTCGAGGTGTTCGCGGAGTTCGAGCTGACCCTGGTGAGCACGGTGCCGACCACGGCGTACGACGTCGGGCTGGCCGCGGACGTGACCGTCCGGGTGCTCCGCTCCGACGGGGCCGGCGCCGCGCTCGGGCTGAACCCGATGAAGTCCTCCGCGCTCAGCTCGGTCCAGGAGATCCGGCTGGAGCGCTGGAAGCAGGACACCGCGACCTGGGTCGACGACGCCGAGGACCTGCGCCAGCTCGGCCACACGGTCGGCACCGGTGCGTTCCCGATCGGCGTCTGGGGCCCGCCGGACCTGGTGCCGCCGGAGCAGGCGCCGACGCGGCTGCCGGCCGGGGACGTCCTGTTCGCCGGGAACCAGGTGACCCTGGTGGCGGAGGCGTCGAAGATGAGCGTCGGGCCGCAGATCGACTACTACAAGGTCGAGGCCGGCCGCCGGGACCTGCCGCTGCAGGCCGAGGGATCCCAGCGGGTCGCGCTCTCCGGGACCGCGGCCGGGGTGACCCTGCCGACGCCCGGGAACCCGGGGGAGGCCCTGGACGCGGCGGTGCGGCTGCTCTTCGACACCGTCCGGACGCGCACTGCCGCCGGGCTGCAGCCGACCGGGCTCCGCTCCCGCACCGCCGGGGCGGCGTACCGGGGGCAGGTGGCGGCACCGCCGCTCTTCGGCTCGCTGACCGACGGCCTGGCCGTCGAGAACCCGGACACCGTCACCTCGGACCCGGTCGCGCCGCCGCGGCCCGCGCCCGCCCCGGCCACCCAGGACCCCCGGGTCCTCGGCTACTTCACCGCCGGCAGCGGCGTCGCGTTCCGCAAGGCCGGCACCACGGTGTCCGGCCGCGGGCGGGGCGTGCCGGAGAAGCGGCGGCCGGCACCGACCACGGCGTCGGTGCACACCCGGCTCGGCCGGTCGCTGCCGGTCACGCTCGAGATGGCCCCCGCGCCGGGGGTGCGGACCGGGCGGACGTTCGCGCCGGCGGCGCTGCCGTTCACCGCGGCCCCGGTGGCCGAGGCCAGCTACCCCGTCGGGCACCCGGCCGCGCGGTCGCGGGTCGCGGGCATCACCGGGCTGGGCGGGACCGCCCCGAAGGGCGCCAAGGCGCTGCGGACCTCGGCCCTGGTGAAGCGCGCCGCGGACGCCCCGGCGGCGCTGGCCTCCGGGGACGTGGTGGTGCTGAACCTGCCGGACCACGCGACCGACGTGGCAGCGTCCCGTCCGGTGCTCGACCTCGGCGGCAGTGCCCGGGTGACCGTGCTGCGCGGGGACGGCGCGGTCCTGCTCGACGGGGTCCGCGCCGGAGCCGTGGAGGTTCCTGCCGGTTCTGCGCTGGTCGCGGTCCAGCCCGACGGCGTCGTCGACGCGGTGGACGGCTGCGCGGGCTGGCACAGCCGGTCCAAGATCGCGGCGCTGAGCGGGCTGGCGGCCACCGCGGCCGGCTGCACGGTCGTCGTGGACACCGGTCTCACCGTGACCGCGGCGGGCTGGGCCAGCGCCGGGGACCTGGTGGCCGACGCGGCCCGGGTGCTCACCCGGTTCACCACCGCCGTCCGCACCGTCGGCGTCGTGGTCGAGTCCGACGCCCCGGACCGCGTCGAGGACATGGGCCTGGAGCTGATCGGCGCCACCCGCGCCACCGGTCCGGACGGCGAGGCCGTCGAGCCGCACCTGGTGATGAACGGCTCCCAGGTCGTCGCCCTGTACGACGTGGTCCCCGATCCCGAGGCCGGTGCCGTCGCGGTCAGCGTGGCCACCGGCGGCGGCTGGCGGCTGACCGGCGTACTCGGGTCGGACCGCACCGCCGACGCGCTGGCGCAGGTGATCGTGCGCGACGGCCTGGTCGGCGCGACCGCCCGGCTGGGCGCCGTCGCCGGCCCCGGGTGCAGCCCGGCCTGGACCGCGGCGAAGCCGAAGTCGAAGCGTGCGGCGAGAAAGGGAGGGGCCCGTGGGCGTCGACCCCGGTAAGTTCCGGCTCTACTCGCGCATCGAACCGCCGCTGAAGGCGGGGTCGTACCGCTTCACCACGCGGCAGAACCTCGGCGCGAGCGACAGCCACGGCCCGCTCGGCAGCGACAAGCTCCCGGTCGAGGAGCTGGTCACGCACGTCCGGGTGCGCTCGCCGCAGTACGTGCTGCCGACCGACCAGGTGCTCTCGACCTTCCCGCCGGCCGGGCGCGAGGGCTCGTTCGGGTCCCGGCTGCCGCAGGTGGTGCTGCGCCGCCGGACGCTGCCCTGGGAGCGGACCGTCGACGAGGCCCACCCGGACGAACCGTGGTTGGCGCTGGTGCTGATCGCCGAGGGGGAGGCCGAGCTGCGGCTCAACCAGAAGGTGGCCGACTGCGTCACCCCGGGCGTCCGGCTGGACACCCCGGCGGACGTGGAGCAGGGCAACACCCTGGCGGTGCGGCAGTCCGCCGTGCACCGGATCTTCCCGACCCGGGAGGAGGTCCGGCTGCTGGCGCACGCGCGCGAGGTCGACATCAACGACACCGAGCTGATGATGGGCGACGACGACGGGTTCCTGGCGGTGGTGATCAGCAACCGGCTGCCGCTGCCGGCCCGCGACGCCGACGGCAAGGAGGCGCCGGTCAAGTACCTGGCCTGCCTGGTCAACCTCTGCGGCCAGTGGGACCGGCTGCTGGCGAAGGCGCCGCCGCACGTCGACCTGACCCTGGTCCCGGAGCTGCTGGAGACCCGGGCCTACTCCCTGGCCGACGTCGACCACGCGAGGATGAACCTGGCGACCGGGCCGAGGCTCGGGGCGACGGCGCTGCCCCAGGGGCTGCCGAAGGGGCTGCCGAAGGACGCGAAGGCCGCCGGCAGCACCCGCACCGGCGTCGGCCGCACGGTCGTCGACGCCGAGGTGGCCGCGCCGTACGCCGGGGCGGCCGGGTGGGCCAGCGTGAGCGACCAGCACGAGGTCGCCAACATCTACACGAGGATGGCGGCGCCGTTCGGCCTGGCCACGACCAGCGGCTTCATCGGCGGCGACTTCATCGCGATCGACCCGGAGCTGCGGTTCCCGGTGCTGCTGCACTGGAGCTTCACCTCGACCGGGGACGAGACCTTCCGCAGCATCATGGAGAGCCTGCAGTCGGGGCTCCTCGGCACCGAGCCGAAGGGTCCCGCGAAGCCGGGCCGGCCGCCGCTGGAGATCGTCGAGACCGGCCACGCCGGCCTCGCCCACCGGCTGCGCGGGGGAGACGAGGTGCGCTCCTGGTACCGCGGCCCGTTCGTCCCGCACCCCACCGAGGACCCGCCGGGCGGGCGGTTGGACCTCGCGCACGCGGCCGACCAGGTCCGCACCGTCGTCCCGGACGGCCGTGAGGACATCTCGCTCGCCTCCGCGTTCGAGATCGGCCGGCTGCTCGCGCTCTCCCGGCCGTCGGTGGTGGCGGCGCTGGTCCGGTGGCGGCAGCAGGGATACCAGACGGCGAGCCTGCTCGGCGGGTACGCCGGCGCCCGGCTCACCGCTCAGCTGACCGGCCTGCTCGCCGGCATCGAGCTGGAGGTCGACCGGGCGATCGGCTCCCGGATCGGCGGCCTGGTCGCGGACCGGCTGGTCGAGAAGCCCGCCGACGTGCTCGGCGACCCGTCGCCGCTGGTGCGGGCCGGCCGGCCGGTGCTCGAGGACCGGGCGGCGAACCAGGTCCTGGCCCGCGGGCTCGGCCTCGACCCCGCGCTGCTCGACGGGACCCCGGACGGGGTGCTCGCCGGCCTGGAGGGCGCGAAGACGCGGAGAGCAAGAGTTCCCGAGCTGACCTTCGCCGAGCAGCGTGACGTGCTGGCCGCCCACCTCACCACCCGGTTCTCGCGCGCCGCGGTGCAGGCGCTCGCCCCGCAGCTGCGCGACGGCACGCTCGACCTCGGCGACGTGCGGCTGCCGGGCGACCTGCAGGAGGCACTGCGCTCCGCGGCCCGGCCGGCCGTCGGCGAGCTGCGCCGCCGGCTCGACCTGGACGTCGACCTCGGCACCCTGCCGCACGGCGCCGACCCGCTCGACCTGCTGATGCACGCGCGTCCGGTGGAGCCCGACGAGGAGGACGAGCGATGATCAAGCGGGACATGGTCGTCCAGCTCCAGGTGATGAGCGACGCGCTGGCGAACCCGCCGGACGTGGTCCCGGAGATCGGCGGYGCCGACGACGCGGGCGCGATGCCGGCCGAGCTGCGCCGCTGGCTGGTCTCGCTGCGGCTGCTCGAGGCGGTGCCGTTCTCCTACCTGGTGGCGGACTCGGCGCTGCTGCCGGAGGAGTCGATCCGCTGGTTCTACCTGGACCGGCGCTGGACCGACGCGCTGGTCATGGGAGCACTGTCGGTGGGCACCGTGAACAGCGACGACCGCACCCACCTGGCGGCCCAGTACCCCGCGGTCCGCAGTGAGCTCGACCGGGAGGAGCGGCAGGTGCGCCGCGCCGCCGGCGCCGACCGGCTCTCGGCCGACGAGGACGGCGGCCCGGTCAGCGGGTTCCTGCTCCGGTCGAAGGCGGTCTCCGGCTGGCCGGCGCTGCACGTGCGCGCGTTCAAGGTCGACCCCGACGAGGCCGACGACGCCAAGTACGACGAGGACGACCCCCGCCGGTTGCGGCTGCTCCGCCTGGAGCGGCTCGCCCCGGCCGTGCTGCTCTGCCTCTTCGACGGCATCCCCGAGGTGGTGCACATCGAGGAGCCGCGCCAGGGCGTCCAGTTCGGCTTCACCGCGACCCGGAGCGGGAGCACGCTCACCGCGCAGATGCGGCCGCGCAGCACCGCCGACTTCAGCTACCTCAGCGGCCAGCCGGTCGACGTGCCCTTCCGGTCCGGGGCCAGCGGGGTGGTCGACGTCAAGCAGCTCGAGAAGGCGCTCAAGCCCCGCGTCGGCAGCGGCGCCGCCGACGGGCTGGACAGCGCCGAGTACGCGCTCCAGCTCGTCCAGCTGCCGTGGCGACAGGTGTGGGGCGACGCCGAGGAATTCTCGGTCTCGTCGGTGTTCAAGGCGACGGTGAAGTACTCCGCGCTGACCAGGACCTTCACCCGGGAGCAGCCGTGAAGCCGGTGTTCGCGATCGGGGCCGACCTGGCGGAGCGGGCGGTCGCCTCGCCGCGGCTGAACTTCCTCGGGCGGATCGACGTCGACCTGGCCACGCTGGGCACCTGGGACCCGCGGCTGCCGCGGCGTACCCGGATCCTGGTGCCGGTCGACGTCCAGGCGTTCGTGGCGCACGCCGACGTCAACGAGCCCACCGTGGACCTGCTCGGCGGCCTGGAGGACCCGGCCCCGTTCGCCGACGGGGCCGCGAAGGCCCCCGGGGTGCACCTGCACTGGGCGATGCCGGACGCGCTCAGCACCGCCCGGCACGACCCGGCCACCGGCGGCCCGAGAGGTGGCCCGAGAGGTGGGCCCGCCTCCCCGCTGCTCCCGGACGCCTGGGTCGTGGTCCGCACCCTGCAGCCGGTCGGCGCCCAGCAGGCCGTCGCCACCGGCTGGGTGATCGACGCCCGGACCGGGGTGGTCGCCGACCTGCCGGCGTACGGCGGGCCTGCGGAGACGCTCCCCGCCGACGCGATCGTCCCGCTGACCGCCACCTCGAACGGACTGCACTGGACGGCGTCGTACGCCGCCTGCGCGAACCGGTTCGGCTTCCACGACCCGCTGACCGACCTCGACCAGGTCCGTGCCGCGTCCGCGCCGGCKGGCTTCGCCGGGGACCAGGCCGTCTACACCGTCGCGGGCTGGTGGACCGACCCGGCCGCGGACCCGCTGGACGGAGCCCGGGCACCCGCCGGTCTGGACGCGGCGCTGCGGGCGCTCGGCTGGCACGTGAACCACGACGTCAACGACGACGACGTCGCCGAGCCGGACAAGAAGAGCGAGCTGCGGGCGGCCGCGCTGGGCCTCAAGCGCCCGGTCGAGGAGCCCGCGCCGCAGGTCGTCAACGCCGACGGCACCAAGGCCGGCGGCCGGCTGCGCGGGGTCGCGGTGGAGGCGCGGTACCCGGTCGAGCGGGCCGGGGCGGTGCTCCTCGGCGACCGGTTGCCGCGCTACCACACGCTGCTGCACGGCAGCGTGCTCGGCGTCCCGGTCGGGAGTGCGCTCCCGGACGCCGACGACCGGCCCGCTCCCGATGCCCTCAGCGTCGCGCTCGGCACCGACGTGGACGACGTGGTCGCGGCCTTCGGTGCCGCCGGGCTCGGCCTCGGCCCGGACGCCCGCGCGCTCGCCGAGGACGCGATGGCCGCCTTCAGCATGGGTGCGGTCAGCCGGCTCGGCGCCACCGACGGCCTCGACGAGATCGCCCAGCGCGAGCACGAGAACGGCTTCTGGTCCTTCCCCGGCACGCCGCTGCCCGACGCCCGCGCCGACCGGCTCCGGGTCGACGACGCGCTCGCCAGCGGACCGACCACGGTGGGGCGCAAGGGCCGGGGAGCGGCGAGCGCGGCGGGTCCGGAGGCGGCGGCCGAGGAGATCCGGACGCTCGCCTGGAAGCAGACGTTCGACCTGAAGGCCTACACCGCGAAGCGCGGCTCCGGCGCCCGGCGGCGCACCGAGGAGACCGAGCGTCCCGCCCCGGCGGCCCCGGCCGCGGAGTCGCGCTCGGTCGACCGGCCCGCCCCCCGGTACTTCCGGCCGCAGCCGCCGCTGGTCGCCGTACGGGGTGCCCGGCCGAGCCACCGGCACCACGGCGACGGCCTGTTCGACTCCAGCGGGATGCTGCTCTGCCGGTACCCGCGCTCGGCGGTGCCGCGCTGGGACGGGCTGGTCGACGGGGCCGTCGTGCTGCCGACCCTGGGGTCCGGCGCGATCCCGGCCGAGGTGCTCACCGTGGTCCGGGAGGCGATCCTGCTCAACCCGTACGCCGACGACTGGCTGGCGGCCGCCGGGGCGCCCCAGGACGACCTGCTGCAGCCGTACCGGACGCGGATCGCCGGCGAGCTCGTCCGGCTCTACGGCGTCGACGGCCGGTACGACGGCAGCACCCGGCTCGACTTCGCCGTCCCGAAGGCCGCGGGGTCGGGCGCCTGGGGCCGGCAGCTTTTCGAGGACCGGCCCGAGCACCTGCGGATCACCGCCGAGCTGGCCACCCGGTCCGCCCTGCACGGCACCCCGCCGAGCCCGGTCGCGCTGACCACCTGGCGGCAGCCGTGGGTGCCGCTCTGGCTGGAGTGGGAGGTGACGCTGACCGGGCGCGACTCGCTGCGCGGCTGGCACCTGGACCAGTACGACGTCGAGCCCGGCCCCGGTCCCGCCGAAGGGCACCCGGTCAGCACCACGCTGCACGGCCGCAGCCCGCTGGGCCAGGGGGCCGGCGAGACGCTGCGTGCCGCGGTCGCGACCTGGCTGGAGTCCGAGCACCGGCGGGCGGTCACCAACGGGACCGATCCGTTCGGCACCGGCGAGGTGATCGGCGAGCTCGCCAACCTGGACCGGCCGCTCGACCTGGTGTCCGCGTCGTTGGACGGCATCCGCGAGCAGCTGCTCGGCATCGACTTCGTCGGCCAGGTGGTCCGCGACGCCCAGGGCCGGCCGACGGCGTCGGGGACCCCGACCGTGCTCTTCGGCGGGACGCTGCGGATCGACGCGCTGCGCGTTGTCGACGCCTTCGGGCGGACGCTCACGCCGACCGACGCCGTGCTCGACGCGGCCGTCAGCACGGTGGAGCTCGAGGTCGCGGGGGAGGCCCGCACGATCCGGCTCCGGCCGCGGTTCCAGGGCAACGCCCGTTGGCTGCTCCGGCTGGTGGATGCCTCCCAGCCGCCCGGGAGGCCGCTCGACACCCTGCGCGAGGCCTACGTCGACCAGCTCGAGCCGGGAACGGCGCCGAACCCGGTGGCGGGCTTCCTGCTGCCCGACCACGTGGACGAGTCGCTGGAGGCGTTCACCGTCGGCGGCACGCCCCTGGGCGAGATCGGGCACGACGCCATCTCGGCGGCCGTGACCTGGGAGCCGGCGCCCGGCCGCGCGGTCGCCGCCGACGCCGGCCCGCTGACCGGCATCGAGGCCCAGGACCGGCTGGTCGCCGAAGTGGCCGCCGGCCTCGTCCGGGCCGACGCGGCCGCCCGGGCGCTGCCGCCGGACCAGCGACCCGACGACGGTGCGCTGGTCACCCTGCTCCGGGCCGTCGACACGACGCTGTGGACCGTCGACACCTTCGCGACCCTCGGGGCCGGCACCGTCGCGGCGCTGGTCGGCCGGCCGATCGCGGTGGTCCGGGCGACGCTGCGTCTCGACCTCCCCGACGACCTCGCCGAGGTGACCGTCACGGCGGCCGGCGGGACCGAGGAGCGGAAGGCCCGGTTCGACGCGCTCGGCGACGAGCTGGTGGAGGTGCGGATCGGCACGCTCACCCGCAGCGACGACGCCGTCCTCGGCTACTTCGTGGACGACGACTACGAGCACCTGCACCTGGTGGACAAGGTGCTGGCGGGCCACGCCAAGCTCACCGGCCGCACCGTCGGCCAGCTCGGGATCCTCGGCTCCACGACCGCGCCGGACACCACGACGCTGCGGCACCCGTACCTGGTCACCGACGGGGTGCTCCGGCTGCGGCCCCGCCAGACCACCGTGCTGACGCTGCTGATGCTGCCGATGGGCAAGGTGCACCTGACCTCCGGCGTGCTG
The DNA here is from genome assembly GCF_052114005.1 of Marmoricola sp. RAF53. Classification (NCBI taxonomy): domain Bacteria; kingdom Bacillati; phylum Actinomycetota; class Actinomycetes; order Propionibacteriales; family Nocardioidaceae; genus Marmoricola; species Marmoricola sp. RAF53. Next base: position 25,974 of record NZ_JBFRDX010000019.1, on the reverse strand, counting down.
CCGCGCAAGGAGATCGGGCTGGCCGACAGCTGGTTCGCGGCCGGGATGAAGCGGCTGATGCCGTCGGTGCGGGTCGGTCCGCTGCTGGTCGACCCGGCCGAGATCCGGCTGCCGCTGGTCAACCTCCTCGGCGACAAGCAGACCTTCACGCGGCGTACCGGCGAGCTCGCCTGGAAGGACGACGCGATCCTCGCGGCCACGCAGACGGCCTACCTGCCGGTGCAGCCGCACGAGGTGCAGGAGGGCTGGATCCGGGTGACCCCGGGCGAGGACGGTGCCGGATGAGCGACGCGCGTACCGCGGCCAAGGCCGCCAAGCGGGACCGGGCGATGGCGCGGCAGCGCTTCGTGGTCGACCGGATGGGGGAGTACGACCAGCGGGCGCTGGACGACGCGGTCTCCGCGAAGCTCGCCGAACCACGGCCGAAGAAGAAGGGCCGAGGCGTCCAGCCCAAGGGCTTCCCGACCGGGGACGCCAGCCGCTGGGTGCCGATCGGGCCGTCCGTGGTCCGGCAGGGCCAGGGCTCGGGACGGCCCCGGGTCACCGGCCGGATCCGGGACCTCGCGATCCACCACGAGGGCAGGCGCGCGTACGCCGCGAGCGCCCGCGGCGGGGTCTGGTACACGGCGGACGGCGGTTCGACCTGGGCGCCGGTCGGCGGCTGGGCCGAGCGTGCCGTCGGGGCGGGCGGCCCGAACAACGCGCAGTCCTGCGGCAGCCTGCTGGTCGACTTCGGCGCCGACGTCGACCACGACTTCGTGATGGTCGGGACCGGCGAGACCGTGCCCGGCGCGAGTGCGTTCACCGGCAGCTGGGGCGGCCTCGGCGTCCTCGTCGGGACCGGCCCGGCGGGCAAGCCGATCGGGGACAACCCCTGGGAGGTCGAGTCCGGCCTCGCCGTGCTGCGCGGGCTCGGGGTGTTCAAGCTGGCCCGGAACCCGGCGTCGACGCCCGCCTCGACGACCGGCGCGACGACCGACCAGGTGCTCGCGGCCACCAGCGCGGGGCTCTACCTGGGCACCCGGGTCGCCGGACCGCCCGCCTCCTTCTCCTGGACCAAGCTGCCCGGCATCGACACCCTGATGGCGGTGGCGCCGAGCTTCACCCACCCCGCGCCGCCCGCCCAGCCGGCCGGGGTGACGCCGGCGGTCACCGACGTGCTCTGGGCGACCGGCGGGGCCAACGGCCGGATCCTGGTCACGATCAACCGTCGCGGGCTCGCCTGGAGCGACGACGGCGGGACCACCTTCGGCTGGGTGACCGGGCTGAACTGGCCGGTCGGCGGACAGACCGTCCAGGGGGTCAGCTCGATGGCGCGCGCGCCCGGCACGAACACCGTCTACGTGCTCACCGGGCTCCGGAAGGCCGCCGGGGCGCCGGCCGCCGTCGACGACGACACCGCGCTCTTCCGCGTCCCGGACATCACCCCAGCGGGTGGCGCGGCCCCCACCGCCGCGGTCCGGGTCCGCGGGGTCCAGTCGCGGCTGTGGCCGGGGCAGCGCGACTACGACCAGGCGATCGACGTGGACGTCGTCGCCGTCGGCGCCAACCCCGCCGTCCACCGGGTCTACCTGGCCGGCTCCTTCTTCGAGGCGGTGCCGAACACCTTCGACGCCAGCCTGTGGTGCTACGACGTCCAGGCCGACGACACCCTCGCGCCGGCGCCCGGGGTCTCCCGGCGCGGCAACCCGGGAGCCGGTGCCGGCGCCGGTGACGGCGCCCCGGTCGCGTCGTTCATCGGGCAGGGCGTGCACGCCGACGTGCACGTGGTCCGCCTGGTCGGCGACACCCCGCAGACCCGCCAGCTCTGGGTCGGCTGCGACGGCGGCGTCTACGTCTCCACCCAGGCCGGGCGCACGCACACCTTCGCGCCGCGCTCGACCGGGCTCGGCACCCTGGAGGCCGGGTTCAGCGCGAACCACCCGACCTCGAGCCACTTCGTCGCGGCCGGGCTGCAGGACAACGGCAGCCAGGTGCGGGCCGGCGAGACCGTCTGGGAGGAGGTCTTCGAGGGCGACGGCGGCGGCATCGTCTTCGACCCGGTCCAGCCGCACCGGATCGTCGGGCAGTACATCACCTCGTCGTGGTCGGCGAGCCCGCCGACGGCGTTCGTCAGCCCGACCGCCCGGTTCGCCGGCGGGGGCTCCAACGACGACGACCGGGAGTTCAGCCAGGACGTCACGTCCTTCTACTCCGGCGCGGCGGTGACCACCACGGCCGGCGGCACCACCCGGCTGGCGATCGGCACCAACCGGATCTGGATCACCGACGACCTCGGCACCGCGAACCCGAACACGTGGCGGGTGCTGCGCTTCCCCAGCGGGGCGCCGGTGGACGCGCGACCGAACGGCACCGACCCCGGGAACCTGCGCCGGTTCGGGGTGCCGGCCGGCGCGCTCGGCCTGCCCGCCATGGCCGCGAACGCGAAGTTCGGGCCCCTGGGCCGGGTGACCACGCTGCGCTGGATGAATCCGACGACGCTGCTGGCGATGTTCCAGCGCGGCGTGATGACCTGGACCGAGACGGCCCCGGGGACCTGGCAGGGCGCCGTGGTCCTCACCGGGGCGCAGATCCTGGCGACGGCGCCCGGGGCGRCGACGACGGTGCTGACCGACGTCTTCCCGGCCGGCGGCACCGACTTCTACCTGACCACCAGCGGGGATCCGAACAACGCGGCGGTCGACACCTGCTTCCTCTTCACCCAGGCCGGGGCGGCTCCTGGGGTGCTGAACCGGACCAGCCTGCGCACGGTGCTCAACCAGGCCGGCCCGCCCGTGGTGGTCGGACCGCTCGACCCGGCGTACGCGGTGGTGGTGGACCCGGCCGACGCGAAGCAGGTCTACGTCGGCACCGTGACCGGCGTCTGGCACGGCGTCCGCACGCCCGGCACCGCGAACGTCGCCTGGGCGCCGACCCCGTTCGTCAACGGGCTGCCGCAGGCGGCGGTCCAGGACCTCTCGATCCACTACGACGCGGCCAACCCGGCGCCGCGGCTGCTGCGCGCGTCGATCCAGGCCCGCGGGGTCTGGGAGGTCGACCTCGCCGTCGCCGACGAGCCGGTGCGCACCTACCTGCGGGTGCACCCGCAGGACGACCGGCGCCGGTTCCCGACCCCGATGGCCGACGTACGACGCCCGCCCCCGGGGGCCTCCTTCACCGCCTTCGAGAGCCCGGACATCACCGTCCGGCCCGAGACCGCCGCGCAGATCCAGCCGCAGTGGCAGCTCGGCGCCGGCACCCTGGCGATGACCGCCGCGAACCCGCCGACCTACCAGCTGTGGACGTTCCAGACCGCGTTCCGCTGGCTGTTCCCGAGCGTGCTCGCGACCGGGGTCTGGTCGCCCTCGTTCCAGCAGCTGGTGCTGCGCCGCCGGGTCGAGCTCGGGATGTCGCCCCAGCCGATCATCGACAAGCCGCTGTGGGACGCGGTCGTCGGCACCCGGATCAGCCCCGCGACCGGGGCGCCGTCGAACAACGCAGCCGACCCGCTGGCCGTCTACCGGCCGCCGTGGCAGAGCGGCGCGGCGATGGACGTCGGCGCCACCGAGGTCGACCTGGTGGAGTGCGTGCAGCCGGTCTCGTCGGTCGGCGGCGTCTGGCAGGTGCACCAGGAGCGCAACACCGTCGAGGTGCTGCTCCACCACCGGGACACCCGGCCGCTGACCCCGGCGCAGAGCCACGCCGTGCTGCTGTGGCGCTCGGCCCCGGCGATGCCGACGCTGCAGGGCCTCGGGATCGCCGACGTGACCCCGTTCCTGGCGCAGTGCGCGACGACCGGGCTCGTGCAGGCCGCGCCCGGGGCCTGGCAGGTGGCAGGGCCGGCGGCCGGCGCGGCGGTGCGGTCGCTCGGGGTGGCGCTGGACGCGCGCATCCCGCGGGCGGTCTCGTTCGACGTCAACCTGTCGGCCGTGGACCCGTCGCACTTCGTGCTCCTCCTGGCGGTCGCCTGGAGCGACCTCGACAAGCTCGCCCAGGTGCCGGTCGGGTTCCCGGCCCTGCCGGCCCTGCCGACCGTCGCCGACCTGGTCCGGGGCTGGCCGTACGCCGCCGCCCGGATCGTGCAGGTCACCCCGCGTCCGGTCCCGGGTCCGTGAGCGCGGCCGGGTCGAGGTCCTCGACGCTGTCGACGACGAAGGTGCTCCAGCCCTGGACGCCGCGGACCCGGACCCGGCGGCCGTCGTACCGGGCGAGCTCGGGCTCGACGCTCAGCGCGGTCGCCTCGCGCCGGCGCAGCACGACGGGGGAGCCGTCGGGGTCCGCGTCGCGGTAGAGCACCGCGCTGGTCATCTCGGACTTCGACCCCTCGGCGGTGACCTCGACCGCCACCGTCCCGACGAGCTCGTCGGCCGGCTGGGTCATCCCTTGCGCCAGATCGTGCTGACCTGCCGCTGCCCGTCGGCCTCGCGGGCGATCACCAGGCCGTCGCGGCCGGCGGCGCGGACCGGCGCGACGTGGAAGCGGTACCCGGCCCGTGGGGCCCGGCGACCCTCGGTGAAGGTCAGGGCCGTCCCGGTGGCCGCACCGGCGCGCAGGCCGGCTTCGACGGCGAGCTCCTCGGCGCTCACCTCGCTGCGGCGCGCGGGGGAGGAGGAGGACCGCGGCACCGTCGCCCCGAGGGCGCGGCCGGCGGCGCGGAGCACGGCGCGCCGCTGGGTCAGGGCGGCGACCGGCCCGCCGCCCTTCGGCACCACCTGCTTGGGCCGGCCGGGGACGCGCACCGGCTGCAGACTGGGATCGCCGAGCAGGTCGAACTGGCCCAGGGTCTTCAGGTCCTCCGGGCCGAGCGCCCCGAGCTCGCGGAGGTAGCGCTGACGGGCGTCGAGCAGCGCCCGCCCGGTCGAGGCCCCGGCGATCACGCCCTCCAGCACGAACCGGCAGACCAGGTCGGCCTGGCCGTTCCCGTCGGCCGGCCCGTAGGCGGTGGTCGACGAGCCGACGCCGGCGTACGCGGCGCTGCCGAGGTAGGCCCACATCATCGGGAGCCGGCCGCCCAGGTCGGCCGGGTCCTGGTGCATCGCGCCGTAGCAGCACTCGGCCGCGACGACGGTGCCCGCCGTGATCCGCCCGTCGACGTCCTCGGGGGAGAGCGCCACCGTGTCGACCGGCGCGTTCGAGTCCAGCTGTCCGAACCAGTCCGGGGTCGTGTCGCCGCCGTGGCAGTTGACGAAGTGGGTCCGCGCCTTCAGCTCCGCCCGGGTCCACCCGGTGGTCCGCGGCGGGCTCAGGTTGGTCACCGGCGCCGGCCCCGGGAGCAGGTCGACGCTCAGCGTGGTCGAGCCCTTCCACGCGGCCGCGGTGAGCGAGAAGACCTGCTGGTAGGTGCTGCTCGCGCGCTGCTGGTACGTCGTCGCGGTGTCGAGCAGCCGGAGCAGGAACTCCGGGTCGGTCGCGCCGACGAGGTCGGGGAGGCGCCCGACGACGCGGGTCACCGACAGCAGTCCCGACGGGTCGAGCAGGGTCGCGCTGGTGCCGGCCCAGGTGTCGGGGATGTCGCACGCGTACGGGAGGTCGCTGGGCAGGTACGGGTCGTCGTCGCCGTCGATCCCGCGGAGCGGGTTCCGCAACCGGGCCTGCGGGACGACGTCGGTCGCCCCGACCAGCAGGATGTACGACGGCAGGTACTTCGCGGCCGCCCGGTCGACGGTGCGCACGGTGGCGGCCCAGTCCCCGTCGGCGACCTTCGCGACCTTCAGCGCCTTGGCGCTGCTGGCGTTGTCGAGCAGCAGCAGCCGCGAGGTCAGTCCCCGGTCGCGGTCGGCGGCGTCCAGCGCGTCGAGCGCCGTCCTGACCCGGGCGGCACCGGCGGTCCCGTACTTGCGGCGCAGGGCACCGAGATGGGTCACCACCAGCTTGTCGCAGCCGACCATGGATCCACCATGGCCGAGCGCGCGGACGGCCACAACCCTTGCGGCGCTACCAACCGGCCCCGCCGCGGTGGTCGGTGGTCACGGTGCCGCGGGTGCGAACGAGATCAGCTCCTCGTGCCCGCCCCGCACCACCAGGCAGGTGGACTCCGGCACTTCGTGCCAGGCGCCCTGCAGGTTGCCCAGCGGCTCGGAGACGACCAGCCGGGCGTCGTCGGACAGGGCGTCGAGGACCTCGTTGTCGGGGTAGTGCAACCGGAGCGTCGCGACGTCGGTGCTGTGGAACAGCGACCGCGACCGCCCCTCGCTGGAGTACCGGAACGCCCAGCTGGCGGTCCCGTCGGTCGTCGCGACGGTCATCTGGACCGGGTACTCGATGCCGTGCCGCCGGCCCGTCTCCTCGACGAACCCGACCGCCCGGGCGACCGCGGCGGGCGGGTCCTCCGCCAGGCCGAAGGTGAGCGCCAGGAAGAAGAGCACCTCAGAGTCCGAGGAGCCCTCGATCAGGGGGAAGAGGTCCGGGTCGACCGCGAGCACCAGGTCGCGCTTGATCCGGGAGAACTCGGCGAGGAACCCGTTGTGCATCCACAACCAGCTCCCGTGCCGGAACGGGTGGCAGTTGGTCTGCTGGACCGGCGTCCCGGTGCTGGCGCGGATGTGGGCGAACACCCGGCTCGATCGGGCGTGGGCGGAGAGCTCGCGCAGGTTCCGGTCGTTCCAGGCCGGCTCGGTGCTCCGGTAGACGCCCGGCGTCTCCGGTTCGCCGTACCAGCCGACGCCGAAGCCGTCGCCGTTGATCGTGGTGGCGCCCAGCCGGGAGTGCTTGCTCTGCACGACCAGGGAGTTCTCCGGTTTGAAGAGCAGGTCGTCCAGCGACACCGGCCCTCCGGAGTAGGCGAGCCATCGGCACATGGTGCTTCCTTCCGTTCGTCCTCCGATGCTCGCACGGCCGGGCGGACGGCGCACCGGCCGGCAGGCACCGTGGTGACTTTCGCCCCTGAGCGGGCGGGACCGGGAAGGGGGATGCTCGGGAGATCGGAGCAACGAGGAGGCAGCCATGGAGCTACCGATCATCACCACGCTCGTCGTGGTCGCGCTGGGCCTGGTGGTGCTCGCGATGGCGGTGCACGTCGTCAACCAGTACGAGAAGGGGGTGCTGCTGCGGCTCGGCCGGGTCCAGGCCGTCCGCGAACCCGGCCTCCGGCTGATCATCCCGGTGGTCGACAAGCTCGTGAAGGTCTCCTTGCGCATCGTCACGATGCCGATCCAGTCCCAGGGGATCATCACCAAGGACAACGTGAGCATCGACGTCGCCGGGGTCGCCTACTTCCGCATCGTGGACGCGGTGAAGTCCGTCGTCGCGATCGAGGACGTCGCGTCCGCGATCAACCAGATCGCCCAGACCACGCTGCGCAACGTCGTCGGGCAGCACACCCTCGACCAGGCGCTGTCCGAGACCGAGGCGATCAACGTGAACATCCGCGAGATCCTCGACCGGACGACGGCCGACTGGGGGGTGCTCGTCACCCTCGTCGAGCTCAAGGACATCCAGCTGCCGGACAGCATGAAGAGGGCGATGGCGCGGCAGGCGGAGGCCGAGCGGGAGAAGCGGGCCAAGATCATCGCCGCCGAGGGGGAGGCGGCTGCCGCCGCGGCCCTGGGAGCGGCCTCCGACATCATGATGGACCACCCGCTGGCCCTCCAGCTCCGCACCCTGCAGAGCCTGATCGACATCGGCGTCGACAAGAACACCACGGTGGTGTTCCCCGCGCCGCTGCTGAGCACGGTGAGCGACCTCGGCGCGTTCATCCGGCAGGAGACGCTGGCCGCGGAGGCGTGGACCGGGGAGACCGGCGGGGACGAGTGAGACGACGGGGGTCCGTGGCCGTGCTGCACGGCTCGGAGCCTGAGCGGGTGTACGAGGGCCGAGGCCCTCGGACGCCGCTCCAGTCATCAACTGGACTCCCCGTCGTCCCGATCCCCACTCAACCGCGGGCCCGGTGGTCGGCGTAGGGCTCAACGTCACGGACGTGGGTGCTGAAGGTCCCTCCGCGAGCCGTCAGACCGTGGAGCCCGCTGAGGACGCGGCGTTCAGGGCGACGTCGGAGAGGGCCGCCTCGAGCAGGTCGTGGCCGAGCCCGGACAGCGCCCGGCACACGGCGAGCTCGTCACCGATCTCGGGTACGTCGGGGTCGGCCGGGTTCCGGCGGGCCACGCCGCGGTGGCGGAGCACGGTCCCGACGTCGGTCTCCAGCACGGCTTCCGCGCTGGTGCGTCCGTTGTCCTGCTCGAACACGTGGACCCTCACGGTCCAGGTCCTGGTGTGCATGGAGTCCTCCTCGGTGTGGAGCGGCCCGTCACCACGAGCCGCCGGTGGTCCTTCTCCACGGTCGCCCCTCGGGCCGCACCCCGGCAGAGCCGTTCGGCCTCCGTGTGCGGGACCCTCGGCGCCGCGGGCGAAGGTCCCGGCGAGCCGGGCCTTCGGTCTCTGCCGCCCTCCGGGCCGGGCGCCTAGGCTCGGTGGGTGTCAGAGCGGTCCGAGGAGGTGTGCGGCATGGAGACTGCCGGGTCTGCCTCCCGAGAGCTGGCGCTGCTGCGCGAGGTCGTGGACCAGCTGCCGGCCATGGTCGCCTACTGGGACCAGGACGCGCGCAACGTCTTCGGCAACGCGGCCTACGTCGAGTGGTTCGGCCGGCGACCGGACCAGATGCGCGGCCTGCACATCAGCGACCTGCTCGGCCCCGACGTCTACGCCAAGAACCTGCCGTTCATCCGCGGGGCGCTCGCCGGGCAGGAGCAGCTCTTCGAACGGACGCTCGTGGACCAGTCCGGCCGCACCCGGCACACCCAGGCGTCGTACGTGCCGCACGTCGTCGACGGGAGCGTGCGCGGGTTCTTCGTCCTGGTGACCGACGTGACGCCGAGGGTCACGGCCCAGGAGGCGATGGACGAGGCGCAGGAGCTGGCCCGGCTGGGCAGCTGGACGTTCACGCCGAGCACGGGCGAGATCACCTGGAGCCGTGAGCTCTTCAGGATCGTCGGCCGCGCCCCGGCCGAGGGCGTGCCGGCCTCCCTGGAGGAGGTGAGCGCGTACATGCACCCGGAGGACCAGGAGCGCGTGCTCGCGGCGATCGGTCGGGCCGCGGCCTCCGCTGATCGGTACTCCCACGAGTACCGGGTCCTCAGGCCGGACGGGACCGAGCGCGAGGTGGTCAGCAAGGGGCGGCCGGTCCTCGGCCCCGACGGGGCCGTGCTGCGGCTGACCGGGACGCTGCAGGACGTGACCGAGGCCAACGCCCTGACCCGCGAGCTGAACCGGATCAACGGCGAGCTGCGCCGGGCGAACGAGCTCAACGCGGACGTGATCGCGATGCTCGGGCACGACCTCCGGACCCCGCTCAGCGCCGTCCGCGGCTTCGTCGAGCTGCTCGACGACGACGAGGTCGAGACGGGTCCCGACCAGCGGCGTGCCCTGCTCCGCAAGGCCATCGCCGCCGTCGAGCGGACGAACCACACGGTGGAGAAGATCCTCGCCCTCGCGGCGGTGGACGCCGGGGTGATCGAGCCGCACGCCGAGGTGCTCGCGCTCGCTCTCGTGCTGCACGACGTCGTCGAGCTCTGCGGCCTGGACGGCTCGGTCGTCCTGGACTTCCACGACCCGGCGGCACGGATCTGCTTCGACCGCGTCCACCTGGAGCAGATCGTCGCGAACCTGCTGACCAACGCCGTCCGGTACGGCGCGGCCCCGGTGCGGATCCGCAGCCGGGCGGCAGCCGGTGGCTGCGTCGTCGCGGTCTCCGACGCCGGCGGCGGTGTGCCGGCTTCCCAGGTGCCGCAGCTCTTCCAGCGGTTCGCCCGCACCGGCAGCCGGCAGGCCTCCGCCGGGGGGAGCGGGTTCGGCCTCTACATGGCCGCGCGGCTCTCAGCCGCCAACGGCGGCGCGCTGACCTACGACGCCGGCAGCGCGCGTGCGGCTCACGAGTTCCGGCTGGCGGTCCCCGGCGCGCCGTGCGGCAGCACCTGACCCGGACCCCGGGCGGGGGGCACCTGGTCGGGAGCACCGTGCAGGCGCCCGAACCCGGCCGTGTGCGTCTGACGGTAGGGAGCGGCCACGAGGACGACCGGGCAGGCTCCGGCGAGCTCGCGCCCGGTGGGCAGCGTCGTACGGAGCTGGCCGACCACCAGCAGGGCGGCGGTCCTGAGCTCCCCGGCGAGAACCCGGGCGGGCTCTTCGTGGGTCGCGGCGAACACGACCGCGACGTCGGGGGCTCCGGCACAGGCACGGGCGCTGCGCTCGGTGACCTCCCGGACGGCGTCGCGCGTCCAGGCGTCCCGGCCCTCAGGCGTGCGGACCGCGTAGGCCTGGGCCGCGGTGGACCGTCCGACGTGGACCACCCGGACGCCGGTGCCGAGCCGGGCCGCCTCGGCGAGCCCGAGATCGAGGAGCGTGTCGAGCTCCTGGCTGTGCGCGACGGCGACCACGACCGGTGCCGTCCGCTGCCGAGGGCTCGGGACCACGGGCGGCGGCACGCAGTAGACGGGGCACCGGACCTGTCCCAGGTCGAGGCGGTCCGCCGGGCCGGGCGCCCAGGGCGGCGGGCCCTCCGGCGGGACGCCGAGGACGAGGCACCCCGCCTCCTGGGCGACCACGGCGATCGGCTCCCGGTGCGGGCGGTGGTCGCCGGACCGGCGCGCCTCGTCCCAGAAGCGCGCCGCTGCCGTGAGCAGCTGGAGCGACGTGTACGTCGCGGTCTCGCGGGTGCTGAACCCGGCGTCCGGGAGGACGTGGCGGGCCCGGCGCACCAGGTGGTGGAGCACGACCCGCGTCCGCCCGGAGCGCGCCTTGTCGACGGCGAAGTCGAGGGCGGCCACGTCGCTGGACCCGCCGTCCAGGCACACCACCACAGGCGGGGGAGTGACCGGTGGGGTGTCCATGGCTCACCCTGGCGCGGATCCGCCCTGTCGCGGCAGGGCCGCACGGTCCGGGATCGCGGGACGAACGGCCGCACCTGCGCTGCCCGCACCGTCAGGTGGCCGGGCCGCCCGGCGCGTCACTTCAGCAGGGTCCCCGCGCGCTCGAGCTCGAGGTCGAACGCCGGTGCCCGCTCCGCGGGTCCGACCTCGACCGCGGCGGCGCCGGACTGGACGACCGCTCGCGGCACGTGGCCGAGGTGGGGGAAGACCCGGTTCCGGCCGTGCCTGCCGACCAGGACCACCGCCGCGGCGGCGGAGCGCTCGGCGAGGACCTCCGCGGGCCGGCCGGGACTGACCACGAACTGGAGGCGGACCTCCGGGAACCTGCGGTGCGCCGGCTTGGCTGCCGCGGCCAGCTCCACGGCGGCCTGGGCGTTCCAGTCCGCCAGGTCGTCCCGGGAGAACACGTCGGCGTAGGCGCTCGGCAGCTGCCAGGTGTGCACCAGGACCAGGGTCCCGCCGTACTCGTGGGCGAGCTCGAGTCCGCGCTCGATCAGGGGCCCCGCGGTGGCGGCCTCCTTGATGCCGACGACCACGTCCTTCGCCGTCGGGTCGCTGGTCCAACCGGACGGCACGACCCGGACCGGGCAGGTGGTCTGCGAGGCGAGCGCCGCGGCGGTCGCCCCGGTGGCGATCCGGCCGAGGTGCTTGTGCTCCCGCCGCCCGAGGACGACGAGCGCCGCCTGGCGGCTCGCCTGCGCCAGCTCCGGGATGCGTTGCCCGACGACGAGCGTCTTGCGTACGTCGATCCCGGGGCCGGTCGCACGTGCCTGTTCGACGGCGTGCGCGAGGAGCTCGCGGCCGCGGTCCAGGAGATCCTCGGCGCCGGGCGAGCCGGCGGAGGTCGTGACCTGCGGGACGACGTGGACCAGGCGGACCCGGCACCGTTGCTCCCGGGCGAGGGCGATCGCGTGCCGGACGGCGGCCTCCGAGGCGGAGGTTCCGTCGATGCCGACCAGGATCTCGGCAGGCTCCGCGGACGAGGGTGTCTGGCGGGGGATCTCGTTGCTCATCGTGACCTCGCAGGGACGGTGGAGGGGCTTCGGACGTGTTCAGATGAAGAGCAGCTGGGCGCCTTCGGTCTTCTCGATGAAGTCGGACGCGCTGATGATGTCCTCGACCTCCTCGTAGAGGTCCTCGAGGCCGAGGTGCTGCATGTCCGCCGACATCCGGCAGGCCCAGAGGTGCCCACCGGAGTCGACGATCTGCTGCAGGAACTCCGGGACCTCGGGGACGTCGAGATCCGCGATCGCCTTCTTCATCTGGTGCGTCGCCATCGCGGTCATCCCGGGAAGCGGGGTCAGGCCCTGCGGCAGGTGCGTCGCGGTGTTGCCGACAGGGGTGAACTTCAGGTCGGCCATCGTCTTCCTGTTGATCATGTCGAAGCCCCAGAAGGTGAAGAACAGGTGCGTCTCCACCCCTTCGCCGAGCGCGGCGTTGGCCAGGATCAGCCCCGGGTAGGCCATGTCCAGGTTTCCCTTGGAGCAGATGATCGCGAGCTTGCGGCCCGCGTGCGCGGCGCCGAAGTCCGGAACCAGGGGGGCGGTGGTGGTCATGCTGATCTCCTCGGGGTGGTCGGGTCAGACGCAGCCGTGCGGCTTGGGCAGACCCGCGACGTAGGCCAGCTTCTTCGCCGGCTTCTGCGGGAACAGGGCGAAGAGCTGCTTGGTCGGAATCCCGCCCTGCACCGAGATCCGTCGCAGGGTCGCGGTCTCGCCCTGGGCGGCGTAGTCGGCGCGGAGGAACCGGATCGCCTTCCAGTGCTCGTCGGTCAGCGCGATCCCGATCTGCGTCGCCAGGGCGGTGGCGAGGCCCTCGTCCCACTCCGCGGGGTCGGTCAGGAAGCCTTCGGCATCGACGTGGACGCTGCGGCCCTCGATGGTGGTCGTGGTCATGGTGTGCTCCGTTCCTTCCCGGCCATGGACATGTGTGCGGGCAGCGGGAGCGGCCGGCCGGGGAGCAGCGCGTTCCAGTAGACGTGCCGGAACGCGAGCTTGCCGACGTGGTTGGCCCGGGTCTCCCGCAGCAGGCTGAGCGGCCCGACCACCGGCAGCGGGTACTTCCCCGGCAGCGGCTCGGTGTCGTAGTTGAAGTCGATCAGCAGCGCCTTGTCGTCGCCGGTCTCGACGAAGCAGTTCGCGTGCCCGTCGAAGGAGCCGGTCATCGGCACGCCGGCGACGTGCTCGAGGAAGTTGTCGACGAAGACGTCGACGGCGAAGTGCGCCACCGACCCTGCTTTGGAGGCCGGGATGTTGCTGGCGTCGCCGACGGCGAAGATGTTCGGGTACGACGTCGACTGCAGGGTGTGCTTGTCGACGGGGACGTAGTTGAGCTCGTCACCGAGGCCGGAGCGGGCGACGAAGTCGGCGCCCATGTTCACCGGGACCGTCACCAGAAGGTCGAACGGGACCTCGCGGCCGTCGTAGGAGACCAGGGTCCTGCGCTCGCCGTCGATCTCCTCGACGAGGAAGTCGGCGACCAGCTCGACGTCCCGCTCCGCGAGCATCCCGCCGAGCAGCTCGGAGACGACCGGACGGGTGAAGGCGCCGTCGAGGGGCGTGACGTAGGACAACTTCACCCGGTCGCGCACTCCGTGGTCCTGGAGCCAGGAGTGGACCAGGAACGTGAACTCCAGCGGAGCGACCGGGCACTTGATCGGGGTGTCGGAGACGTGCACGACGAGGTGGCCGTGGTCGAACCCGGTGAGCGCCGCGGCCAGGGCCTCGGCACCGTCCAGGGTGTAGAAGTCGAAGATGCTGCGGCGCCATTCGGGGCCGAGCATGCCGGGCGTCTGGTCCGGACGGGGCGTGGTGCCGGTCGCGACGACCAGCTGGTCGTAGGGCAGCTCGGTCCCGTCGGCCAGGACGACCCGGGAGCGTTCGGCGTCGACGCGCTCGACCTCCTCGAGGACCAGGTCGACGCCGTCGGGGATGAAGTGGTGCCGGCTCCGCACGATGTCGTCGCGGTCGTACTGCCCGAACGGGACGAAGAGATAACCGGGCTGGTAGTGGTGCCGGTCGTCACGGTCGACGACGGTGATCGACCAGTCCGGCCCGAGGCGGCGGCGCAGCTTGTTCACGATCATGGTGCCGGCAGTTCCGGCGCCGAGGACGACGAGCTTGCTCATGCCTTCAGCCTCGTCCGTGCACCGGCCGCGGAGCAGGGCCGAACGGCAGGTGGTGGGGGACCGGACGTCCTGCCGGGACGGGCCGCTTCAGGGGCCGTTTCCGGGACCCCGCCGATGGTCCCACCGGAAAAGGACCTTCGGCCGTGTCCGCCCCCTGCCGCAATGGCTGTGCTGTCCCCCTCGACGACGGACGAAGCCGACGGAATCCCCCATCTCGTGGGTGCCGACGTCGCCGGGACCCGCGCCAGGTCCGCGCTCGTACGCCGCAGCGCTGGCCTGGTCGCCTCTGCCGTGGCCGCTGGTGGGTCCAGCGGCCACGGCCTCGGCGGCGGTGAGGCCGCAGGGGACCTTGGTCACCCCCGGACGGGCCGTACCGGCTCTGGCCCGGGATCGTCCGCGACGCCGATGCTCGGGACATGGACACCGATCACGAGAAGCCGGTAGTCGTCGGGTTCGACGACTCGCCCGACGCGGGCCGGGCGCTGGACTGGGCGGTCGAGCACGCGGCCCGGATGCGACGTCCGCTCCGGGTCGTCACGGCACGCGGAGACCTGTTCTCGCTCTCGTCGTCCTCCGACGCCTGGACCCGTGAGCTCGCCGAGCGGCGCCTGGAGGCGGCCCGGAAGCGGCTCGACGAGGCAGGAGTCGCCGAGGTCGAGCTGGTGGTGCGCGACGGCCTGCCCGCATCGGTGCTCGTCGACGAGAGCCGGACCGCGTCCTGCGTGGTGATCGGCCGCGAGTTCCGCGGTGCCGTCCTCGAAGGCCTGCTGGGCTCGGTCGGTCACCACGTCACCCGGCACGCGGTCTGTCCGGTCGTGGTGGCCCACGAGCCCGCGTCCGGAGCGAAGGTCGTCGTCGGCGTCGACGGGTCCGGGTCGAGCATCGCCGCGCTGGAGTTCGCGCTCTCGGTCGCGCCGGCGGCCGCGGACGTCGAGGTCGTCTACTGCCCCGAGCACGAGAAGTGGTTCGACAACTGGGACGAGGTCGAACCGGCGCCGGAGCTGCGCGCCGCCGTCTGCGCGCGTCGCGCGGGCGTGCGCGAACGGGTCCTCGCCCTCGGTGCCGCGCGCGGTCCGGGTCTGGTCCTCAGCGAGGTCGACCAGAAGCCGTCGCGAGCCCTGGTCGAGGCGTCCCGGGAAGCGGCACTCGTCGTGGTCGGCTCCCGCGGCTGCGGCGGGGTCGCCGGCGCGTTGCTGGGATCGGTCAGCGCGGACGTGGTCCGCCACGCGCACTGCTCCGTCGCGATCGTCCACGAGGGCGGGGGAGCACGATGACGGGACCGAGCCTGACCTTCCTCGGCGCCGCCGGGACGGTGACCGGGAGCCGGTTCCTGATCGACGGCTCCGGTTCCCGGGTGCTCGTCGACGCGGGCCTGTACCAGGGGGTCCGGGAGCTGCGGCGCCGGAACTGGAGCGACTTCCCGGTGGCCCCGGGCTCCGTCGACGCCGTGCTGCTCACGCACGCGCACCTGGATCACTGCGGGTACCTCCCTCGCCTCGTGCGCGGCGGCTTCGCGGGCCCGATCCACTGCACGCCGTACACCGCGGCGCTGGCCGAGGTCGTCCTGCGCGACAGTGCCCACCTCCAGGAGGAGGACGCCGCGTTCGCGAACAAGGCCGGCTACTCCAGGCACAGCCCCGCGCTGCCGCTCTACGACACCGCGGACGTGACCGAGACGATCCGGCTGTTCCGGCCGGTCGTCTACGACCAGGAGGTCGCGGCGGCCCCCGGCGTCGTCGCCCGGTTCCTGCCCGCGGGCCACATCCTCGGCTCCGCGACCGTGCACGTCGCCGTGGACGGCGGGTCGGCCCACTTCAGCGGCGACCTGGGCCGGCCGTTCCACCCGCTCCTCCAGCCGCCGGCGGCCCCGCTGGCGTCAGGAGCGCTCGTGGTCGAGTCGACGTACGGCGACCGGGTGCACGAGGAACCCGACGACGCGGTGCTGGCCGGCGCCATCACCCGGACCGTCGGGCGCGGCGGCTCGGTGCTCATCCCGGCGTTCGCCGTGGACCGGACCGAGCTCGTCCTGCTCCGGCTGCGGGCGCTGCGCGAGAGCGGCCGGATCCCGGAGGTCCCGATCTACGTCGACAGCCCGATGGCGCTGACGACCCTGGACATCTACCGCAAGGCGACCCGGGAGCCGGGCAGTGGCATGCGCACCGGGCTGGCGTCCGCGCAGTTCGAGCCCGGTGACCTGCACCTGGTCCACGACGCCCTCGGGTCGGCCCGGATCAACAACCCGGCGTGCCCCTCGGTGATCGTGTCGGCGTCCGGGATGGCCTCCGGCGGCCGCGTCGTGCACCACCTCCGCGAACAGCTCCCGGACCGCCGCAACACCGTGGTCCTCACCGGCTACCAGGCGATCGGCACCCGTGGCCGGCAGCTGCTCGACGGTGCCCGCGTCCTGAAGATGCACGGTCGCTACGTGCCGGTGCGGGCCGAGATCGTCCAGGACAGCACCTTCTCGGTGCACGCCGACGCGGGCGAGCTGATCGCCTGGATCGCCAGTGCCCCGGAGCCGCCGCGCACCGTGTACGTCGTGCACGGGGAGGCCGACGCGTCGGCGCACCTGGCGCGGCGGATCGAGCAGGAGCTCGGCCTCTGCGCCGTCGTGCCGCGGCTCGGCGAGCGCGTGCTCCTCTGACCCGGCGCGGGCCGAACGACCCCCAGGCGCGGGGCGTTCGGCCTTGCCGCGCGGCCCCCGACGGGGCGACGGTGGAGTCATGGACGTCAACGAGATCTCTGTGGGTTCCGTGGTGGTCGGGGTCGACGGGTCGCGCGAGTCGGACCGCGCGCTCGACTGGGCGGCCGCCTACGCCAAGCGCGAGGGCCGGGACCTGGTCCTGGTGCACTCGCTCGACGACACCGCCGCGATGCTGGCCTGGGTCTACGAGAGCCGGATCGACCCGACGTCGTACGTGCAGCAGATCGAGGAGGGCGGTCAGGCGGTCCTGGACACCGCGATGGCCCGCGTCGCGCCCGACCGTCCCCCCGGACGGGTCGAGAGCCTGCTGACCCGGGTCGACCCGAGGTCGGTCCTCCTGGAGGCGGCCGAGCGCGCCGACGTGCTGGTCCTCGGGTCCCGCGGCCACGGCCCCGTCCGGGACCTGCTCCTCGGTTCGGTGAGCGTCGCCGTGGCCCGGCACGCGGCCTGCCCGGTCGTCGTCGTGCGCCCGCACCGGCACGGGTCGAAGGGGAAGGGCGTGCTCGTCGGCGCGGACGGGTCGCCCAGCTCGCTCGCGGTGCTGGAGTTCGCCTACCGGCAGGCCTCCGAGCTGGACGCGCCGCTGACCGTCCTGCACACCGTCTGGGAAGGGCCGGCCGGCGTGGGCCCGGCACGCGAGCTGCAACCGGAGAGTCCGCGGTACCCGGAGGGCGAGCTCGCGCTGGCCGAGTCGCTGGCGGGCCTGGGGGAGAAGTTCCCCGACGTCGCGGTCGACAGGTCGGTGATCTGGGGAACCCCGGCCGGCGGCCTCATCAACCTGGCCGACGGGATGGAGCTGGTCGTCGTCGGCCGGCACCCCGCGCGGGCCTTCGTCGGCTCGATCGCGGTGCACGTGCTGGAGCACGCCGCGACGGCGGTGGCCGTCGTGCCGCAGGGCTGATCCGGGAGCTGCTGCGCAGCGACAGCATCCCGGTCGCGACGGCCGCCACAGGGCGAGCGGCCGTTCGCGGAGCACGGAATGGGAAAGAGGCCCTCGTGAGGGCCTCTGACCTGCGGTTACCTGGTGGGCGATACTGGGTTTGAACCAGTGACCTCTTCCGTGTCAAGGAAGCGCGCTACCGCTGCGCCAATCGCCCCGGGTGCTGCTTTTCAAATCTTCGAGGTGGGTACGGGATTTGAACCCGTGTAGACGGATTTGCAGTCCGTTGCCTCGCCTCTCGGCCAACCCACCGTGGAGGTTCGGCTTTACTTCTCCGAGCGGACGACGAGGCTCGAACTCGCGACCTCAACCTTGGCAAGGTTGCGCTCTACCAACTGAGCTACGTCCGCTTCGCACTGTCGTTTCCGGCGGTGCGAGAAGAACCATAGCGGATGCCTCGCCCGCGTCCAATTCGGACCCCCTCCCAGACGGGTCGGGTACCTCACACCGCTCATGAACCGCTCTGGGGCGTGTCATTCCCACGCCCTAGGGTCAGGGCATGCATGTGTGGTTCAACGGCGCTCTGCTCGACGATCCGGCCACTCCCGTGCTCCGGCTCGACGACCACGGCTTCACCGTCGGGGACGGCGTGTTCGAGACGCTGCTGGTCCGCGACGGGGTTCCGTTCGCGCTGACCCGGCACCTGGCGCGGCTCACCGAGGGGGCGGCCCGGATGGGGTTGCCGGCCCCGGACCTCGGCGTCGTGCGCGCGGCCGTCGCCGACGTACTGGCGGCCGAGCACCTGCCCCGCGGCCGGCTGCGGATCACCTGGACGGCCGGCCCGGCGCCGATGGGCTCCGGCCGCATTCACGGGAGCGGCGAGGGGGCGCCGAGCCTGGTGGTCGCGGCCGCCCCCGGCGCGCCGCAGCCGGAGAGCGCGGTTGTCGTCATCGCGCCCTGGGCACGCAACGAGCGCAGCGCGGTCGCCGGGGTGAAGACGGTGTCGTTCGCGGACAACGTGGTGGCGCTGGCGTGGGCCCAGGAGCGCGGCGCGCACGAGGCGCTGCTCGGGAACACCCGGGGTGAGGTGTGCGAGGGCACCGGGTCCAACGTCTGCTACGTCGTGGACGGCCAGGCGCGGACGCCGTCGCTGGCCTCGGGCTGCCTCGCCGGCGTGACCCGCGGGCTCGCCCTGGAGTGGTGCGACGTGGTCGAGGCCGACGAGCCGATGGACGTGCTGCACCGCGCGGACGAGGTGTTCCTGCTGTCGACCACCCGCGAGGTGCAGCCGGTACGCCGCCTGGACGGGCGGGACCTGCCGGCACCGGGGCCGGTCACCGCCGCGGCGATGGCGGCGTGGGCCGCTCGCGCGGCCGAGAGTTCGGACCCCTGAGGCCGACGGCCTGCGAAAGGGTCCGGAAACAGCCCTGGCCCGCCACGGGGGATGGGCGGGCCAGGGAAGTCTGTCTCAGGCAGCGAACAGCGCGGCGACCGTCGCGTCGAGGTCCAACAGGTCGGACTCGGTGCCCGGCGGCACCATCGCGACCATCCGGTGGATGAACGTGGAGAGCTCGCGGGAGCTCACCTGGATGAGGACCTCGCCCGAGGGGGAGATCAGCTCGAGGATGACGACGGCGCGACCCGAGGCGCTCAGGCACGGCCAGACGTGCACGTCGCCGTCGCCGGTGGGCTCGTAGAAGCCCTCGATGAGCAGCTCGCGTGCGAAGGTCCAACGCACCGGCACCGGCTCACCCTTGAAGAGGATGGTCACCGCGAACGGGTCGGCCGGGTCGAACTCGAACTCGGCGTCCAGGGGCGTCGACTGTCCCTCCGCGTCGACGAACTCCATCCGCATCGCTTCGGTGATGATGGACTGTGCAGTGATTTCCTTCTGCATCGTCATGCCTTTCAGATGGCCACGTCTGATGGAACTTGCCCTCCCGCAAATCCCCAGCGCGACAGGTATGAGTTTGCTTGTGACGGCGCGAGATGCAACCGATGTGCCCGATTTCATGGGGTTTCCGGTGGGGTGGTCTAGGAAAATCAGACGGGTGGTCTACTTCACGACCCGATTGGTCTAGTCCAGGTTCGAAACGTGGAACTTCCGCACCAAATGTTCACTTTCGGACGCCGATCCGGGCCCGGATCCTGCGCTCGCGGGAGGCGTTTGGCAGGCTGTCGGCGTGCCTGACTCGCCTACCCACGACGAACCCCACCACGAGCACTGGTGGACCCGCGTCGACCGCCACCTGCACCGGAACCGGGCGCTCTCGCTGGCCACCAAGATCGTGGTCACCGTGGTCGGCAGCCTCGTGCTCGCCGCCGGCCTGGTGATGATGGTGACGCCCGGCCCCGGGCTGGTCGGCATCGTCGCCGGTCTCGCCATCCTCGCCACCGAGTGGGACTGGGCCGACCGCTGGGTCCAGGCCGCCCGCCGCAAGCTGGTCGAGGCGAAGAAGGCGGCCGACGCGCTCGATCCCGCCGTACGACGCAAGCGGATCGTGCTCACCACGGTCGCCGTCGTCCTCGTCGCCGGCATCGTGCTCGGCTACCTGCTGGTCGCCGACTGGCCCGACTGGGCCGTCTCCGGCTGGGACAAGCTGCAGTCCGTGCTCGGCTTCGTGCCGGACCTGCCGGGCATGTGAAACCGGCCCCGGGACCGCCCCACCCGGCCGATGTGAAACCCCGGCCGGTGATGGGCTAATGTTTCCCGCGCACCGCACGTCGGGCGATTGGCGCAGTGGTAGCGCGCTTCGTTCACACCGAAGAGGTCACTGGTTCGAACCCAGTATCGCCCACCGACGAAGAGCCCCCGGGAGACCGGGGGCTCTTCTGTTTCCTCGCTCCGGTGAACGTGTTCGGGCTGCTCTGTGGGTGGTAGCGCGGCTCTGCCGTTGGCACCGAAGAGGTCACTGGTTCGAACCCGGTATCGCCCACCGACGACGGGCCCTCGGGAGACCGGGGGCTCTTCTGTTTCCTCGCTCCGGTGAACGTGTTCGGGCTGCTCTGTGGGTGGTAGCGCGGCTCTGCCGTTGGCACCGAAGAGGTCACTGGTTCGAACCCGGTATCGCCCACCGACGAAGAGCCCCCGGGACACCGGGGGCTCTTCTGCGTTTCCGACCCTCCCGGGTACTAGAACGTGTTGCAGATCACGTCTAGGGTCCTGCCCATGATCTCGACCATCGTCTGGGGCACCGGCAACGTCGGCAGGGCGGCGATCCGTGCTGTCGACGCTCATCCCGGGCTGGAGCTGACGGCGGTCGTGGTGCACGACCCGCCGAAGGTCGGCCGCGACGCCGGGGTGCTCGCGGGCCTGGACCGCGAGCTCGGGGTGGCGGCGACCGACGACGTGCACGCCGTTCTGGCCGGGCGCCCGCAGGCCGTCGTCTACGCCGCCTCCGGGGACATCCGGCCCGATGAGGCGCTGGCCGACGTGATCCGGGCGATCGCCGCCGGAGCGGTGGTGGTGACGCCGGCGCTGTACGCGCTCTACGACCAGCGCAACGCGCCCGCCGAGGTCCGGGACCCGGTCGCGGCCGCGGTCGCGATCGGCGGCGGCTCGCTGTTCGCCTCCGGGGTGGACCCGGGCTGGGGCAACGACGTGCTGCCGATCCTGATCAGCGGCCTGGGGACCGAGGTCGACGTGATCCGGTGCCAGGAGATCTTCGACTACACCACCTACGACCAGGAGGACTCGGTCCGGTTCCTGGTGGGCATGGGGCAGCCCCTCGACTACGACGCCCCGATGATCGCCGCGACGGTCCCCACCATGGTGTGGGGCGGGCAGGTGCGGATGATCGCGCGCGCTCTGGCGGTCGAGTTCGACGACATCAGGGAGGTCGTCGAGCGTCGACCGCTGGAGCGCACGGTCGAGACGGCGGCGATGGGGACCTTCGAGGCGGGCACCCAGGGGGCGTTGCGGTTCGAGGTCCAGGGCATCGTCGCCGGCGAGCCGCGGATCGTCGTCGAGCACGTCACCCGGATCCATGCCTCCTGTGCGCCGGACTGGCCGCTGCCGCCGACCGGTGACGGCGCCCACCGGGTGATCATCGAGGGCAACCCGCGGATCGAGGTCAGCGTCGAGGCGACGGACGAGAAGGGCAACCGTGCCGACGGCGGCAACGCCACCGCGGTCGGCCGCCTGGTGGGAGCCATCGACTGGCTCGTCGCCGCCGAGCCCGGCCTGTACGACGCCCTGGACGTGCCGCTGCGCCCCGCGGTGGGCCGGCTCGGAGCCCGGCGCGGCTGAAACCGGTGGGGCGGTGGGCCGTCCGCGTCGATACGATCACCGCGAACGCCCATCCACCCCCGCATCCCCGCAGGAGCCGTTGTGTCCGACGTACTCGTCACCGTGATCAGCCCAGCCGGCGACGGGGGCACCACGGAGCAGACGGTGGCCGCGGGCACCCGCGCGTGGGAGCTGTTCAAGGACGCGCCCGACGTGATCGCGGTCCGGGTCGGCCAGGGTGGGGAGAGCGCTCTGAGGGACCTGTCCTACGAGCTCGTCGGCGGCGACGCGATCGAGGGCGTGCTGATCGACAGCAGCGACGGCCGCGACATCCTGCGGCACTCGACCGCCCACGTCCTCGCCCAGGCGGTCCAGGACCTGTTCCCGGAGGCGAAGCTCGGCATCGGCCCGCCGGTGGAGAACGGCTTCTACTACGACTTCGACGTCGAGACCCCGTTCGTGCCCGAGGACCTCGCCAAGATCGAGACCCGGATGCGCAAGATCATCAAGGAGAACCAGAAGTTCTCCCGCCGCGTGACCAACGACGACGACGCCCGGGTCGAGCTCGCCGACGAGCCGTACAAGCTCGAGCTGATCGGCCTCAAGGGCTCGGCCGCCGAGGCCGCCGAGGGCGCCGGCGCCGAGGTCGGCGCCGGTGAGCTCACCATCTACGACAACCTCGACCGCAACGGCGAGGTCGCCTGGAAGGACCTCTGCCGCGGTCCGCACCTGCCGACCACCAAGCGGATCCCCGCCTTCAAGCTGATGCGGTCGGCGGCGGCGTACTGGCGCGGGGACGAGAAGAACAAGCAGCTGCAGCGGATCTACGGCACCGCGTGGGAGTCCAAGGAGGCGCTCGACGAGCACCTGCACCGGATCGAGGAGGCCGAGCGCCGCGACCACCGCAAGCTCGGCCGCGACCTCGACCTGTTCAGCTTCCCCGACGAGATCGGCTCCGGCCTCGCCGTCTTCCACCCCAAGGGCGGTGTGCTGAAGCGGGTGATGGAGGACTACGTCCGGCAGCGGCACATCGAGGAGGGCTTCGAGTACGTCGGCACGCCGCACATCACCAAGGACCAGCTCTTCTACACCTCGGGTCACCTGCCGTACTACGCGGACACGATGTTCCCGCCCATGGAGTTCGAGGGCTCGAACTACATGGTCAAGCCGATGAACTGCCCGATGCACAACCTGATCTACCGCTCCCGCGGACGGTCCTACCGGGAGCTGCCGCTGCGGCTCTTCGAGTTCGGCTCGGTCTACCGCTACGAGAAGTCCGGCGTCGTGCACGGCCTGACCCGGGTGCGGGGCCTGACCCAGGACGACTCGCACTCCTACGTGACCGCCGAGCAGGCGCCCGGGGAGATCAAGCACCTGCTGAACTTCGTGCTCGGCCTCCTCAAGGACTTCGGCCTCGACGACTACTACCTCGAGCTCTCCACCCGCGACGACTCCAAGCCGGACAAGTTCGTCGGCTCCGACGAGGACTGGGCGGTCGCGACGAAGGTCCTCGAGGACGTCTGCCTCGAGTCCGGGCTCGAGCTGGTCGCCGACCCGGGAGGGGCGGCGTTCTACGGCCCGAAGGTGTCGGTGCAGTGCCGCGACGCGATCGGCCGCACCTGGCAGATGTCGACGATCCAGTACGACTTCAACCAGCCGGCGCGCTTCGGCCTGGAGTACAACGGCGCCGACGGCCAGAAGCACCAGCCGGTGATGATCCACTCCGCGAAGTTCGGCTCGCTGGAGCGGTTCTTCGGCGTCCTCGTCGAGCACTACGCGGGCGCGTTCCCCCCGTGGCTGGCGCCGGTCCAGGTGCAGGCGATCCCGGTCGCCGACGCCTTCGCGGACTACCTGTACGACGTCGCGGGGAAGATGAAGGCGGCCGGCCTGCGCGTCGAGGTGGACGACTCCGACGACCGGATGCAGAAGAAGATCCGCAACGCCCAGCTGCAGAAGGTCCCGTTCATGCTCATCGCCGGTGCCGATGACGTCGAGGCGGGCGCGGTCTCGTTCCGCTACCGCGACGGCCGTCAGGACAACGGCGTCCCGGTCGACGAGGCCATCGCCCGCGTCGTCCAGGCCGTCGCCGACCGGGTCCAGGTCTGACCCGGTGACGCCGGACGACGACGGGCAGGCGGAGGAGCAGCAACCCGTCCTGCACCAGGACGGCCTCGGCGAGCCCGACCAGCTCGACCGGCTCTGGACGCCGCACCGGATGGCGTACATCCGGGGCGAGAGCAAGCCGAGCGGCGACGGCCCGCAGGAGTGCCCGTTCTGCCGCGTCCCCGCGCTGGACGACGAGGCGGGACTGGTGGTGCACCGCGGCCGGCTCGCCTACGTGGTGCTCAACCTGTACCCGTACAACTCCGGCCACCTGCTGGTCTGCCCGTTCCGGCACGTCGCCGACTACACCGAGCTGACCGTCGAGGAGACCGCCGAGGTCGCCGACCTCACCCGTACGGCGATGCGCACGATCCGGGCCGTCTCGGGAGCGCAGGGGTTCAACCTCGGGATGAACCAGGGCGCGGTCGCCGGGGCCGGCATCGCGGCGCACCTGCACCAGCACGTGGTCCCGCGGTGGTCCGGCGACGCCAACTTCATGCCGGTGATCGGGCGCACGAAGCCGCTGCCGCAGCTGCTCACCGAGACCCGGTCGCTGCTCGCCGAGGCCTGGCCCCGCGACTGACTCCCGCCTGACTACTCCGGGGGTTGCCCCCGTCCCCGACCGCGAGGAATGTGGACGTGACCGGTGACGCCAGCGGGGCGCCGCCGCGGAGGGAGGCGAGAGCCTGATGTTTGCACGCTCGACGACGGTCATGGGCGACCCCGGCAGCATCGATGCCGGCATCGCGTACGTGCGTGACGAGGTGATGCCGGTGGTGACCGGCATGGAGGGCTGCATCGGCATGTCGATGCTGGTCAACCGGGAGACGGGGCGTTGCATCGCGACGACCTCGTGGGCCACCGAGGAGGCCATGCGGGCCACGGAGGAGATGGTCAGTCCGCACCGGACGCGGGCGGCGGAGATCATGGGCGGGCCGCAGTACGTCGACCTCTGGGAGCTCGCGGTGATGCACCGGGAGCACGAGGCCGGAGGGACCGGCTTCTGCCGGGTCACCTGGCTCCAGACCGAGCCGGGGATGATCGACGAGACCATCGACTTCTACAAGGGCACGGTGCTGACCCGGCTCGACCAGACCGACGGGTTCTGCAGCGCGAGCCTGCTGGTCGACCGCGCCACCGGACGGGCCTGCGGGACCGTCCGCTTCGACTCCGCGGAGTCGTTGGCGGCGACCCGGGAGATGGCGGCCGGCCTCCGGGCAGAACGCGCGACGATCGGCAAGGCCGAGTTCACCGACGTCGCCGAGATGGAGCTCGTGATGGCCCACCTGCGGGCCCCCGAGCTGGTCTGAGTCAGGTCAGCCGGGACACGGCGTTGCTTCGACGCTGCGGGCCGGGCCGGTCGTGGTGTGACCGGCCCGGTCGGTGGCGACGACCCGGAAGGTCACCGTCCCGCCGAGCGTGAACGGGCCCATCGGCGCGGTCCACTGCGATCCGGACCGCGTCATCGTCGCGCTGCCCGGACCGTGCGGGCCCGACCAGCGCAGCCGCACCGAGGACAGGCCGCTCGCGTCCGCGACGCTCGCCCGCACGGTGACCGTGGGGGTCCCGCACGACGGTGCCGCGGAGGCGACCGGGGCACCGACCCGCGGCGGCAGGTCCTGGGTCAGGGAGACCTTCACCGTGGTGCTGCCGGTGGCCCAGCGCAGCACCACCGAGCCGGTCGACCGGCCCTCGGGCACGCGGCTGCGGTCCGCCCGCACCGTGACGATCCGGCTGGTGCCGCCGTCGAGGCTGCCCGCACCGGGGGAGACCGTCAGCCAGGTCGAGCGTGCCGTCGCGGTGAAGGCGACGGGCAGCTCACCGGTGCCGGTCACCGCGAAGGTGCTCCGGGTGCTCTTCGTGCCGAGGTCGATGGCGCGGGTGCTCGTGCTGAGCGTCCCGGGCGCGGCGCTGGTGGTCGCCGAGACCGACGGCGCGGCGACCGAGGCGGGTGGCGAGGCCGGTGCCGTGGCGGAGACGGCCGAGGTCGGCGCCTCCGTCGGCGCGGCCTGGTCCGTCGGCCCCGCCTGGTCCGACGGGGGCGCGGGGGAGGCGCTCGCCGGTGCCGCGACGTCGTCGCCGTCGGGCCAGAGC
>NZ_JBFRDX010000018.1:0-76832 GCF_052114005.1 Marmoricola sp. RAF53 | reverse complement strand
GTGCGCGGGCGTGGAGGCCGAGCTCGCGGCCGCGCGTGCCGAGGTGGCCGCGCTCCAGGAGCGGGTCGCGGGACTCGAGGCGGAGCTGACCCGGACCCGCCGGGCCGGCCGGGCGGAGCGCGAGGACGCCACGATGCGCACGCGGCTGCTGCTGGACACGTTGCTCCAGGCCGGGCACGGGCTGCGCCAGGAGCTCGGCCTGCCGGTGGTGACCGGCGCACCGGCCGACCGGGTCGAGGCCGAGCTCGCGGAGGCGGGCGTGCGGACACCGAGCGGGACGGCGTCGCTGGCGCTCGACGACCCGGCTCGGCTGCGCGAGCTGCTCGCCCTGCCGCGGGTGCACCTGGTGGTGGACGGCTACAACGTCACCCGGGAGGCCTGGGACCAGCAACCGCTGGAGGCACAGCGCTCCCGGCTGCTGCGCGGCCTCGCCCCGCTTGTGGCGCGCAGCGGCGCGGAGGTGACCGTGGTCTTCGACGGAGCGAACGCCGACACCCGGCCGCCGGTCAGCGCGCCGCGCGGGGTCCGGGTGCTGTTCAGCCCGCGCGACGTCCTCGCCGACGACGTCATCCGCGACCTGGTGGCGGCCGAGCCCCCGGGCCGCCCGGTCGGCGTGGTGACCTCCGACCAGGCGGTCGTGCGCGACGTGGTCCGGCGCCCGGGCGTGCACGCGGTGGCGGCCCGGGCACTGCTCCGCCTGCTCGGCTGAGCCGGGCGGTCCCGGGGTTCTGTCGGTGCCCCCTGCGAGGCTCCTCACAGCTCGACCCACGAGCGCGAAGGAGAGTGAACCGATGAGCGTGCGCATCGACTGCGACAGCTGCCTGGTCCGCGGCCTGTCGTGTCACGACTGCGTCGTGACCGTGCTGCTCGGCCCGCCGCCCGAGCTGGGATTCGACGCCGAGGAGGAGCTGGCGCTGGAGGTGCTCACGAGCTCCGGCCTGGTGCCGCCGCTGCGGATGGTGACTCCGCTGGCCGGCCCTGCGATCGAGTCCGCCTGACCCGGCCACCCTGCGACTTGTGTGACCTCTGGTGCTCGTGTGACCTGTGGGACGGAAGGTGTCGCGAAACACAACGACACCCCGGGGGGTGGGGTTTGGACGGTCGTGACCGTTCGTTTATCGTTCATGACTGGCCGCTGGACCAGTTGACCGACCGGGTCAGCTCAGCGGCCGCGCCGAGTCTGGAACCGCGCCTCATCGGGAGGCATGGCACCGGAGCCGGGGACCCAAGTTCCTGGGGTGAATCCGGCGCACGGAAGGCACGACCGGGATTTCCGGACGAGCCGGAGGTGTGCTGGTAGGGCGATCTTTGCGCCCGAATCCGTCAGCTCACCTGGTAGGCGTCAGACAAAGAGGAGACCGACCGCTCGTGCACGACGGCCGGAAGATCGCCGCGATCGCGGCAACCCTGATTTCCCTGCTCTTCGGAGCGCTCGCCATCGGCATCGGAGTCGGCGCGCCCAGCGCCAGCGCCAAGCCCGACCTGGAGACCGTGAAGAAGCAGGTCGAGACGCTGGACCACCAGGCCGAGCAGGCCTCCGAGCGGTACAACGACGCCCGGGTCAAGCTCGCCACCACGCGGACCAAGCTCGACGCCCTCAACTCCGACCTGGCGCGCCAGCACCAGGTCGTCGAGACGATGCGCGCGCAGGTCGCCACGATGGTCGTCGACCAGTACCAGGGGGACGAGCTCTCCACGACCTCGCAGGTCGTCCTCTCCGACGACCCGGACGCGTTCCTCGACAACCTGAACGCGATGTCGGCGTACAACAACCAGCGCGGCCAGGTGATGCGCGAGTTCAGCACGCAGCTCGACCGCCTGCAGCTGCGCAAGACCGCGGTGACGGCCGAGGCCGAGCGGCTGGCGTCCATCGAGAAGAAGATGAAGGCCGAGAAGGCCGACATCGACGCGAAGGCCGCCAAGGCGAAGAGCCTGCTCGACGACCTCGAGGCCGAGGCGCGGGCCAAGCTGCTCGGCGGCGACTACACCGGCCCGATGCCGGGCGTCCCGGCCAGCGGCCGTGCGGCCGTCGCCATCCGCTACGCGATGGCCCAGGTCGGCAAGGCCTACGTCTACGGCGCCGCCGGTCCGAGCGCCTTCGACTGCTCGGGTCTGATGATGCGCGCCTGGGGTGCCGCCGGTGTCGGCCTGCCGCACTCCTCGCGGGCCCAGCAGGGCTCGGGCATGCGGGTCTCCGAGAGCGACCTCCAGCCCGGCGACCTGGTCTTCTACTACAGCCCGGTCAGCCACGTCGGCATGTACATCGGCAACGGCCTGATCGTGAACGCCGAGAACCCGAGCGTCGGCGTCCGGGTCACCGGCCTGCACTCGATGCCGTACGTCGGCGCCGTCCGTCCCGGCTGATCAAGGACGCGTCAGCGGCCTTGATCGATGGTCGTCGACCGTGCCGAGACGCGGTGAGGTGCGCGCGATCCGCAAGCCGCGTTTCGCCTGCGCCGGTACCGTTCCTCGGGTGAGAACCCGGACCCGTCGTCGGCTGATCGCGCCAGCGCTCGCCGCGGCCGCGGTCCTGCTCGTCGGTTCCGGGTGCTCGCACGACAGCTCGGTCACACCGCCCACCAGCGCGGCGTCCGCTTCTGACGCCCGCGTCGAGCAGGCGCGGTCGGCGGTCCGCACGCTGTCCCGCGCGCTGGCCGACAGAGACGCCGGTGCCGCGGCGGGGACAGGGGTGGCCGGGTCCCGGCAGGTGCTCGAGGCCGCGGCCGCCAACGTCGGCGTACTCGGCCTGACCGACGTCGCCCTCCGGCTCGTCGACGACGACTCCTCAGCGGACCCCGAGGCGCTGCAGAGCTTCGGCCCGGACTCCTGGGAGGGCACCGTCGAGGTGCGCTACCGGATCCCGGGCTGGGACACCGAGACGACCCGGGTGGAGACGCCTTTCGTCTTCGTCCCCGGTGAGCACGGCCAGCAGGTGGCGGCGATCGGCGGTGCCGACGGGCGGACGCCGCTGTGGCTGACCGGCCCCGTCGTGACCCGGCCGGGGGACCGGACCCTGGTGATCAGCCGGACCGGCTCGGCGGCGCGGTACGCGCCGATGCTGCAGCGGGCCCTGGCCGACGTCGCCCGGGTGCTGCCGGACTGGAACGGCCGGCTGGTCCTCGAGGTCCCCGGTTCGGAGGAGGCGCTCGACCAGGCGCTGGACGCCTCCCAGGACCAGTACGCCAACATCGCCGCGGTGACCTCGTCGGTCGACGGCTCGCTCGTGCCGGGTGCCCCGGTGCACGTCTTCCTGAACCCGCGGGTCTTCGACGGCCTCGGTCCCCGCGGGGCCCAGGTCGTGGTCAGTCACGAGAGCACCCACGTGGCGACGGGCGCGACGTTCTCGGACATGCCCACCTGGCTGCTCGAGGGGTTCGCGGACTACGTCGCCCTGGCGCACGCCCGGATCCCGGTCGCGACCGCGGCCTCGCAGATCCTCGCCAGCGTGCGGCGGGACGGACCGCCCGACCACCTGCCGACGCCGACCGAGCTGGCCCCGACCGCCGCCGGCCTCGGTGCCACCTACGAGGAGGCGTGGCTGGCCAACCGGTTCATCGCCCGGGAGCACGGTGAGCGAAAGCTGGTGGCCTTCTACGACGCCGTCAACGCGGGGAAGCCGGTCGCGCAGGCGTTCGCGTCGGTCCTCGGGACCACCGAGGCCGCGTTCGTGAAGCGCTGGCGGGCCGACCTCGCCACGCTGGCCGGCGGCGAGGCGGGCTGACCGTGCCGTCCGGGGACGCGGAGCGACCCACCGTCAGCGTGCGCGTCGCGCTGGCCGTGACCCTGCTGTCCGGGGCGGTGTTCGTGGTGCTCGCGGCGCTGCTGGTGCCCTGGAGCTGGCTGCCGGGCGGGCACGTCGAAGCGGTCCCGGCGACGAGTGTCTTCACCTCCCAGGAGATCGCCCGCGGTGAGCACGTGTCCGGGCTGCTGCGGCACAACGGCTGGGCGAACCTCGCCGCCGGCCTGGTAGTGGCGGTGGTCCTCGGCTTCACCCGGCTCGGCCCGGCGCTGATGTCGCGGCTGCGCGGCCCGTGGGCCATGCGGGTCGTCCTCGGGGCCGGGCTGGTCAGCGCGATCGGCGTGCTGCTCACGCTGCCGTTCGCCTGGCGCGCCCAGCGGATCCAGCTCGACGAGCGGCTCAGCACCCAGTCCTGGTCCGGCTGGGCGTCCGACGAGCTGGTCTCGTTCGCCGTCTCGTGGGCCTTCACGGCGATCGGGCTGCTCGTGGTGATGTGGATCGCCCGGCGCGCGCCACGCACCTGGCCGGCCTGGGCGGCGGCGGGCGCTGCCCTGCTCGCCTTCGCGGGCTCCTACGTCTACCCCGTCGTCGTCGAGCCGTTGTTCAACGACTTCACGCCGATGGCCGCGGGGCCGCTCCGCTCGGACATCCTGGCGCTCGCGGAGCGCGAGCACGTCCACGTCTCCGACGTCCTGGTCGCCGACGCGTCGCGCCGTACGACGACCTTCAACGCCTACGTCAGCGGGATCGGCAACACCCGCCGGATCGTCGTCTACGACACGTTGCTGACGGGCCTGCCGCCGGCCGAGGTCGAGGTGGTGGTCGCGCACGAGCTCGGGCACGCCCGGCACCAGGACGTGCTGGCCGGGACCCTGCTCGGCGCCGCTGGGTCGGCGTTCGGGATCGGCCTGCTCGGCCTGGTCTTCAGCCGTCGTCGGGTGCTCGACCTGGTCGGCGGTCCCGGGGACGTCCGTGCGGTGCCGCTGCTGCTCGCGCTGGTGGCCGTCGGAGCGTTGCTGGCCAGTCCCGTGCAGAACACGATCAGCCGGGCGGTGGAGGCGCGTGCGGACCGTGCGTCGCTGGAGGCGACCGGTGCCACCGACACGTTCATCGCGATGCAGCGCCAGCTCGCGCTGCGCTCGCTCGCCGACCCGACGCCGCCCCGGTGGAGCCAGTTCTGGTTCGGCTCGCACCCGACGGTGCTGCAGCGGATCGGGCTGGCCCAGGCGATGGCCCGGGACTGACCGACCTCATCCGGCGGCCCGGGCATCGGCGGGTCAGCAGGTCGCGGGGTGCTGGCCCGGGCCGGCGGTCGCGCTCGGGTCGACCTTGTCGCAGGTCTTGCTGAGGTCGTCGTCGATCGCGCCGCTGAGGAGGAAGACGATGCCGATGATCAGGGCGGCGACGG
Source organism: Marmoricola sp. RAF53 (assembly GCF_052114005.1). Taxonomy (NCBI): domain Bacteria; kingdom Bacillati; phylum Actinomycetota; class Actinomycetes; order Propionibacteriales; family Nocardioidaceae; genus Marmoricola; species Marmoricola sp. RAF53. Next base: position 71,685 of record NZ_JBFRDX010000018.1, on the reverse strand, counting down.
CCACGACCATGAGGCCGTACTCGACGGCCGACACGCCGCCCTCGTCACGACGGCGCGGGGAGCGGACGCCCTCGGCCATGGGTCCTGTTCCTTCCCCCTCGGAACGCGGGCGTCCTCACGTCGTCCGCCAGGCACCATGATTTCACCGCCGCGGGAAGGGTCCATCACGCAGATGGCTGGTCCTGGGTGGGCCGGACGGACTGCCGGGGCGCCGGGAACGAGCCCGGTGGACGTCCCGGAGACAGCGAAAACGCGGGCGGTGGCGGGTTCGCCACCGCCCGCGTCTCCAGGCAGCTGGTCCAGCGAGGGTCGTCAGCAGGTCGCGCTGGGGTCGACCGTCCCGTTGGTCGTCACCCCGGTGCTGATCTTGCCGCAGGTCTTGCTGAAGGTGTCCTTGATCATTCCGCCGAACAGGAAGACGACGGCGACGATCAGGGCGGCGATGCCGGCGACCAGGAGGCCGTACTCGACGGCCGATGCGCCATCCTCGTCACGACGCACGATCTTGCGGATGTACTCGAGCATGATGGTTCCCTTCCTGCTGAATCTGCTGGGCGATCAGCAGGTGGCGCTGTTGTTCACCGAGCCGGTGGTGTTCACGCCGGAGCTGATCCGGCCACAGGTCTTGCTGAAGGTGTCCTTGATCATTCCGCCGAACAGGAAGACGACGGCGACGATCAGGGCGGCGATGCCGGCGACCAGCAGGCCGTACTCGACGGCCGAGGCGCCGTCTTCGTCGCGGCGGGTGATGTTGCGGATGTACTCGAGCATGATGGGTTTCCCTCCCCTTGGACGATCGGTCGAGAAACCCTCGACCTTGCGCCCAAAGTGTCCCTTTTGGGACGTTATGCCCGCATCGTCCCACCAGGTAGTTGGCGGTAGTCCTTTCGGACTACTCCGTATCTGCCCCGATGTCGCGAGTTGACAGCGCTCAGCGGGGTTGCTGACCGACGTCGATCAGGCCCAGCCGCATGGCGGCCACCAGTGCCTGGGCGCGGTTCGCCGCGCCGAGCTTCTCGTAGACCTTCGCGATGTGCGTCTTGGCCGTCGACTCGGAGATGTAGAGCTGGCCCGAGATCGCCGCGACGCCGAGCCCGTCGGCGAGCAGGTCGAGCACCTGCCGCTCCCGGTCGGACAGGCGCGGGGTGCTCGACGACATCCTCCGCATCATCGCCTCCGGCAGGCCGGCACAGGTGAACGTCAGCGGTGCGACGGCCGCGTGCCGGGCCGCCGCGATCACCTCGGTGCTGGGCGCGTCCTTCCCGACGAACGCCGACGCGCCGGCGTCCATGGCCGCGAAGATCTGCTCGTCACCGGCGTACATCGTGAGGACGACCAGACCCATGTCCGCACGTTCCTTGCGCAAGGTCCGGACCAGGTCCAGGCCCGAGCCGTCGGGGAGCTGGAGGTCGATCACGGCGACGTCGGGCGTGGTGGCCTCGGCAAGCGTCTCGGCGTCGCCGATGGAACCGGACTGGCCGACCACGGTGAACCCCGCGTCGCGCGCGAAAGCGCCGGCGAGGCCGTGGCGGATCAGCTCGTGGTCGTCGACCAGGATGACGGACGTAGGCATGGATGACCCCCTCGTGCGCCCACCCTAGTCCGAACGGGTGGGGCGCGTGGCTCAATCCAGCCGGACGATGATCCGGGTGCCCCGGTCCGCGATCACCGGGGACTCGACCACCAGGTCGGCACCGATGCGGTCGGCCCGTTCGCGCATGATCTGCAGGCCGTGCGAGTCGGCCCGGCCGGCGCCGAGGCCGTCGCCGTCGTCGATCACCTCGATGGACACGTACGGCGGGTCCACGGTGCAGTTCACCCAGAGGTTCTGGCCACCGGAGTGCCTGCGGGCGTTGTTGATCGCCTCCTGGGTGATCCGGAGGAGCTCGGCCTCGACGGCCTGGCGCAGCCGGATCGTGGACTCGTCCAGCGTCACGTGCACGGTCAGCTCGGAGTGCGAACCGACGTGGCGCGCGAACGAGGCGATGCTCTGCCCGAGGCCTTGGGCCGAGGCGACGTCGTTGCGGAGGTCGAACACCGAGTTGCGCAGCTCCTTGACGACCCGGGTGACCTCGCGGCGCAGCCGCGTCACGTGCTCGTCCTCGCCGTCCGCGCCGGCCAGGTTGTCGATCAGGTAGCCCAGCGACGCGACGTCCTGGGCGATGCCGTCGTGCACCTCGCGGGCGATCCGGTGCCGTTCCTCGCTCACCGCCGACTCCCGGACCGAGGCGAACAGCAGCGCGGCGTTCAACCGGACCGCGTCGTTCTCGAGGGCGCTGAGGACCCGGCCGACCGAACGGTTGTCGGGGCGGGAAACGCAGTCGACGAGGACGATCGCGACCCGTTCGCTGCCGACCGAGAGCGGCAGCACCACCCGGCTCGTCTCGGTGATCGGCTCGCCGGTCCGCCAGCACCGGCGGAGCAGGTCGTCGGCGGGGGAGAGCGCGAACGGGATCGCGCCGGTCGAGAACCGCAGCGGGACGAAGTCGCCGGCGCTGTTCTTGGTCACCACGACGGCCTGGCGGACGACCAGGTCGTCGGCCACGGTCGCGAGCGTCTGGTCGGCGAGGTCGACGGGGTCGAGGCCGGAGGTGAGCCGGCCGGACAGGGCGTGCAGCTGGCGGATCAGCTCCAGGGCGCTGCGGTAGGAGACGTCGTCGTCGCCGTGGTCGAGGTTGCGCCGCGTGATGGTGCCCAGCAGTCCGAGCCCGATCCCGGTCGCGAGCCAGGTGACCGCGCGCGCCGCCAGCTCGGCGTCCGGTTGCCCCGGCGCGATCTGGGAGGTGAGCGTGAGCAGGCCGGCCTCGGTCAGCAGGACCAGGATGACCGGCCGGAGGCCGCCGGTGATGCCGGCGATCAGGGCCGGGGTCGCGAGGTACGGCATCGCCGCCTCGTGCGCCGGGTAGGCGACGACGGCGACGACCGCGGTCAGGCCACCTTCCGCCGCGACCACCGCCGCCGGGGGGACCCGCGGGAAGAGCGAGAGCACCTGGGCGCCGGCGGCGATGCCGGCGACCCACCAGACCCCGTCGAGCTGGACGTCGCCGACAAGCGCCGTGATCGCGATGACGACCAGGGTGAAGACCCTGGCCGCTGCCGCGACGCGATTGAGTTCGCTCACCCGACCTTGCCGGAGAAGTTGTCCATGATCGAGATGCCGGCAGGCCCGAGCACCGCGATGAAGAGGCAGGGCAGGATGCAGAAGATCAGCGGGATCAGGATCTTGACCGGGACCTTCTGGGCCTGCTCCTCGGCCCACTGACGGCGTTTGACCCGGATCTCGGAGGACTGCACCCGGAGCACCTGGCCGATCGGGATGCCGAACGCGTCCGCCTGGACCATCGCGCTCACGAAGGCGCGCAGGTCGGGCAGGTTCGTGCGGTCGGCCATCGAGCGAAGGGCGTCGGTCCGTCCGCGCCCGATCTGCATCTCCTGCAGCAACCGGGCGAACTCCTCGGCCAACGGGCCGTCGGTGTTGCGCGCGACCTGTGCCACCGAGGCGTCGAACCCGAGGCCCGACTCGACCGAGATGGTGAGCAGGTCGATCGCGTCCGGCAGCGCCTTCTGGAGCTTCGCGGAGCGGTCGTAGGCCTGCTGGTAGAGGTACAGGTTCGGCGCCATGTAGCCGGCCACCGAGGCCGCCACCACGAAGCCGAGCGTCGGCAGGAACGTCAGGCCCATGGCGAGGGAGATCAGCAGCGAGACGGCCAGGGCGCCGAAGAAGCCGACCACCTTGCCGGCGCTCACCCGGTCCGCGGTCCAGCCCGCGGGGTTGCCGGCGAGCTCGAGCTTCTCGTGGATCCGCTCGTTCGCGTCGGCGGGCGTGAGCTTGCGGCCCAGACCCTGCGCCCGCGCCAGCAGCGGCAGCAGCACCCGCTCGCCGAACGGCGCGTCGAGCTCGGTCTTCATCTCCGCGGGGGCGGAGGTAAGGGCCTCGAGCACGGCGATCGAGCGGCCGACGCCGCCCTCCGCCTTCGGGGCCAGGACCAGGGCGGCGATCACCATCGCGAGCGCGGCGAAGATCAGGACGACCCCGGCGATCATCACTGTCGAGCTCATCTCACACCTCCACCTTCGCGACCTTGCTCATCCAGAAGATGCCCACCGACAGCAGAACGACCATCGCGATGCACATCATGATGCCGATCGGGCTGGTGTACAACGGTTTGACGTAGTCCGGGCGCGTGACCGTCAGGTACACGAGGAACGCCGGCGGCAGCCCGCCGAGGATCCAGCAGGACAGCCGGCCCTCGGCGGACAGCGCCCGCACGTGCCGCCGGATGTACTCGCGCTCGCGGAGCGTGCCGGCCACGTTGAGGAGCAGCTCGGCCAGGTTGCCGCCGACCTCGCGCTGGATCCGGATCGCCATCACGACCCACTTGAAGTCCGTGCTCTGCATCCGCACCGCGACGCCGTCGAGCGCGTCCTCCAGGCCGACGCCGAGGCGGCTCTCCACGATCACGCGCTTGAACTCGGACGTGATCGGCTCGGAACCCTCGCGGACGATCGTGTCCAGCGACTGCGCCAGGGACAGGCCGGCCGAGAGGCTGCCGGACATCAGCTGCAGGGTGTCCGCGAGCCCGGCGTCGAACGCCTTCAGGCGCTGCGACTCCTTGTAGGACAGGTAGATCCACGGACCGATCGCGCCGAGCAGCAGCATCAGCAGCATGAAGATCGGGTTCCCGCCGCTGATCAGCAGCCCGAGCGTGCCGGCGCCGAACGTGATGCCGAGGTGCAGCAGCAGCCACTCCGAGGACTTCAGCGCCATCCCGGCCGCCTCGAGCTTGCCGGTGATCCGGGCCTCGAACGACTGGTTGGTGGAGAGCACGTTCGCGGCGGCCTGGCGGGCCTGCTCGGCGAGCGTGCTCGACGAGACCTGCGGCCCGCCCGCGCCGCCGGAACCGTTCGCCGAGTAGAACTGGAGCTGGTCCGACAGCGTGGTCTCGCGGCTGGCCCGTGGCTTGGCGGTGAACCCGATGAGGAGCCCGATGGCGCCCAGGCCGATCGCGGCGATCGCGGCGTACATGACGACTTGGGGGACCTGCGGGCCGGTCGAGCTCGACACCAGCGCGGTGTCCGTGGGGGCCGTCGCGCCGGGAGCGGTAGCGGCAGGGTCCTTGACCGAGACGAACGCGGTCGCGGAGTGCTCGGTGCCGCCGGCCTCGAGCGACACGTCGACGGAGGCGTCGGGGCGCTGCTGGTCGGCCGGGACGGTGGCGGTGACGAGGACCTGCCGGGCGAGCGCATCGGCCTCGCTGCTGAAGGCCTGGTCCAGGGCCGCGGCGTCCGCGGAGACCACCCGGCCCTTGCCGGCCTCGGACATCTGCACCAGCGGCGCGGGCGCGGCGGCACCCTGCTCGAGGGCGACCACGTCGACCTTCGCGCCGGACTTCCGGATCGCGCTGATCACCGGGTCGAGCGGCTTCTTGGTGTTGTCCTGGCCGTCGGAGAGGACCAGGACCTGGCGCTGGCCGTCCTCCCTGGCCACCGTGGCGACCGCGGTCTCGACGCCCTCGTAGAGCGCGGTGTTCACCTTGAGGTCGAGATGACCGATGACGTCCTTCGACGCGGCCCGGTCCAGGCTCGGCTCCTGGCGTACGGCGACGCCGTTGTCGAACGTGACGATGCCGACCTTGACGTTGTCCGGGACGGAGTCGAGGTAGGTGAGCGCGGCCCGCTCGGCGGCGGCGATCCGGGCGCCCTTCATGCTCTGGCTGGTGTCGATCGCGAGCATCGTGGTGCGGGCGATCTCGTCGGTCGAGTCGGCGTTGACGGCCGTCGCGTCGGTCGGGGTGCCGCCCACGGTGACCTTGACGGTCCCGAGGTCGACCGCGGTGTCGCCGGGCACCGAGACGAGGAGCTTCAGGCGCCCCTGCGCGACCTCGGCGTGGTCGATGCTCGCCTCCCCGTCCGCGGCGTACGCGGATCCGAGCAGCGCGGTGCCCAGCAGGAACGGGACCGCGACTGCCGCGGCTCCGAGCCGGCGCAGCCGCCGGTTCACGACTGCAGCTCCGGGATGAAGACGCGCGGGTCGACGGACACGTTGGCGAAGGCCATCTTCTCCAGGAACTTGGGACGCAGGCCGGTGGCCTTGAGCGTGCCGAGGCTGCGGCCCTCGTGGTCGAACCCCGCGCTGTGGTCGAAGACGAAGATGTCCTGGAGGGTGATCACGTCGCCCTCCATGCGCTCCACCTCGGTGACGTGCGTGATCCGGCGGGTCCCGTCCTTCAGGCGGGCCTGGTGCACGATCACGTCGACCGCGGAGGCGACCTGCTCGCGGATCGCGCGGATCGGCAGGTCCATGCCGGCCATCAGCACCAGGGTCTCCAGGCGGGCCAGGGTGTCGCGCGGGCCGTTGGAGTGGACCGTGCAGATCGAGCCGTCGTGACCGGTGTTCATCGCCTGCAGCATGTCGAGCGCGGACGCGTCCCGGACCTCACCGACGACGATGCGGTCCGGCCGCATGCGCAGTGAGTTGCGGACCAGGTCGCGGATGCTGACCTCGCCCTTGCCCTCGATGTTCGACGGGCGGGACTCGAGCCGGACGACGTGGTCCTGTTTGAGCTGGAGCTCGGCGGCGTCCTCGATCGTCACGATCCGCTCGTCGCTCGGGATGAACGAGGAGAGCACGTTGAGGGTCGTCGTCTTGCCGGCACCGGTACCGCCGGAGACGACGACGTTGAGCCGGCCGCGCACGCAGGCGTCCAGGAAGTCGGCGGTCTTGCGCGACAGCGTGCCGAACTCGATGAGGTGCTCCGAGGTGAGCGGGTCCTTGGAGAACTTGCGGATCGTCAGCGAGCTGCCGTCGATCGCCAGCGGCGGGACGACCGCGTTCACGCGGCTCCCGTCGGGCAGGCGGGCGTCGACCATCGGGGAGGACTCGTCGATGCGGCGGCCGATGCGGGAGACGATCTTGTCGATCGTCCGGCGCAGGTGGGCCTCGTCGTTGAACGAGCCGTCGACGCGCTCCAGGCGACCGGACCGCTCCAGCCAGATGTCGAACGGCCCGTTGACCATGACCTCGGCGACCGCGTCGTCGCGCAGGTACGGCTCCAGCGGCCCGTAGCCGAGGATGTCGTCGGCGATCTCCTGGGTGATCCGCTGCCGGTCGGTGCCGGTGAGCGGCTGGTTCGTCGCCGCCATCACGTCGGCGAGGGCCTGGCGGACCATCGCCTCGAGCTCGTGCGGGCTCAGGTTGGCGTCGTACAGCTTGGGACCGAGCTGGACCAGGAGCTCCTCGTGCACGGTCTCCTTGAGGTCGTCGAAGCGGCCCTTCTGGCGCTCCTTGACGGCCGGGCTGTACTGCCGGACCTGCTCCCGCTCGGCGGGGACCGATGTGGAGGCCGGCGCGGAGGCCGGTGCTGCGACGGGTGCCGAGGCCGCCGGGGCCAGACGCTCCGGCTCGGGCGCCGGCGGCGGCGGCGGAGGTGCCGCGTGCAGGCCGACCACCCTCCCGTCGCCCGCCGTCCCCGCGCCGCTGCTCGGTCCGCCGGTGCCGCGCATCAGATCCGCGAGCCTGTCGGAGAAGTCGCTCATCAACCCACCCCCCTTTACTTCCTACGCCGTCCGAAACGGCGCTTCTGCTCCGGCTCCTCGATCGGCCGGTTCGGTGCCGTGCTGACCGATTTCCCGTCGCGGGCGCCGGACAGCATCCCGGCGAGCTGGACGAACGTCCTGCTGACGGGGTGCTCCGGGCGGCTCAGCACGATCGGGCGCCCGTGGTTGGTCGCGTTGGCGACAGCGAGCGCCGACGGCAGCGCCACCGCGACGGGCATCTTGAGCAGGCTCTCGACGTTGGCGGGGGAGAGCCCCACCTCGTCGTCGGCCCGGTTCAGCAGCAGGTGCCGGTTGCCCGGGACCAGGTCGAGCGCGTCGAGGGTCTCGATGGCCAGCTTGGTGTTCTTGACCGTCGGGACGTCCAGCGTCGCGACCAGGACGCACTCGTTGGTCTCGGCGAACGCGTGCAGCACCTGGTCGTCGAACGACGGCGCGGCGTCGACGACGACGTAGTCGAACTGGGTCCGCAGGATCTGCAGCACCCGGCGAACCAGGCCGGGGGAGATGCGGTCCTTGCCCTCGGGATGGGTCGGCGCGGCCAGGATGGAGCAGGTCTCGTGCCGGGTCAGCAGCGTCTCGAGCAGGCTGAAGTCGAGGTGCTCCTCGGTGCCGACCGCCTCGAGGACGGTGTGCTCCGGGATCAGCTGCAGCGTGATCGCGACGTCGCCGAAGGCGAGGTCGAGGTCGACGATGCAGACCCGCGCGGCGCCGTTGGCGCCGAGCGCGATAGCGAGGTTGACGGCCACCGTGGTCTTGCCGACGCCGCCCTTGGGCGAGAAGACGGTGATGACCTTGCCGTCCTTGTCGCCGCGCTGGACGTCCGGTCCCTTGATCGCCTCCCAGGTCTGCCGTGCGCGCACCACCGCCGCGGACATCCCGTCGATGTCGGCGGCGCCGACGACGGCCGGGATCCCGGCGCGCATCGCCTGCTGGAAGACGTCGGAGCTGAGCTCGTGGCGCAGGAGCACGACGTCGGTGGTCGGCCGCGTGCGGTGCAGCACGGAGGCGATCGAGATCGCCTCCTCCAGGCCGATGTTCGGGCCGACGACGACCGCGTACTCCTCGCCCTGGTGCATCAGCCAGTTGTCGAGCTGGGCAGCGTTCGCCACCACCTGGGTGCCGGCGGGCAGGCCGGACACCAGGGCGGTGGCCCAGGCTGAGTCTGACTCGACGAGGACGGGCATGGACGGCCTTTCGCGGGCTCTGGGCGTCAGCGGAACAGGTTGGACGCGTTGGCCCCGCCGTCCGGCTTGACCACCGAGTCCTCGTTGAGGAGGCCGAACGCGAGCTCGCCTCCGCCGCCGCCGCCGTTGACGGCGTACATGATCTTCTCGGCCTGCTGCTGGTTGACGCCGAGCGTGAACAGCGTACGGGGAAGCTGCTCGGTGGTCTGGGCGCCGGACGGATCGGTGGTCGTGGTCGGGACGACGGTGGTCGTGCCGACGGCGATCACCTCGACGTCGGGCAGGAGGATGCGCGACGCGGTGGCGTTGGAGAGGAAGATCGCGACGTGGTCGCCCGGGTTCACGAAGCCGGCCACGCGGGCGGTGTCGGTCAGGTTGACCGACATCGCGATCGAGCCCTTGGGGATCGTCAGGGTGCTGGTGGCCGCCGCGGTCGGGGCGAACTTGTTGACCACGACCTGCTCGCCCGGGTACATCGTCGTCTGGGCGATCATGCCCTCGACCGGGGCGAGCGTGTCGAGCGCTCCCTCGAGCTTGGACCCCTGGTCGACCTTGCCCTCCTCGATCTTGCCGGCGGCCTGGGCCGCGGCGACCGTCTCGCCGGCGTTGATCTGGGTCTTCACCTTGAGCACCGTGACCGCGTTGAACTGCTTGACTGCCCGGTCGTCGGCCCCGCGGACGTACAGCACGACGAGCAGCGTGCCCATCGCGGCGATCAGCGCTGCGACGACGAGTAGAACTTTCCTGCGGTCCATGGCCGAGGCCTTCCCTTCAGCGGCGCCCCCCAAGTGCGGCCGCCGTTCCCCGTTCGTGTGGGGTTTCCGGACAAGCGCGCGAGCACCGAAGTGTGGTCCGACCAGCACGCCTCCCGGTGCTGGTGCACGGGCAACTCTGCCCGATAGTCCGGCTGGACGCACGCGCCTCAGCAGGAATGATCCGAGAAGAACATCCCGAATAGTCCGAAATGACTACTTGGGACGAAATTCCCGAATTGTTCTGTGGCCCGTGTGACAGAAGTGAACTGGTGCCGGATTCGGGACCTCGGTCTCGGGGACCAAGGTCACCGGGACCAAGGTCACCGGGACCAAGGTCACGGGACCAGGTCAGCGGGAGTAGAGCGCCTCGACCTCGTCGACGTTCTCGCGCATCACGACGTTGCGCTTGAGCTTCAGGCTCGGGGTGAGCTGTCCGCCCTCCTCGGTCCACTCGCCGGGAAGGATCCGGAACTTGCGGATCGACTCCGCCTTCGAGACCGCCTTGTTGGCGTCGTCGACCGCGCCCTCGATCTCGGCGAGCAGGTCCGGGTCGTCCAGCAGGCGCGTCACGTCGGTGGTCTTCCCGTGCTGCTCGGCCCAGCCCGGCACCGTCTCGCGGTCCAGGGTCACGAGTACGCCGATGAAGGGCCGGCCGTCGCCGACGACGATGCACTGGTCGACGAGCAGGTGAGCGCGGAGCCGGTCCTCCAGCACCGCGGGCGCGACGTTCTTGCCGCCGGCCGTCACCAGGATCTCCTTCTTCCGCCCGGTGATCCGGACGAAGCCCTCGTCGTCGATCTCGCCGACGTCCCCGGTGTGGAACCAGCCGTCGGCGTCCTTCGCCTCCGCGGTCGCCTCGTCGTTGCGCCAGTAGCCGGCGAAGACCTGGCCGCCGCGGAACAGCAGCTCGCCGTCGTCGGCGACGCGGACCGCGGTGCCCTGCAGCGGGCGGCCGACGGTCCCGACCTTCTGCGCGTCGGGGAGGTTCACGGTCAGCGCGGCCGTGGTCTCGGTCAGGCCGTAGCCCTCGAGCACGTTCACCCCGATCCCGCGGTAGAAGTGGCCGAGCCGGTCGCCGAGCGGGGCACCGCCGGAGACGGCGTACTCGCAGCTGCCACCCAGCGCGGCGCGCAGCTTGCCGTAGACGAGCTTGTCGAAGACCGCGTGCTGGGCGCGGACCGCGAGGCTCGGCCGGCCGGACTCGAGGCCGCGGGACCACGCCATCGCGACCTCCGACGCCCGGTTGAAGATTCGGCCCTTGCCGTCGGCGACCGCGCGCTGCGAGGCGGTGTTGAAGACCTTCTCGAACACCCGCGGCACGGCCAGGATGAACGTCGGCTTGAACTCGGCGAAGTCGTCCAGCAGGTTCTTGATGTCCGCGCTGTGGCCCAGCCGGACCCGCGCCTTGATGCAGCCGACCTGGATGATCCGGGCGAACACGTGCGCCAGCGGCAGGAACAGCAGCGTCGCTGCGCCCGAGGTGTCGAAGAGGTTCTCCAGCTCGTCGACCGCCACGGTGAGCTCGAAGGCGAAGTTGCCGTGGGTGAGCATGCAGCCCTTCGGGCGCCCGGTCGTGCCGGAGGTGTAGATCAGCGTCGCGAGCGAGTCCGGGCCGGCCGACGTACGGCGCTCCTCGAGCTGGGCATCGCTGATCTCCTCGCCGAGCGTGGTCAGCACCGCGACGGCGTTGTCCTCGATCGACCAGACGTGGTGGACCTCGGCGACCCGGTCGCGGATCTCCTTCAGGCGCGCGGTGTGCTCGGGGGTCTCCGCGACGACGGCGCGCGCGCCGGAGTCCGCGAGGATCCACTCGATCTGCTCGGCGCTCGAGGTCTCGTAGATCGGCACGGTCGCGGCGCCGGCGAACCAGATCGCGTAGTCGAACAGCGTCCACTCGTAGCGGGTCCGCGACAGCAGCGCGACCCGGTCTCCCGGCTCGACGCCGGCCGCGACCAGGCCCTTGGCCACCGCACGCACCTCGGCGAGGAACTCGGCCGCCGTCACCGAGGACCAGCCCTGCGCCGTGCGGCGCGAGAAGAGGACGGTGTCCGCGTGCTCCGTCCCGTTCACGACCACGTCGTCGGTCAGGTTGCCGACCCCGGGGACGTCGACCTGCAGGGGGGTGGAGTACTCGCGCACGCTGCTCCTCGTCGCTCTCTGCTCGCGGGCTGGATGCTGCCCATCAACTCCTGCACGGTACTAGTCGCCCGACTTGATCCGATAGCCTCGTCGGCATGCCTGAACAGACGACCTCGAGCATCGTGATCGGCGCCACACCCGAGGCCGTCATGGCCGTGATCGTCGACTTCGAGCGCTACCCGTCCTGGGTCCAGGGCATGAAGACCGTCGAGGTGACCAGCACCGACGCCGACGGGCGCGCCGAGCAGGTGCACTTCGTGCTCGAGGCGGCCCCGATCAAGGACGCCTACACCCTGGCCTACGACTACGTCTCGGACACCACGCTGCGCTGGCACCTGACCGAGGGCAAGATGCTGCGCGCGATGGAGGGCTCCTACGACCTCGTCGCGACGGGCGCCGGTACCGAGGTCACCTACAAGCTCGCCGTCGACGTGGCGATCCCGATGATCGGGATGCTCCGTCGCAAGGCGGAGAAGGTGATCATCGACACCGCGCTCAAGGGGCTGAAGAAGCGCGTCGAGTCCCTCGGTTGAGCGTGGTCGGCGAGCTGATCGGAGTGACCCCGCCGCGGATCATCCTGTTCACCGGCAAGGGCGGTGTCGGCAAGACGACCTCGGCGGCCGGGACGGCGACGCTCGCGGCGCGCCGCGGCGAGCGGACGCTGGTGCTCTCCACCGACGCGGCGCACTCGCTCGCCGACGCGTTCGGCGAGCCGGTCGGTCCCGAGCCGACCCAGGTGGCCGCGAACCTGTGGGTGCACCAGGTCGACACCCAGCGCCGGTTCGAGCGCTCCTGGGGCGAGCTGCAGAGCTACCTGCTCTCGGTGCTCGACGCCGCCGGGGTCGACCCGATCACGGCCGAGGAGCTCACCGTGATCCCCGGCGCCGAGGAGGTGCTGGCGCTGCTCGAGCTGCGCACGCACGCGCTCTCCGGCGACTGGGACGTGATCGTGGTCGACTGCGCGCCGACCGCCGAGACGCTCCGGCTGCTGGCCCTGCCCGAGGCACTGAACTGGTACATGTCGCGGATGTTCGGCGTCCAGCGCAAGGTCGTCCGCGCGCTCCGGCCGGTGCTCACCCGGGCCGCCGGCGTCCCGATGCCCGAGGACTCGGTCTTCGACGCGGTCGAGCGGCTGCACCGCGATCTCGAGGACGTGCAGCGGATCCTCACCGACAAGACCGCGAGCGTGCGGCTGGTGCTGACACCGGAGACCGTCGTGGTCGCCGAGGCGCGGCGCTCGCTCACGACCCTCTCGCTGTACGGCTACCGGGTCGACGGCGTCATCGCGAACCGGGTGTTCCCGGACGCCGACGGCGACCCGTGGCGCGCGTCCTGGGTGGCGGCGCAGTCCGAGGTGCTCGCCGAGGTCCGCCAGTCGTTCGTCGACCTGCCGGTCTACCTGTCGTCGTACCAGCCGGGCGAGCCGATGGGCGTCGAGGCGCTGGGCGGCTTCGCCGAGGCGGCGTACGCCGGCGCGGACCCGCTGGCCACCCCGACCGGCGACGGGCCGATGACCATCTCCCGGACCGCGACCGGGGCGGTCCTGCGGATCGCGCTCCCGTTCGCCGAGAAGAAGGACGTCGACCTCGCCCGGCACGGCGACGAGCTGGTCGTCACCGTCGGGTCCTATCGTCGGCTCCTGGCCCTGCCGGCGGCACTCGCCCGGCACACGGTCACCGGGGCGCGGGTCGAGGACGGCTCGCTCCAGGTCAAGTTCCGCATCGATCCCGAGGAGTCCTGATGGCTGACGAGACCGGTGGCACTCCCGGGGGCGGCGGCGACCCCCGCCAGGGGCCGAACGGCGAGCCGATCGGCAGCGTCGGGGAGGAGGCGGCGAAGCTGTTCGTCGCCCTGTCCGGCTGGGCCAAGGAGCAGGGCGCCGGCACGGCCGGGTCTGCGGCCGGGTCTGCGGCCGGTGCGGCGCAGGCGGTCACCGACGCGATGCACAACATCAACGAGCACATCGCCACCGACGGCCAGGACTGCCGCTACTGCCCGGTCTGCCAGGTGATCTCCGCGGTCCGCACGACCAGCCCCGAGGTCAAGGCGCACCTCGCCGTGGCGGCGAGCTCGCTGATGCACGCCGCGGCCGGGGTGCTCGCCACCCAGGTTCCCGCGGACGGCAAGCAGTCCCCGGTGGAGAAGATCGACCTCGACGACGAAGGCTGGGACGAGTCGTGACCCCGGCCGACCTGACCATCGGCATCGACGTCGGTGGCACCAAGATCGCCGGCGGCGTGGTGGACGCGAGCGGCACGGTCGTCGCGGAGGCCCGCCGGGAGTCGCCGGCCGCGCACCCGGCGTCGATCGCCGACAGCATCGCCGACATGGTCGCCGAGCTCCGCACCTCCCACGAGGTCGCGGCCGTCGGCGTGGCCGCCGCCGGGTTCATCGACCTCGACCGCCGCGAGGTCATGTTCGCGCCGAACCTGGCCTGGCGCGACGAGCCGCTGCTCGCGCTGGTCAGCGACCGGGTCGGCCTGCCCACCGTGATCGAGAACGACGCCAACGCCGCCGCCTGGGCCGAGCACCGGTTCGGCGCCGGGCAGGACGCGCGCACGCTGCTGATGGCAGCGATCGGCACCGGCATCGGGGGAGGGCTGGTGCTCGACGGCCAGCTGTTCCGCGGCGGTTTCGGGGTCGCCGCCGAGTTCGGCCACCTGCGGGTGGTGCCGGACGGGCGGATCTGCGCCTGCGGCCTGCACGGTTGCTGGGAGGCCTACGGCTCCGGCACCGGGCTGACCGTCCGGGCCCGTGAGCTCGCGGTGGCCGACCCGGGTTCGGCCGCGCTCCTGCTGGAGCTCGCCGGCGGCGACCCGGCCGCGATCCGGGGGCCGCTGGTCTCCGAGGCCGCCGAGCGCGGCGACCCGGCCAGCCTGCAGAGCTTCCGCGAGCTGGCCGAGTGGATCGGCCAGGGGCTGGGCAGCCTGACCGCCGTCCTCGACCCGGACGTGATCGTCGTCGGCGGCGGGGTCAGCGAGTCCCCGGCGCTCGAGCTGGACGTGATCGTGGCGTCGTACGGGCCCGCGGTGACGGGGTTCGGCCACCGGCCCGTGCCGGCGATCCGGTTCGCGGAGCTCGGCAACAAGGCCGGGCTCATCGGCGCCGCGGACCTGGCCCGCGGCTGAGAGAGCGTCGTCAGGCGTGGTCGCTGGCAAGGCGGAGGAGGGAAGGCGCCCTTCGAGCGGAGCGGGGCGTCGACCGACGACAACGCAGCCAGGGGCCGCGGATGACGACGCTCACCTTCGCCGGTAGTCGGGGACCAGCTCGCCTGCCAGCTGCTCCAGGAACAGGCCCACGTCGGTGACGATGCCGCGGGCCTGCGAGGACCCGCGGTCGGCCAGCTTGGTGACCGTCGCCGGGTTGATGTCCACGCACACCAGCGGGATCGAGGCCGGCAGGATGTTCCCGGTCGCGACCGAGTGCAGCATCGTCGCGACCATCAGGCAGAAGCCGACGTCGGTCAGCTCGGCGCGCATCGCCCGCTGGCCGTCGATCACGTCGGTGTAGACGTCCGGCAGCGGGCCGTCGTCGCGGACCGAGCCGACCAGGACGAACCGCTTCCCCGTGGTCACCAGCGCGTGCATGATCCCGCCGGTGAGCACGCCCTGGTCGACGGCCGCGCTGATCGAGCCGGCCTTGCGGATCGTGTTGATCGCCCGGATGTGGTGCTCGTGGCCGTGCTCGACGCCCTGGCCCATCGCCAGGTCGATGCCGAGCGAGGTGCCGTAGAGCGCGGACTCGATGTCGTGGGTGGCCAGGGCGTTGCCGGCGAAGAGCACGTCGACGTACCCGGCCTTCACCAGCTCGACCATCGCCGGCGCGGCACCGGTGTGCACGACGCCCGGGCCGCCGACCCACAGCACCTTCTGGCCGGCCTCCTTCGCGGCGCGCATCCCGTCGGCGACCTGGCGGACGAGCACGCCCTGGGGCTTCTCGCTGGACACGTCGGAGTCCATGAAGCCGAAGCCGCCCTCCTCGCGGGTGCTCTTCGGCACCTCGACGCGGATCCCGGAGGCGCCGCAGACGACCTTCATCCCGGCGCGGACGTCGGCCATCGGCAGGGTGTGCACGCCGGCGTCGTCGACGATCAGCCCGCAGTCCATCTCCGGGTTCTGGACCTGGATCCAGCGGCCGTCGAGCCGGACCTCGGTCTCGAGGTTGGTGCTGGAGTAGAAGCCGTCGGGGAAGACGCCGTCGTGCTCGGCGACCGAGACCTCGGCCTCGCCCGGGTCGACCTGGTTCACGCCGCGGGTCTGGAGCCGCATCAGCAGCCGCTGCAGGGCTTCGTCGTCCTCGGCCGAGACCACGATCTGCGCGTACGACGGGTCGCCGGCGTCGTGGCCGACGTCGAAGCGCTCGATCACGTAGTCGCCGCCGTACTCGCGGATGTCGTCGAGGACCCGGGACAGGATCCCGGAGTCCATCAGGTGTCCGCTGATCTGGACGGTCTCGCTTTTCATCCTCGGGCTCCCTCTTCCTCGCTGCATCCGCACCGGCCGGACTGCTGAGCCGACTCTGTCAGAGGACCGCGCCGTCGTCCCAACCGCCGCCCGAGCCCCGGTTGCTCATCGTGGCGACCAGGTAGCCGAAGCCGCCCACGAACCAGACGATGAGCAGAAGTCCCAGCGGCGAGGGCAGCGAGATCCCGAGCACGACGCCGAGCAGCGCGAGCGCCGGCACGCCGAAGAGCCCGATCCAGGCGAGCAGCCTCAACCCGTGGGCGCGGGGGACCGGTGGGGGCGGTGGCGGCACGAACCGGTCGTCGTCGGACCAGTGCGCCGGGGCCAGCTCGGGCGGGCCGTCGTACACCCCGCCGGGCTGCGCGGCCGGCGCCGGTTCGGGCGGGTCCGGGACGGCGTCCTCGGGCAGCTCGGCCCGGTCGCCGAAGTGGTCGACGATGTCCCGCCACTCCGCTTCCTCGCGGGCCCGGCGGCCCTCCTCCTGCCCGGCCTCGTCGCGGTTGCTCACGACGCGGCGACCTGACTGGTGACCCGGGCGACGAACTCGGCGGACTCGGCGAAGATCTGCGGGGCGTCGTTGTCGAGGGTGGCGACGTGGTAGCTCTCGGCGAGCACGCGCTCGGTGACGTCGGCCGAGGCGATCCCGTCCAGGATGATCCGGGCCGAGGACGGGTCGACGACGTGGTCCTCCGCGGAGCGGAACAGCAGCACCGGCGCGGTGACCTCGCCGAGCCCGGCGCGGACCTGCTTCCACGCGGCCACCATCGAGGCGAGCGGCTTGAGCGGCGTCTTGTCGTACGCCGACTCGACGACGCCCTCCTTCTTGATGTCGCTGCCGATCCCCGGGAACGCCTTGACCAGGTGCTTCATCACCGGCAGGAGCAGGAGCTGCTTGTTGGTGCTGTTGACCGCGGGGTTGACCAGCACCACGCCGGCGACCTGGTCCGCGCGCCGCTCGGCGAGCTGGAGCACGAGGCAGCCGCCCATCGAGAGGCCGCCGACCACGACGACGTCGGTGCGGGCCCGGAGCGCGTCGAACTCGCGCTCGATCTCGGCGTAGTAGTCGTCGTACCGGGTGGTGGTCATGTCCTGCCAGGTGGTGCCGTGGCCGGGCAGCCGCGGGACCGCGACGGCGTACCCCTGCTCGGCGAGGTACCTGCCCCACGGCACGATCGAGGCCGGCGACCCTGTGAAGCCGTGGCTGAGCAGCACGCCCACCCGGCGGCCGGAGGCGTCCGGCGTCCCGTCGCTGTGGAAGGTCTCGGCGTGCGGGGCGGTCGTCACCTGGGTTCTCCGTGGGGGTCTCGAAGGTCGCGGGGAACGCCGGGTGGTGCGCCCCGTGGTCCATCGTTTCACGCACCCCCAGGAGGGGCTAGGGTTTGAGCGTCGTCGGTGCCGGCGTGCCGGGTGTGCCGGTCTCAGGAGGGGTGCGGAGTGTTCTACTGGTTCCTGAAGTGGATCGCGCTCGGTCCGCTGCTGCGGGTGGTGTTCCGCCCGCAGGTCGAGGGAGTGGAGAACGTCCCGACCGACGGTCCCGCGATCCTGGCCAGCAACCACCTCTCGTACGCCGACTGGCTGTTCATGCCGCTCACGGTGCCGCGCCGGGTCACCTTCGTGGCCAAGGCGGAGTACTTCACCAGCCCCGGCATCAAGGGCTGGTTCCAGAAGCTGTTCTTCTCCGGCGCCGGTCAGGTGCCGATCGACCGCTCGGGTGCGTCGGCCGCCGAGGGCGCGCTGGTCACCGCGAAGCGGATCCTGGCCGACGGCGACCTGTTCGGCATCTACCCGGAGGGCACCCGTTCGCACGACGGCCGGCTGTACCGCGGCAAGACCGGCGTCGCCCGGCTGGCGCTGGAGACCGGCGTCCCGGTGATCCCGGTCGCGGTCGTCGGCACGGACGTGGTGGCGCCGCCGGGCAAGAAGTTCGGGTCCTTCACGCGCCCGGTGGTGCGGTTCGGCAAGCCGCTGGACTTCGAGCGCTACGAGGGCCTGGAGAACGACCGCTACATCCTGCGCTCGGTCACCGACGAGATCATGTACGAGCTGATGCGCCTCTCCGGCCAGGAGTACGTCGACATGTACGCCACCCGGGCCAAGGAGGAGTCGAAGAAGGCCGAGGCGGCCGCCCGCGCCGAGAAGGCAGCGGCCCAGAAGGCGGCCGAGAAGGCGGCCGAGAAGGCCGCCGAGGAGGTCGCGGGTGCCGGTGGCGACGGCGACGGTGACACCCCGGCCACGAAGGCCTCCTGACCGCGTGAGCCAGCGCGACCCGGCCGGCACGGCCGTCGCGAACACGCTGTACCGCGCGCTCGCGGTGCTGCGCGTGATCGTCCTGGTCAACTCGTTCCTGCTGTACTTCTACCGGGCCTCGGCCTACCCGCGCCCGGTGCTGGGTGCGGTGATCCTGGTCGGACTGGCGTTCTGGACGTTCTTCGCCGTGTGGGCCTACGGCCGTCCGGCGTTGCGGCGGGCTCCGCTGCTGCTCGCCGACCTGGCGGTGGCGGTGGCGGCGATCCTGGCCACCCCGCTGGTCAAGGGCGAGGGGCTGCACGCGACGCTGCCGGGCTTCTGGGTGATGGGCGTGGTGCTCGCCTGGGCGATCGAGTGGCGGATCGTCGGGGGTCTGGCCGCCGCGGCCGCCGTGGTCACCGCGGACGTGCTGATCCGCGACCACCTCACCCAGACCAACTACTCGAACATCCTGCTGCTGCTCATCGGCGGCCTGATCGTCGGCTTCCTCTCCGACCTGCTGCAGCGCACGGCCGCCGAGCGTGACCGGGCCGAGCGGGCCGCGGCCGCCGCGGCCGAGCGTCAGCGACTGGGCCGGGTGGTCCACGACGGCGTCCTCCAGGTGCTCGCCCTGGTGCAGAAGCGCGGGGCCGAGATCGGCGGCGAGGCGGCCGAGCTCGGCCGGCTCGCGGGGGAGCAGGAGGTCGCCCTGCGGGCCTATGTGCAGCGAGAGGTGAGCGCGCCGGCCGACGGGGCGCCGTACGACCTCGGGGCTGCGCTGGCGGCGCTGGGGAGCGCGCACGTGAGCGTGGCCGTGCCCGCCGGAGCCGTGCCCGTGGCGGCCGGCGTCGGGGTCGAGGTCGCGGCCGTCGTCGCCGAGTGCCTGAGCAACGTCCGGCACCACGTCGGCCGGGACGCCCCCGCCTGGGTGCTCCTGGAGGACCTGGGCCCCGAGCTCGTGGTGTCGGTACGCGACCGTGGACCCGGCATCGACGCCGGCCGGCTGGAGCAGGCGGCGGCCGAGGGCCGGCTCGGGGTGGCGTCCTCGATCCGGGGCCGGGTCGCCGAGCTCGGCGGCACCGCCGACCTGGTGACCTCGCCGTCCGGCACCGAGTGGGAGTTCCGGGTCCCGAGGAGCGCGTCATGACGATTCATTCCGAGAATCCGTTCGCCGACCCGCCGGACGCCGTACGCCGCTTCCGGGGGCGCCTGGGCGGCGCGGTCTCGCTCTGGACCGCCGGCGCCGGGGCGCAGCGGGCGGGCCTCACCGTCTCCTCGCTGATGGTCGCCAACGGCGACCCGGCCGCGGTGCTCGGGCTGCTCGACCCCGAGTCCGACCTGTACGACGCCCTGGAGGCCGGCGGCACCGCGGTGGTCCAGCTGCTGCACGGCGCCGACCGGGATCTCGCGGACGCCTTCGGGGGCCTGGCCCCGGCGCCGGGCGGCGCGTTCCGGCTCGGCACCTGGGAGCAGACCTCCCACGGGCCGGCGCTCGTCGGCCGCACCCGCGCGCACGTCCGGCTGGACCGCAGCGAGGACGTCGGCTGGTCCCGGCTGGTCGTCGCCACGATCGAGGAGGTCGTCGTGGCCGAGGACCACGACGCGTTGGAGCACCGCCGCGGGAGGTACCGCCACGCACCGGGCCACGACGGCGCCGACGGGGATCGGTAGGGTCGCCCGCGTGAGTCAAGCGGACGCAGCAGGAGCCCGTGCGGGCATCCGGGTGATGGTGGTCGACGACCACCCGATGTGGCGCGAGGGCGTCGAGCGGGACCTGACCGAGGCCGGCTTCGCCGTGGTCGCCAGCGCCGGCACCGGGACCGAGGCGCTCGCCCGGTTCCCGGCCACCCAGCCCGACGTGGTGGTGCTCGACCTGCAGATCCCGGAGCCGAACGGCGTCGCGGTCACCGCCGAGCTCGTCCGGCAGAACGCGGCCGTGAAGGTGCTGATCCTCTCCGCGAGCGGGGAGCAGGCCGACGTCCTGGACGCGGTCAAGGCGGGGGCGATCGGGTACCTGGTGAAGTCCGCGTCCCGGGCGGAGCTGATCGGCGCCGTGGACCGGGTGGCCCTGGGGGACACCGTCTTCACGCCCGGCCTGGCCGGGCTGGTGCTGGGGGAGTACCGCCGGCTGATCGACGAGCCGGCCGGCGACAGCGGTGCGCCGCGGCTGACCGAGCGGGAGACCGAGGTGCTCCGGCTGGTCGCCAAGGGGTTGTCGTACAAGGACATCGCCGAGCGGTTGGTGATCTCGCACCGGACCGTGCAGAACCACGTGCAGAACACGCTCCGCAAGCTCCAGCTCCACAACCGGGTCCAGCTGGTCCGGTACGCCATCGAGCAGGGTCTGGACACGCCGGGCGGCGACTGAGCCGGCCCCGGGCGCGTCTGCCGCCGGTGTCCGACTGGTCCAGTTCGCCCGGGTCGACTTTTGGCGAGACGGAGGCGGGAAGAACCACGGGGCAGGTAGCGTTGGGCCCACAGGACTGAGGAGGGGATCGCGATGGTGCTGTTCCGACGGCAGCTCGGTGACGTGTTGCGCAACGAGCGGATGCGGCGCGGCTTGACGCTGCGCGAGCTCTCCTCGGAGGCGCGGATCTCCCTCGGCTACATCTCCGAGGTCGAGCGCGGCCAGAAGGAAGCCTCCTCCGAGCTGCTCGCCTCGCTCTGCGACGCCCTCGACGTGCCGCTGTCGGCGGTGCTGCGCGAGGTCAGCGACACCGTCGCCGTCGAGGAGCAGCGGATCCTCGCCGAGGCCGCCATCGAGCGGGTGCCGGTGGCACCGGCCCGCGGTGGCGACGTGGTGGCTTCCGCCGCCTGACCCCTCAGGCCACTCCGGTGGCCTTCTCGAGCGCGACCAGCTCGTCGTCGAGGTGCATGAGCAGGCGCTGCAGGTGCGGCACCGTACGACGGCAGCCGGTGAGCCCGAACCCCATCAGGTCGGCGTAGCTGTTGCAGGTGATGTTGAGCGCCATGCCCTGCATCGGGACCGAGACCGGGTAGGTGCCGGTGAGCCGGGCGCCGTTCAGGTACTGCGTGCTCCGCGGCCCCGGCACGTTCGAGATGATCAGGTTGAACGGCGGCCGGACGATGCCGTTGAGGCGGAGCATCGGGATCACGATCGACGGCGCCATCCCGACCGCGCTCATCGCGAGGATCTGGTTCGGCGTCATCGACTCCAGGGCCTCCTTGCCCGCCCGCATCGAGTCGTGGATGGCCGCCAGCCGGTCGGCCGGGTCGTCGAGGTCGGTGCCGAGCTTGACCATCACCGAGCCGACCGCGTTGCCGCCCCCGCCGGACTCCGAGGAGGCCGTCCGGGACTTCAGGCCGACCGGAACCATCGAGACCAGGGACGCGTCGGGGAGGCTGTTCAGCTCCAGCAGGTAGCTGCGGACCGCGCCGCCGCACATCGCCAGGACGACGTCGTTGAGGGTCGTCCGGCTGGCCTTGGAGACGGCGCGCAGGCGCTCCAGCGGCCAGTCGTCGGCCGCGAACCGTCGGGACCCGGTGATCGCGACGTTGAACATCGATCGCGGGGCGTAGAAGGACAGCGAGGACGCCTCGTTGCGGACCCCCTTGCTGAGGCTGCGGATCAGCGCGGCCGGCAGGCCCGCCGCGTCGGCGGTCAGGCCGAACGCGGTCCGCAGCGCGTCCACGGGCACCTCGGTGAGCCCCTGCTCGGCGGTCTCGCGCTGCTTGCGTGCCTTGCCGGTGGCCCGGGCGTCGAACGGGAGCGGCATCCCGCGCCTGTCGGGGTCGGTGGTGAGCACGCTCTGCATCAGCTTCATCGCCGAGATGCCGTCGACCAGCGCGTGGTGGAGCTTGGTGTACATCGCGATCCGGCCGTCGTCGAGGCCCTCGATCAGGTGCGCCTCCCACAGCGGCCGCTCCCGGGCCAGCATCTGGCCGTGCAGCCGGGAGACCAGCTCGAGGAGCTCACGGACCCGGCCGGGGCGCGGCAGCGCGCTGTGCCGGACGTGGTGCTCGATGTCGAGCTGCTTGTCGTCGGTCCAGACCCACTGCCCGAGGGTGCCGAGCGAGTGGTGCGGGTGCTTGCGGAAGAGCGGCCCGACCTCCTCGATGCCGAGCGCCGACTCGTAGAGCGAGCGGGCGAAGTCCGGGCCGGCGTCCGCCGGCGGGTCGAACAGCTGGAGGCCGGCCACGTGCATCGGCTGGTTGCGGTTCTCGGCGAGCAGGAACGCCAGCGAGGTGGGGTCGATCGGGGATGGCACGGGGCGGTCCTCCTCGGCACGCGATCACGGCGGGGCGCGACCTTGCAGCGCGACCTTTCCGGGGATCCTCGCGCGTGCCTCGCCAATTGGGAAGGGACCGCGCCGGGGAGGGCTGACGCGCCGCGGGACCGGGGAGTAGGTTCTGGAGCCATGACGATCACCGATCCCACCGCGACCACCTCGGGAGCCCCGACCTTCGACTCGCTGGACCCGCGCACCGGGGCGGTCGTCGCGAGCCACCCGGTCCACGGCGCTGCGGACGTCGCCGCCGCCGTCGCGCGTGCCCGCGAGGCCGCCGCCTGGTGGTCCGCGCTCTCCTACAAGGAGCGCGCCGAGCAGCTCGGGGCGTGGAAGTCGCTGATGACGCGTCGGCTCGACGAGCTCGCCGACGTGATGAGCGCGGAGACCGGCAAGCCGCGCGGCGACGCGATGCTCGAGGCCGCGCTGGCCATCGACCACCTCGCCTGGGCCTCCGGCCACGCCCGCAAGGTGCTGAAGCGGCACAAGGTGCCCAGCGGCCTGGTGATGGCGAACCAGAAGGCCACCGTCGAGTTCCGCCCGCTGGGCGTGGTCGGCGTGATCGGCCCGTGGAACTACCCGGTCTTCACGCCGATGGGCTCGATCGCCTACGCGCTCGCGGCCGGCAACGCGGTCGTGTTCAAGCCCAGCGAGTACACCCCGGGCATCGGCCTCTGGCTCGCGAAGACCTTCGTCGAGGCGGTCGGCAAGCCGGTCCTGCAGGTCGTCACCGGTCTGGGGGAGACGGGTGCGGCGCTCTGCCGCTCCGGCGTCGACAAGCTCGCCTTCACCGGCTCCACCGCCACCGGCAAGAAGGTGATGGCGGCCTGCGCCGAGTCGCTGACCCCGGTGATCATCGAGGCCGGCGGCAAGGACGCGCTCATCGTCGACGAGGACGCCGACCTGGAGGCCGCCGCCGACGGCGCCGTCTGGGGTGCGTGCGGCAACGCCGGCCAGACCTGCGCCGGCGTCGAGCGGGTCTACGTGCACGAGCGGGTGTACGACGAGTTCCTGGACAAGATCGTCGCGAAGGCCCGCGAGCTGCACGCCGGGGACGGCGACGCCAAGATCGGGCCGATCACGATGCCGTCCCAGGTCGACGTCATCCGGCGCCACATCGACGACGCGCTGGCCAAGGGCGGCCGCGCGGTGGTCGGCGGCGCCGACGCCGTGGGTGAGCGGTTCGTGCAGCCGACGATCCTGGTCGACGTGCCGGCCGACTCCTCGGCCTGGACCGAGGAGACCTTCGGGCCGACCATGACGGTCGCGAAGGTCAAGAACATGGACGAGGCCGTCGCGCTGACGAACGGCTCGCGCTACGCCCTCGGCTCGGCCGTCTTCTCGAAGTCCCGCGGCATGCAGATCGCCGAGCGGTTGCGGGTCGGGATGACCTCGATCAACGGGGTGATCACCTTCGCCGGGGTGCCGTCGCTGCCGTTCGGCGGGATCGGGGACTCCGGCTTCGGCCGGATCCACGGTCCGGAGGGCCTCAAGGAGTTCACCTACGCGCACGCGATCACCAAGCAGCGGATGAAGCCGCTGCTGGCGCTGACCACCTTCGAGCGGACCGAGAAGGCCGAGCAGCAGCTGGGCAAGCTGATGACGATGCTGCACGGGCGTGGCGGAAAGCACTGACGCCTCCTCGAGGAACCCCTACCTCGACCTGGCGCTGACCCGCGGCCGGACCTCGCTGCGCGCCAGGGTCGCCCGGCTCCGCACCAAGTCCTGGCAGATCGGCCAGTGCGCCGTCGCCGCCGGCGTCGCCTGGTTCGTGGCGGGGGACCTGTTCGGGCACCCGACGCCGTTCTTCGCGCCGGTCACCGCGGTCGTCAGTCTCGGCACGACCTACGGACAGCGGCTGCGCCGGGTCGCGGAGGTGACCCTCGGCGTCGCCGTCGGCGTCTTCCTCGGTGACCTGTTCACCAACCTGCTCGGGTCGGGCGGTTGGCAGATCGCCCTGATCGTGAGCCTGGCGATGGTCTCCGCCCTCCTCCTGGACGCGGGCGCGATCTTCGTGACCCAGGCCGCCGTGCAGTCGATCGTGGTGAGCGCCCTCGTCCCGGCGCCCGGTGACGCCTTCCTCCGCTGGACCGACGCCCTGATCGGGGGCGGGGTCGCGCTGGTCGCGGCCACCGTCGTCCCGCGCGCGCCGCTGCGCCGCCCGCGCGAGCAGGCAGCCGTCGTGGTCGGGAAGATCTCCGTGCTGCTGCGCGCCTCGGCGATGTCGATCGAGGACGGCGACGTCGAGCGGGCGCTGCGGACGTTGGCGGACGCGCGCAGCACCGACGCGCTCGTCGCCGAGCTCCGCGGAGCGGCCGACGAGGGACTCTCGGTGCTGGCCTCCTCCCCGTTCCGCTGGCGGCACCGGCCGGCGGTGCGCCGGATGGTCGAGCTCGTCGAGCCGCTCGACTTCGCCCTGCGCAACACCCGGGTGCTGGCACGCCGGGTGGCGGTGGCCTGCTACCGCGGCGAGCCGATCCCGCACGGGTACGCCGTCTTCCTCCGCGACCTCGCCGCCGTGGCCGACACGATGGCCGCCGAGCTCAAGGCCGACCGGATGGCGAGTGTCGCGCTCGACCCGCTGATCCACCTCGGCCGGGCGTCCTCGCAGCTGGAGCGCACCTCGGTGCTCTCCGCCGAGGTGGTGCTCGCCAGCGTCCGGTCGCTGATCGCGGACCTGCTCGCGGTCGGCGGGATGGACCCGCTGGCCGCGACCGACGAGATCCCGCCCTTCCCGGAGAGCTGAGCCCGGAGAGCTGAGCCCGGAGTGCTGAGCCCGGAGAGCTGACGTCTCTCAGCCGAAGTCGACCTCGTCGGTGGTCACGGTCCCGGCCGTCCGGCCCGGGGCGCGGTGGTTCGACCAGTACAGGTTGGTGTGCGCGACCACCAGGTCCGGGGTCGGGGCACCCCACTCGCTCTGGTCCTCGGTGGTGTGCGCGTCGCTGACCAGGGTGGCGTCGTACCCGCGGGCGACGGCGCCGTGCAGCGTGGACCGGATGCACTCGTCGGTCTGCGCACCGGCGACGACCAGGCTGCCGACGGTGAGTCCGGCGAGCACGTCCTCCAGGTCGGTGTCCTCGAAGGAGTCGGCGTACTGCTTCTCGACCAGCGGCTCGGCCTCGGCCCGGTCCAGCCCGTCGACCAGCTGCCAGGAGTCGCTGCCGCGCTGCAGGTACTCGCTGTTGTGCTGCACCCAGACGACCGGGACCCGGGCGGCGCGGGCCTTGTCGACCAGCCGGGCCACGTTGGCGACGACGGCGTCGCGGGCGTGGTTGCCGTCCACGACGCCGGTCTGGACGTCGATCACGAGCAGGGCGGTGTTCGGGCGGTTCTCGAGCGTGCTCATCGTGGATCCTCCATGTCGGTCTCGACCCCGCTGCGTCGGATTCAGAACCTGTGCGATTCCGTCTCCGACGCTAACCCGTCGCGCCGACATCCTCGAGGGTCAGCTCGCGGACCACCGAGTCCACCACCGCCACCAGGTCGCCGTACGTGCGCTCGGCGACCCGCCGCTGCCGCTGGTACGACGCCCCGCGACGCGGGATCTCCCGGACCAGGGCGAGCGCCTCGGCGCAGCCCAGCCGGCGCGCGACCGGCATCAGGTCGTCCAGCAGGTCCTCGAGGTCCTCGCGCAGCAGCCGCTCGTTGGAGTCGCCGTCGAGGATGATCCAGGCGTCCAGCCCGTAGCGGGCCGCGCGCCACTTGTTCTCCTGCACGTGCCACGGCGGCATCGACGGCAGCGTCTCGCCGCRGTCGAGCCGGTCGGTCAGGTGCACCACCAGGCAGTGCGTCAGGGCGACCAGGGCGCGCATCTCCCAGACCGTCGAGACGCCGTCGCAGATCCGGATCTCGACGGTGCCTGTGCGGGGCGCCGGGCGGACGTCCCAGCGGATCTCGTCGATCTGCTCGATCACGCCGGTGGTGATCAGGTCGTGGGCGTAGGACTCGAAGTCGGCCCAGGTGTGGAACTGGAAGGGCAGCCCGGCCGTCGGCAGCTGCTGGAACATCATCGCCCGGTTGCTCGCGTAGCCGGTGTCGGTGCCGGCCCAGATCGGGGAGGAGGCCGAGAGCGCCTGCAGGTGCGGGTACCAGGTGAGCAGCGCGCTCACGATCGGGACCACGTGCTCCTGCTTCACCCCGACGTGCACGTGCACGCCCCAGATCAGCATCTGCCGGCCCCACCACTGGGTGCGCGCGATCAGCTCCTCGTAGCGCGGGCCGGGGGTGAGCTGCTGGTTGGACCAGGCGGCGAACGGGTGCGTGCCGGCGCTGTACAGGTCGACGCCGAGCTCGTCGGCCAGCGGGCGGACCTTGCCGATCATCTCGACCAGCTCGCCGATCGCCTCGTCCGTCGTCCGGCAGATCCCGGTGGTGAGCTCGACGGAGTTGCGCAGCAGCTCCTTGTGCAGCCGGGGCTCGTGGCCGTGCCGCTGCTCGACGAGGTCGAAGAGCTCGGAGGCGGCGTTCACCAGGTCGCGGCTGGACTTGTCGACGAGCGCGAACTCCCACTCGACGCCGAGCGTCGGCTCCGGGGACCCGGCGAATTCGATGGCCACGGGGAGAGCCTTCCACAAGGATGGCCCGGTGCGTCCCACCTGGATCACCGCGTTCCTCGACCTCCCGGCCGCGTCCTTCGACGCCGGGACGGCATTCTGGTCCGCCGTCACCGGCTCGACGCTGTCCGCGGCCCGCGGCGCCGACGGCGAGTTCGCCACCCTGCTCCCGGACTCCGGCGGCGAGCCGTTCCTCCGGGTGCAGCGCACCGGCGCGGCCGTCCCGGGCGTCCACCTGGACCTGCACGAGGCCGAGGGCGCCTTCGAGGTGCGCACCTCCCCGGGCGGCTTCACCTTCTGCGCGAACGTCGACGCCGGGGGACCGCGGCCGGCCCCGGTCGTCCATCCCGGCGGGCACACGTCCCTGGTCGACCAGCTCTGCCTCGACGTGCCGCCGGACGCGTACGACGCCGAGTGCGCCTTCTGGGCAGACCTGACCGGGTGGGAGCTCGCACCGACCAGCGCGCCGTACATGAGGCAGCTCGTACGCGCCGACGGGATGCCCTTGCGGATACTGCTCCAGCGCCGCGACGAGGGGAGTGGACCGGTGACCGCACACCTCGACCTCGCCACGACCGACCGCGAGGCGGAGGTCGCCCGCCATCTCGGGCTCGGGGCAAAGATCGACTTCGTCGGGGGCCGCTGGACCCGGATGACCGATCCGGCTGGCGGGGTCTACTGCGTGACGGACCGGGACCCGGGGACGGGTTTGCTGGCGGGATAGGGGAGCGGGGGCGGGCGAAGTCGATCCGCCGCGTCGGGCACGAACCTGCACGCCCACGGTGATGGCTGAGCTTCGGGTTTCCGGGACCCACTCACCGCATCGGCCTCGGAACGCAGCGCTCCGCCGTCCCGGGTTGGGGCAGCGCTGGTGAGCTGCCTACTTCGCGGGTGTCAGCTCCAGGACCAGTGTCCCGTCGTCCGTCTCGAAGCGAAGGTCCTTCTCGGAGTCCTTGACCCGTGTTGCTTTGCCGAGCAGGTCTGCGTAGGGAACTTCCCCGTTCGCGCACGCGACCTGGGCACCGGAGACGGTTGAGCTGCTGGAGAACTTCTCGACACTGACCTGGTAGGTGCCCTTGACCGGGTAGCAGCCGTCCTTGCCGGCCCACGTGCCGTTGTCGGTGAAAGCGATGGGCGCCACGGACGGGTCGAAGCTCGCACCGAGGTCGAGACCCGGCACCTCCTTCGGCACCCAGTGGCCGGTGAGTTCGACGTCGCTACTTCCGCAACCGGCCGACAGCAGCAGGACACTGAGCCCGAGAGCCACCACCGCGGGGATTCGCACCCGGTCCGCCTTCCTCATCCGAAGACCAGATTCCCGCCCCACGCCTGGATCGCTTCCTCGATCCCGGTGAAGAAGTTGTAGCAGACAGTGCCCACGGACCGGCCCGAGACGATGCCGGTCGCCTCGGCAGCGGTCTCGGCGCCCGGGTGGTCGACGACGACCGAGCCGCCGGAGTCGCCGGGGATCGCGCAGTCGGCAGGGTTGGTGGAGTAGGAGTAGTCGCCGTTGCGCAGGGTTCCCTCCGGGTACTCGTAGGAGATGTTCGTCTTCTGCACCACGGTCCCGCAGTCCGCGCCGGACTTGTAGCCGTTGATGCAGATGGTGTCGCCGACGGTCGGCGCGGTGCGCGTCTTGACCGGGATCTTGTTGCTGGAGGTGACGCCGTCCCACCAGATCTGGCTGCCGGCGCTGCGGCCGGCGGTGGTGACGTTGAGCAGCGCCAAGTCGCCGTGGTACTGGTTGTCGGCCGCCGTGAGCATCGTTCCGGTCCCGTTGAGCCAGGTCGTCCCGGTCGTGGTGCCGGAGGACTTGCCGGCGTACTGGCTCTTGACGAAGTTGGGCGCGTCTCCGCCGGTCACAGTCCAGCCGTAGAGCTGCGAGGACAAGCGCGGGAAGCAGTGCCCGGCGGTCAGCATGTAGTGGGTCGTACCGATCTTGTAGCCGAACCCGAAGGAGCACCCGGCGCCGCCGGTCGCGCTCGAGGTCGAGCCGTTGTAGATGCCGTAACGGGCTCCGCCGGCGTACGGGCTCGGGTCGGTGAGGCGCGACTCGGTCGTTTCCGGGAGCGGCTGCCCGGGGGTGAGCTCGACCCGGACCGGTACGGAGTGCTGGCTCGCGAAAGCCTCGATCGCGGCCCGGTCCGCGAGGCTGAGCTCGGTGCGGACGGTGACGAAGATGCCCTGGGTCTCGGGGTCGGCGCCCCACATCCAGATCGCGTCGGCGAGGCTCTTGGAGGTCGCGCGGAGCTGGTCGCCGTAGTCGTTGGCCGTCTCGACGCTGACCGCGGCCGGTTCGACGACCGTGTCTGCGGCAGCGACTTCCGACGGCGTTGCGGTCTCCGGAGGGGCGGCGCTGGATTCGTCCAGGTTGGCGGCCGGGGGTGCGTCGCCGTCGACCGGGACAGCGTCGAGGTTGGCCACGGCGAGGGTACGGCCAGCGGCATTCGCTGCGACGGCGACGACCTTCCCGGTGGTGTCGACGAACGATCCGAGGAGCGAGTCCTTGTTCGCCTCCACCAGGGCGGCGGCGTCTTGTGCGGCCGCGCGCACGTCGGCGGGAAGATCGTTGAGCGCAGGCACGATCGTGGGCGGGCCGTAGCGGACCAGGCCCTGGGCGGCGACCATCGGGACACCGGCGGTCGTGGCCGTGCCGGCGTCGGCCGACGGGACGGAGGCGACCGTTGCGGCCAGCCCCGCGCCCACCGCCAGGAGGGCGACCGCGATGGTCCCGCTGCGCGACTTGCTCAGGTGCATGCGTCCTGCTTTCCGCACCGTGGCAGTGCGATCTCGTGTCCTCCGCGGCCGATGCGGCCGATCGAGAAGTCACGCCTGGGAGGAGATATGTGGACGCATGAGTACCAGAACCGCTGGTATCGCCGCCATCACAACCGCGGAACCCGCCGCACTGGTCTATCCGCATCCTTCGAGTACTGACGAGTAGTGCCCGATTTGGCCGAAACGAGGGCAGCGGACGGAGTCCTCTTCGGCTGGCCGCTGAGTGGATTTGGCGGCGCAGTTACTCCGCCGCGAGAGTCCGTGCCCACCGGCGAGCACGTCCTTCCGCAGCGTTCAGGGTGCTCCGCGGCCTGGGACGGAACCGTCAGTCGCTAGCCTCGTCGAGGATGCTCGCGGATGGCCAGGGCGTTTGCCGGCCCACGTTGCTCCATCACGATCCCGATCAGGTCGTAGTCGACGACGAACCCTCGCTGGATCGCGTCACGCGTGTCCTGCATTCCGCCGCAACGGCGTACGGAAGGAGTAGGAATGTTGGAGACGACATCACCACCCCTACTCGGAGGAAGCCGTGACGAATCCTCAGGCGAACTGGCACCCGGACCCGAGCGGACGATTCGATCTGCGCTATTGGGACGGCACGCAGTGGACCGAGCACGTGACAAAGGACCGCGTCCAGGGGACGGATCCGCTGAGCTTTCCGCCGCCTGTGGAGCGCGCAGAGGTCACTGAGGCCGGTACGACCGCGCGGGACCCTGTCTCAGCCTCCGCGCAACCGGTGGGTGCCGACGAACCGGCCAAGCAGGGCTACTTCGCCCGGAAACGAGACGAACGAAAAGCCAAAGAAGTCGGACGCGACAAGTTCGAGAGTCTCGCCTTGCGCGCCGCAACCGGAGAACCTGACGCGATGGGAGCGCTTCCCGCGGCGGTGGCGCGCGCACAGGACCTTTACCGCGGCGGGCAGCTCGAAAAGAAGCTCTGGGCCACGATGGCAGCAGCCGTGCGCAGCGTCATTGACGACGATGTGATGACCCAGGACGAGGAGAGCCACCTGCACCGGCTGGGCGAGGTCCTCGGTACTCCTGTTCAGAAGATGGAGACCGAGGATTACGCCCTGTTTGAGGAACTTGTCATCGCAGGGATCAACGACGGAAGATTCCCACGAGTCTCGAACGCCGGGATCATGCTCAAGAAGGACGAGGTCGCCTACGGGTCATTCTCTGCGTCCCTGATGAAAGAACAGGCCGTCCGGCAGTTCCGAGCTGGCACCCAGAGCGTGAGTATTCCGCTCGGTGGCGGCGTTCGATATCGGGTCGGCGGCGTGCGCGGCCGGTCTGTTG
The DNA here is from genome assembly GCF_052114005.1 of Marmoricola sp. RAF53. Taxonomy (NCBI): domain Bacteria; kingdom Bacillati; phylum Actinomycetota; class Actinomycetes; order Propionibacteriales; family Nocardioidaceae; genus Marmoricola; species Marmoricola sp. RAF53. The sequence goes on along the minus strand of NZ_JBFRDX010000018.1, from coordinate 40,485 downwards.
TCGTCGGATCGGAGTTGATCGTCCAGGACTCCGGACTTCTCTACGTGACGAGCCAGCGCAGCGTGTTCACCGGTCAAGCCAAGACGTTGGAGTTCCGCCACGACCGGCTTGTGAATCTTGAGCAGTACAACGACGGCATCCGGCTCAACGTGTCGAACCGTCAGACCGCATCGCTGTTCAGGATGCAGCGGCCGTCGATCGCCGCAGCCATGATCACCGCCGCGGTGTCCGAGCACATGAGCTAGGTGCTCTGGCTCGGTGCGCCCAGTTCACACACGGCGGTGGCTCCAACGGCTGCTCAGTTCAGCGCTCGCAGGCAGTGCCGTCCCGGTCCCGATCCAGACGCTTGTAGTTGCGCCAGTACACCTTCTGCGCGTACGAGCCGTACTTCGGGCTCAGGTAACCCGCCCGCACCTGCTTCTGGGCAGCGGCCCGGCTCTTGGCAACACCGTGCGGGTACTTGGCGTTCAATCTCTTGCATGACGAGAAGTACGTACCGGTTCCTGCAGCATCTGCCGGCCCACTGAGGACAGCCACGCTGAGCGGCACGGAGAGGGTCAGCGCGACCAGCGCGCCAGTGAATCGATTGCGCATAGCTCGCATGCTGGCACGATCGTCCGGCGCTGAATGCGGAATCGCAATACTCACGGCTCCGGGTGGCGTGACGTGCAGGTTCATTGGTCCGCCGCCTGGACGCGGCGAAAGCCCCCGAGCTCATCGATCGTGCGGTTGACTCCTCGAAACGTCCCGTAAAGCAGAAGAGTGAGGGCGACGCATGGCCAAGTTCCAGCCGTACTCCCGACGAGTGTGGAGGCGTCGCTTCGCTGCGTGGGCGCGTCACAACAGGCGGCTGATGGTCGGGGCGACTGCATTCGTAGGCATCAGCCTGGTCCTGGAGGCGGTGTTGTTCACCGTGTTCGTCACTCCAAACGGATTTAGCTGGTGGCTTCTCGGCGTTGTGCAAACGTCGATCGTCTATGCCACGTGGCACATCCTGTACTCAGCGTTTCTGGCGCACGACCGCGAGGCGATCTGGCATCTTCGGGGCGCCTGGGGTGAGGAGAACACCCGCTCCGAGCTGCAGCGCGCAAAGCGCAAGCGTCTGATCTGGGGCTGGGTAGACAGCATCAGCCTCCAGGCGGGCGATCTCGACCACCTTGTCGTCACTCGACGCGGCGGTATGGTCGCAATCGATTCCAAGTGGCGCAATCAGGCGAACGACACCATCGACATGGCGCAAGCGGCGCGCCGCGCTCGGACGAGAGCAGAGGGCCTGACCCAGTCACTGCTCCGAGGCGACCGGGCGGCCCGTCACCGTGCGAAGATCAACCCGCTTCGAGTCATCCCCGTGGTCGTCCTCTGGGGAGCAGCCCATCATCAGGTCCCCGACCAAGCACGCGTGGACGGCATCGAGTTCGTCGCCGGTCGCGGCCTTCTGAGATGGCTCGGCACCCTCGACGGCGAACCGGTGGACAAGCGCGCCGCAGCGGATGTGATCGCTCGGCTCGAGGAATACCGGGCTTCAACCCAAGTCACCGCCACCTCCTCACGCGGGTAGGACGGGAGGGGCCAGCAGCATCATTCGCCGCGCCACGGACCCTGGCCGGCGATGTCATCGGGTCGCGTGACCATGCCACTTGGTGCCGGCCCAGTACCTCACCCGCCGAGCACGAGCGCCTGCAACGAGCCGGCCTTGAAGCGACGGACCTCCTGCGGCCAGCCGCACCCCTCGGCCACCCTCCCCGCCCACATGCGAGCGGACTCGTCGTCGGGCACGTCCACGATGGTCAGGCCGCCGAGCCACTCCTTGCTCTCGACGAAGGGCCCGTCGGTGAACACCAGCTCGCCGCTCGTGGCGTCGGCAGCTACCGCCTCGTCGAGCTCCTCGACCAGTCCGCCGGCGTAGATCAGGACGCCCTGGTCCTGCATGTCTCGGACGACGGCCCTGGACGGTTCGACGCGGCCCTCGAACCACGCCTCGTCGTGGTCGCCGACCCACTGCTGGTTGAAGTAGATGAGGTAGTGAGGCATCCCGGCTCCTCTTCGTCGGGCGGACCCTGATGTCCGCCACTACCTACGCTACGAACAGCAGGGGGCCGATACGACAGCTGGCGGGCGCGCTGGTTCCGTGCCGAAGGAGGCAGGCACCACCAGCTCCGAGGCCGGCAGCGCACCTATGCCGCCTCGTGCTCCTCGAAGGCCCGCTCCACCCGTCGGTCGGGGACCAGCCAGATCAGCGCCACCGCCACGAACGGAAGCATGCCCAGGAAAGGTTCGACGAAGGCGGCGAGCGCGATCCCGAGCAGGTAGAGCAGCGGTGAGATCTTGCCCTTCCAGTCACTGCCCACGGCCCGCTGCAGCTCGGAGTCCGGGCCCTCGGCCTGGAAGATGAGCCGCTGGAGGACGAAGTAGGCGACCGCGGCGCAGAGCAGGTTGACGCCGTACACGACGACCGGGGTGCGCGCGAAATCGCTCTCGTCCATCCACGCCGTGGTGAACGGGTAGAGGGAGAGCCAGAAGAGCAGGTGCAGGTTCGCCCACAGGACGCCGCCGGTGACCCTGGTGACCAGCTGGAACATGTGGTGGTGGTTGTTCCAGTAGATGCCGATGTAGACGAAGCTCAGCACGTACGTCAGCAGGCCGGTGCCGGTCGTGTCCCACAGCGCGTGCAGGTCGTGCTCCTCGGGCACCTTCAGCTCGAGCACCATGATCGTGATGATGATCGCGAGCACGCCGTCGCTGAACGCCTCCAGGCGGTTGGTCGTCATGGTCGGATTCTGACGAAGGTGCGGGCGCGATCAAACCCGACGGGCCGAGAGCGTGTCGCTGTCGGCCTGACCGCGCCGGCTCGAGTTCGCCCGGTGAGGCGCCTGAGTCCTCACGCGAGGGTCGGGCGAGGCGGTGTCACGGCCGGAATCATCTCGCCCGCCTCGACGGCGAAGGGCAAGGTGTTCGCCGTCGGGGGCAGCGGGCAGGTCGCGAAGTCGGTGTAGGCGCAGGGCATGTTGATCGCGCGGTTGAAATCGATGAGGACAGCGCCCTCAGGCGTCGGGACCGTGGTCACCAGCTGGCGGTTCGCCTCGTGCGTCGTGACGCCTGTGGTGGCGTCCCGGAACAGGATCCACAGCGTGCCGTCGTCTCCGTCCCAGGCGACGAGCCGGTGCTCCGTGCCGTCGTACGGGAAGGCGACCTCGCCGACGGCCTCACCTCGGGGCGTCGAGTACGGCTCGAAGCGACCCGGGAGCACCCAGGAAGGGCTCGGCGGGAAACAGGGGGTGCCGTCGTACGCGAGCAGGTTCGGCGACCCGGGATGCATCGGCCGCACGATGGTGCGGCCGCCGCGGTCGGCCACCTCGGCGGACGCGTCCTCGAAGGTCACCGTCAGGCCGTTCTCGTCCAGAGGCCCGAGGAGGTGCTCACCCTCGGTGAGGACCTCGGTCCCCACGGTGAGCAGCTCCCCGGGACCCAGCGTGACCGTGGCGCCGCGCTCATCCCCGCTCCACGCGCCGGGGACGTCGTCGAAGCCTTCCGGGGTGGTGCTGAGCCAGTGGATCGCTGTGATCGCCATCCAGCTGTCCGGGCCCCGCAGCCGCTCCTCGCGGGTGTCGTGCCAGGCCTGCCACTCGGCTTCGAAGTCACTCACTCCCGCATGGTCGCACCGCCGCGCGGACGAGCACAGGCAGGTTCAGGTCGTCGACCTCGAGCGGCAGGGCGTCGGTCTCGCGTGCCTCCTCGAGCTCAAACTTGGCCCAGGCGTCCTGGTCGGCGGCCGACTTGGCGTTGGACCAGCCCCGCCGGGGCCGTCCTCGCCGGTGGGGTTCTCGACGACGCCGTCCAGGGTCATGTCGCCCGTTCTCGAGGCCCAAGGCATGTCTGACCTAGATTGAGACCCGTGTCCACCGATGAGCCGGCGGCAGCCGGCGATGTCCTCGACCTGCGTGCGGTCTTCGCGCGCCCGTGGTCGGGTCCGGCGACCGTCTGGCGTCCGTGGTGGCTCCGCTGGCTGCCCGTGGCCTCGACCCTCCGCTTCCGGACCGAGATCTCGGACGTGCACCTGGCCGAGTCGACGGGTCTTGTCGTCCACGACACGATGACCTTCCCGAACGGGAAGGTGTGGCGACGCACGATGACTGCCCGGCTCGTCGGCCCCGGTCGCTGGGAGATCGATGCCGATGACATGCCGGGAGGCGCCGGGCAGACGGTCACCGAGACCGGCTTCCGGTTCACGCCGTACACGATCATCGCGCCCGTTCTGGGACCGATCCGGGTCCCGCTTCGTTGCGAGGACGAGAGCCGGCTTTCCGGCACGACCACCCTGACGAACACCATCGACATGCGCTTCCTGGGGCTGCGAGTCGGCAGGATGGTCATGACTCTCGAGCGGGAGTAGGCACCGCGTCCGCAGTTGCCGCCTCGCTGTGCCGTGTGTGCCCTCGGCACGGACGCCCTCTGCCGCAGCAGTCACACACTTGATTCGCCCATCCTGGGTACTGGACCGGCATGAGCAACTCCGAGGACGACCGAGTCACCAGCCGATCCGACCTGCTGCCGGAGGAGGCATCCGCCGGAAGCGACGACCCGGAAGCGCAGGCCGCCGCGATCCTGCGTGAGTCCGACGAACGCACCGATCACCCCGAGGAGACCGGCGCGTCGTCGACGCAGACTTCGACCCCCGCCGAACGCCCTTCGGTCGAGCAAGACTGAAACCGGCCGGCTGCGGTCAGAAGCAAGAAGGGACCGGACTGCGTACGGGCGCAGAGACCGGACCGGCTGCGCAGGTCGTCGACCTCGTCGTCTACTTGCGGCGCGCCCGGGCCGCGATCCGGATCCCGAGGTCGTCGAGCTCGTCAGCGAGCGAGGCTGCGACCCAGACCTGGTTGCGTTTCCTGTTGGTCAACGGGCGGATCACCGCGGTCTCGTGAAGTTTGCTGATGGCCGCGTAGACGCTGGACGTCGCGCCTCCGATGCGTACTTCGATCTCTTCGGCCGAGAAGACGGGGGCGTCCAGGAGGCTGTCGAGGATCTTGGAGGCGGCGCTGTCCCGTCTCGGGGTGCCTGCCGCTTCACGCCATTCCTCGGGCATGGTGGCGAGTCGTTGCGCTGTCACGCGTGATTCCTGGGCCGCGATCATGGAAGCAGTCGAGAAGGATTCGATGATCGGGCCGGCGTCGCCTTCGCGGTATGCGCTGAGCGCATCGAAGTAGGACTGGCGTCTCGCGACGATGGCGGAGGCCAACGGAACGACCACCCGCCTGGTCGTGCCGCGCTTGCGCAGGATTGTGTTGATGAGCGCGCGGCCGATTCGGCCGTTGCCGTCGGTGAACGGGTGGATGGACTCGAACTGTGCGTGCGCGATTGCTGCCTGGGTGAGTACGCCGATGTCGGAGCGGTTGGAGAACCGGGCCAAGTCGTCCATGTAGTCGTCGACCGTGCTCGGAGGCGGCGGCACGTACGAAGCGTCTCGGGGCGAGTGGTCCGAGCCCTCGATCCAGTTCTGCATGTCGCGGAGCCTTCCTGCATAGGCTCGCTCGTAGGGGTCGTCGGCCATGAGGACCGCGTGTGCCCGGTAAATGCTGGGGAGCGCGATCGGCTCGCCCCCCTGGACTGATCTGATGAGGTCGTCCAAGGCTCGCGTCGAGGCGACCATCGAGTTGGCTGATGCGTTCGAGGTGATGCCGTGCAGGGCCCGTGCGTAGTCATCCAGCGATGCTTCGACGTGCTCGATCTTTGACGAGGCGACCGACTCTGCGCGCAGCAGGAGCGTCGAGAGCGACGCGAGGTGCTCACCGTGGGTTTCGTCGAGTGCTGCGATGTCTCGCAGAGCGTCGTCCATCTCGGCGGCGACGACGGAAGGGATGGACGGTTTGGAGTCGGCGATCATGGGGGGCAGCCAGACGGTCACTTCACGGAGCATGCGGTCCTCGCGCGTTCCGCCCTTGAACGTCTGTCGCCACGGTTCAACTACCCGCTCATGAGCCTCGACTGCGACCAGCGGGCCGGTCGAGAACTCTCCCCGGTTCGCGGGGTTGCCGCGACCGGAGTGCTTGCTGGGTTCAAAGTTGCTCACGGGCTCTCCTAAGTCGGAATAACGTAACAGTTATTCCGACTTAGAGTCCTTAACTCGGAATAGTACGCGTGATGTTCCGAGTTTGCATCCGAATGGGAGACCGAAGGAAGGTCGTGCTCAAGCGCTGGCGTCGCGTGGTCGGGGGTGCACCCATCGGGGGAGCCGTTCGACGCGGACTTGCTCATCTGCCCGACGGACGCCGCCAGTGCGACGTACTGACTTCACGGCTCCTTGCTGAAGACGGGAGTCAACGCCGTGACCTCGGGCGGGCCGGTCAGCAGCGGGCCCACCTCCTGCAGGTACGCGGCGTAGGCGTCCGTCAGGAGGAACGCCTGCGACGACTCGAGGCTGTCGTAGATCTGGAATGCAAGGACGGCATCGGCGTCGTGGTTGTCGAGGCAGTAGTAGTACGCCAGGTGGCCCGGGTTCCGGGAGATCGCCGGCGCCATGTGCGCCTCCCACACCTTGCGCACGTCATCCCGCCTGCCGGGCAGAGTCTGGTGCCGGATGGTCACGGCTAGCTGCGTCATAGGGCGATCCTGTCAGCGTCCACCGACAGTCTTGGCGGAGGCTCGGCGCGCATCGGCTCTACTCGGACGTCGAGCCGAATCCGGTGGGGCGGATGATCCGGGCGGGGACGCCGGCGACGACGGTGTCGGCTGGGACGTCCTTGGTGACGACGGCGCCGGCGGCGACGATCGCCCCGTCGCCGATCGTGACGCCGGGGACGACGGTGACGTTCGCTCCGAGCCAGACATTGCGGCCGATGGTGACGGGCGCTGGGATCATGTCTGCGCGCCTGTCAGGGTCTTCGGCGTGGTTGAGGGTGGTGATGGTGCTGCCGTGGCCGATGAGGGTGCCGGCGCCGATGGTGATACCGCCGGTGTCCTGGAAGCGGCAGCCGATGTTGATGAAGACGTCCTTGCCGAGGTGCAGGTTCTTGCCGAACTCGCTGTAGAAGGGCGGGAAGACGGCGACGGACTCGTCGACCGGCTTCCCGGTCAGACTGCTGAGCAGCGCCCGCAGCTCCTCGGGTGGGTGATAGGTGCTGTTGATCTCGGCAGTGGCACGGAGGGCTTCTTGAGAGGCGGCGTGCATGAAGCGGTGCGCCTCCGATCCTCCTTCGATGAGCGCACCGGAGTCGACGTGAGCGAGAAAGGCCGCCAGGTCCACGGCCGTCAGATGCTCGCGGTGTCGATGACGAACCGGTAGCGGACGTCGGAGGCCAGGACACGCTCGTAGGCCTCGTTGACCTGGTCGGCGGTGATGATCTCGATCTCCGAGGCGATGCCGTGCTCGGCGCAGAAGTTCAGCATCTCCTGGGTCAGCGCGATGCCACCGATCATCGAGCCCGCGAAGGAGCGGCGCGCCCCGATGAGGGACATCGCGTTGACCGGCAGCGGCTCGGGGGGTGCGCCGACGTTGACCAGGGTGCCGTCGACCGCGAGGAGCCCGAGGTAGGCGTTGACGTCGATGCCCGCGCTCACGGTGTTGATGATGAGGTCGAAGCTGCTCGCGAGCACCTCGAAGGTCGCAGGGTCCGAGGTCGCGTAGTAGTGATCCGCTCCGAGACGCAGCCCGTCTTCCTGCTTCTTCAGCGACTGCGACAGCACGGTCACCTCGGAGCCCAGCGCGTGCGCGATCTTGACCGCCATGTGGCCCAGGCCGCCGAGGCCGACGACTGCGACCTTGGTGTCCGGCCCGGCGTTCCAGTGCTTGAGCGGGGTGTAGGTCGTGATGCCCGCGCACAGCAGCGGCGCCGCGGCAGCCGGGTCCAGGCCGTCGGGGATCGCGAGCACGAAATCGGCGTCGACGACGACGTGCGTGGAGTAGCCGCCCTGGGTGGTGGTGCCGTCGCGGTCGGTGGCGGCGTAGGTGCCGATCATGCCGTTGAGGCAGTACTGCTCGTCTCCGTTGAGGCAGCTGGCGCACTCACGGCAGGCGTTGACCATGCAGCCGACACCGACACGGTCGCCGACCTGGTGGTTCGTGACTGCGTCGCCGACCTCGGTGACGGTCCCGACGATCTCGTGGCCCGGCACCACGGGGAAGGGCTGGGGTCCCCAGTCGCCGTTGACGGTGTGGATGTCGGAGTGGCAGATGCCGGCGTACTCGATGGTGATGAGGACGTCGTTGGCTCCGACTGCTCGCCGCTCGATGGTGGTGAGGGCGAGGGGCGCGCCGGCTTTCGGCGCGGCGTAGGCGTTGACCTGCATGAGGAATCTCTTTCTGGTGGTGGTTCGGTGCGTGTCAGGGGGCGGTCGGTGCGGCGTACTCGGCGTCGGTCACAGGCTCGAGCCAGTCGACGACCGCGTGGTCGTGGTCGCCCTCGTTGATGGCCAGGTGCACCATCAGCCGGTTCGGAGCGGCGCCGTGCCAGTGCTCCTCGCCGGCCTCGAACAGGACCCGGTCGCCCGGGCGGATCACCTCGACCGGGCCGCCGCGGCGCTGGCAGAGCCCCACCCCTTCGGTGACGAACACGGTTTGGCCCAACGGGTGCCGGTGCCAGTGGGTCCGGGCACCGGGCATGAAGTGCACCAGGTTGGCGGTGACCCGTGACGGTTCCGGTGCGGCGGCGACGGCGTCGATGTAGACGTCTCCGGTGAACCAGTCCGCGGGTCCCTTGAGGGTGTCGACGGAGCTGCGGGTGATCTGCACGGGTGTCCCCTTACCTGGTCGGACGCTTGAGGGCATCGGCGAGCTTGCGGGCTTCACCGGAGAGGAGCTCGGCGCGCTCGGCGTCGCCGGCTCGGACCGCGTGCCAGTAGTCGACCTTGAGGGCGACGTAACGCTGACGCAGCACCAGGTGCTCGGCTTCCGCGGCCAGCCTCTCCGCCTGGTTCGAGAGCAGCTCGATCTGGTCCGCCGCGGCGTCCGGACCCAACCTGCCGTTCGCGACGTAGGTCCGCATGTCGCTGACCGACATCCCGGTTGCTGCGAGGCAGGCGACCCACATCAGCTCGTCGAGGTCGTCCTCGTCGTACACGCGGTGCTTGCTGCTCGCGCCGCGGCTGATCGGTGAGATCACCCCGATGCTCTCGTAGTAGCGCAGCGTGCTGGCCGGCAGCCCGGTGAGGACGGCTGCCTCCTTGATCGTGTAGCTGCGCTGCGTCGTCCCTCGGGTCATGGCTGCAACGCTAGGAACTTCAAGTACTTGAAGTCAAAGGTCGTGTGGGTCACACCGCCGCTCGAGAGACCCGCGAGGCCTACTCCTGGGCCAGGGTCTTGAGCGTCGAGCCCAGGAAGGTGACGTGCCCGTCGGGTGCGCGGTACCACCAATCGGTGATGTGCTCGACCTTCGGGGCGCCGCCGCCGCCGATCCAGCCGCCTCCGTTGACGACCGTCGGGATCGGCGTCCGCGTCGTCGGCTCGAAGCCGCCTCCGCCGCTGGTGCCGGTGCCCGTCCTGGGTGCCGGCCGTTTCGGTGTGCTGTCCGTCGGTGGCGGCTCCTGGGGTTCGACGTCGACCTGAACCGTGGTCTCCTCATCGCTGACGAGATCGCCGTCGGCGCTGACCACCCGGATCCTGGTGGTGACGGTCCCGTCGCTCAGGCGCGTCGTTTCGATCTGCTGGGTGCCTCCGTCCGCCAGCAGGACGACGAGGTTCTCGTAGACGTCACCGAACGGTCCGCCGTCCGGAGCGACCGACCAGTACGTCTGGGAGAAGCTGCGTTGGCCGGTCTCCGAGGTGAACCACGCGGTCTGGTGGACCTTCGCCGAACCGTCGGCCTCGTAGTACCAGTCGACGGTGTCCCGCGAGTTGCCCTTGGCGTAGGAGATCGTGGCGCGACCGTCGGCGCTGAAGCCCACGGTCAGCAGGGTGTCGTCCGGGTAGTTCGCAAACCCTTCCACCGTGATCACGCCGTCGGTGTTGCTCGCGACCAGGCGCGAGATGGTCCCGTCCGTCCAGACGACGGTGATGAACGCGCCGAGGAACTCACCGCGTGGACTGAAGTAGAACTGCCGGGTCTCGATGTAGCCGTTCCCGGGTATCTGCACGCTCCGCTCGAGTGCGCCTCTGAGGTCCATGCGTTGCCCCCTGCAGACGGGTTCCTGGGCTTCGGACGCTACTCCGCACGCGGCCGGTTGACCACGACGAGGCTCGGCGCACGCCCTCTGCGGCGGTGGCAGTGGCATTCTGACCGCATGCAGCCCGTCCATGTGTGGATCAGGTCCGAGTCCCGCGGCACCGAACGGCGTGCGCCCGTCGTACCGGCCGACGTCCCGCTGTTGCTGGACGCCGGGTTCCAGGTGTCCGTCGAGGAGTCGGTCCAGCGGATCTTCCCGGTCGAGGAGTACGCCGCTGCCGGGGCGGCCGTGGTGGGGGAGGGCACCTGGCCGGACGCACCCGACGACGCCTACGTCCTGGGCATCAAAGAGCTCCCCGAGCAGCCGGAGTCGCTGCGCCACCGGCACATCTACTTCGCGCACGCGTTCAAGGACCAGGACGGCGCCGGGCGCACGCTGGAGCGGTTCGTCCGCGGCGGCGGCCGGCTGTTCGACATCGAGTACCTCGTCGGCGAGACCGGCCACCGGGTGGTCGCGTTCGGCTACTGGGCCGGCTACGTCGGCGCCGCCCTCGGCGTGCTGCACCTGGCCGACGCGCTGACCGCGCCGCTGTCCCCGATGGCCAAGGACGAGCTCGACGCGGAGCTGGAGCGCGCCGGGAAGGCCGGAGGAGACCGGCTGCTGGCGCTGGTCACCGGGGCGCGGGGCCGGTCCGGGCGCGGAGCACAGGGGGCGTTGACGACCGCCGGGGTGCCGACGACGCTGTGGGATCGCGAGGAGACGCGCGACCTGCACAAGCAGGCGCTCCTCGGCCACGACCTGCTGGTGAACTGCGTGGTGACGCACACCCCGACGACTCCGTTCGTGGAGCCGGAGGACCTGGCGCACGAGCGTCGGCTCCGGGTGCTCGCGGACGTGACCTGCGACGTCACCGGACCCACGAACATGCTCCCGGTGAACGACAGGATCACCACGTGGCAGCAGCCGGTCCGGCGGCTGCACGGCGAAGGCCCGGAGCTCGGCAGTCCGCCGCTGGAGGTCATCGCGATCGACAACCTGCCCTCGCTCCTCCCGCGCGAGGCCAGCGAGGGCTTCAGCGCCGACCTGACCCCGCACCTGCTCGGGCTGGCCGGCGAGGGCGAGGAGGGCGAGCCGTCGGTGCCGTGGCGCGCGGCCGGCCGGGCCTTCGACGAGGCGATCAGGGGCCTCGGGGCCCTGGAACGCTCCTAGCTCAGTCCGGGCGCCGCTCGATCCGGGTCCAGCCGATCCAGCCGCGCTCGGCCAGGAGCACCCGCAGTCGCTGGACCGTCGGGTGCGCCTCGGCCATCGAGTCCAGGAGCTGCACGAACGCCGAGTCGTCCATGTCGAGGTCCTGCTGGTCGAGCTGGCCGCTGGCGGCGGCCTCCTCGAAGAGCTGGACGAGCACGTCCGCCATCTCCCGGGCGAGCCCCTCCTGCGCGCCCTCGCCGGCGTCCAGGGCGTCGCTGATCAGCCGGTAGAAGCGGACCACCCGCGGGTCCCGCAGCTGCTCGACCTTGTCGGCCATGAAGGCCGGGATCTGCTCGGGGTACCGGGCCGCCACCAGGATCCAGGCGTCCCGCTCGGCGTCGACCAGGACGTCCGGCGCCCCGATGGCCCGGACCTGGTCGAGGTAGGCGACGACCTCCGCCGGCACCGCGAGGGTGTCCCCGGAGGCGAGCCGGGCGATCCGCCGGCGGTGCTCCTGCAGGGTGCGGATCTGCTGACGCAGGTCGCGGTCGATCTCCGCGGTCTCCCGGGCGAAGGTCTCCGGGTCGGCGTCGAGGAGCTCCTGGACCCGCGAGAGCGGCACCCCGGCCTCGGCCAGCGTCCGGATCCTGATGAGCCGGACGACGGCCTCGGCGTCGTAGGAGCGGTAGCCGGAGAAGTCCCGGCCGGGCTCCGGCAGCAGCCCGACCTGGTGGTAGTGCCGGACCGTCCGGATCGTCACCCCCGCGTAGCTCGCCAGCTGTCCGATGGTCAGCACGGGCCCAGCCTGCCGTATCCCGCCGCGCTCACGTCGTACGTCGGTAGACGGCGGTCGCGGCGGCGCACGCGACCACGAGCAGGCCGGTGCACCAGGCGAGCGCGGTCCACACGCCGCTGCCGACCGGCTGGCCGGTGAGCAGGTCGCGGAGGGTGTCCACGATGGAGGTGACCGGCTGGTTCTCGGCGAACGCGCGGACCGGGCCGGGCATGTCGTCGGTCGGCACGAACGCGGAGCTGATGAACGGCAGGAAGATCAGCGGGTAGGCGAAGGCGCTCGCCCCGTCGACCGTCTTCGCGGTCAGGCCGGGGATGACGGCCAGCCAGGTCAGGCTCAGGGTGAACAGCGCCAGGATCCCGACGACAGCGAGCCAGGCGCCCGGACCGGCGGAGGTGCGGAAGCCCATCAGGAACGCCACCGCGACGACGACGACGAGCGAGATCAGGTTGGCGACGAGCGAGGTCAGCACGTGCGCCCAGAGCACCGCGGACCGGGCGATCGGCATCGACCGGAAGCGCTCGAAGATGCCGCTCTGCCGGTCCAGGAACAGCCGGTACGCCGTGTAGGAGATCCCCGAGGCGATCGTCATCACCAGGATGCCGGGAAGCAGGTAGTTCACGTAGTGGTCGGAGCCGGTACGGATCGCGCCACCGAAGACGTAGACGAAGAGCAGCAGGAAACCGACCGGCATGATCGCCGTCGTGATGATGGTGTCCGGGCTGCGGCCGATGTGGCGAAGCGAGCGGCCGAGCAGCGCGGTGGTGTCGGGGACGAAGGTGCGGTTCACGGCTGGACCTCGGTTTTCTCGGCGACGACGGCGAGGAAGATCTCCTCGAGGGTGGGTTGCTTCTCGACGTACTGGATCTCGGCCGGCGGGAGCAGCCGCTTGAGCTCGTCGAGGGTGCCGTTCACGATGATCCGGCCCTCGTGCAGGATCGCGATCCGGTCGGCGAGGTGCTCGGCCTCGTCGAGCATCTGGGTGGTGAGCAGCACGGTGGTGCCGCCGGAGGCGAGCTGCTGGACTGTCTGCCAGACCTCGAGACGGGCCTCGGGGTCGAGACCGGTGGTGGGCTCGTCCAGGACGATGACCGGCGGACTCCCGATCAGGCTCATCGCGATGTCCAAGCGGCGGCGCATCCCGCCGGAGTAGGTGCCGGCCCGGCGGGCGCCGGCGTCGGTCAGGTCGAAGCGGGCGAGCAGGTCCTCAGCGATCCGGCCGGGGTCGTCGAGGTGGCGCAGCCGCGCCACCAGGACGAGGTTCTCGCGGCCGGTCAGGATCTCGTCCACTGCGGCGAACTGCCCGGTCAGGCTGATCGACTCCCGCACCTGCGCGGCCTCGGTGCGGACGTCGTACCCGTTCACCCGGGCCGCGCCGTCGTCGGCGTCGAGCAGCGTGGACAGGATCCGGACGACGGTGGTCTTGCCTGCTCCGTTCGACCCGAGCAGCGCGAGGATGCTGCCCCGCTCGACGTCGAGGTCCACCCCCCGCAGCACGTGCAGGTCGCCGAAGGACTTCTCCAGCCCCCGGACCCGGATGGCGGCTTCCTGTGTCACGTTCTTCTCCTTCACTGGTGTGTGAAGGACAGCGTGCAAGGTTGACGTTGCGTCAAGGTCAAGCCGGGTTTTCGACGGGTCAGACGGAGCGCAGGTCCCGCAGCCGCTGGATCCACCGGCCGGCGCCGCCGTCGAAGGGGGCGGCCCCGGCGGTCATCGTGGCGAAGACCTCCTGGCAGCTCGCCCGCGCGGCGGCGATCACGTCGGCGGGGTAGCCGAGCAGGACCTGGTGGTGGGCGAACTCGTCCTCGTCGTCGATCCAGACCCGGCCGTCCGTCTCCCGGATCACGTCGAGGTCGAGGTCGACGCAGCGCACCTCGGACTCGTCCTCGGACCAGACCGACGGGGTGGTCATGTCGACGTAGAAGTCGACCGGGCGGTCCGGGTCGGTGCCGTAGATGGTGGCCACCCACCAGGCGTCGTGGGGGATCAGCACCACGTGGTCGGCCCACGCGGTGAAGCCCTTGTCCGGCTTGGACAGCCAGGTCCCACGGGGTACGCCGACCCACTGGCCGAGCGCGTCCACCCCGAGGCGGACGGCGTCGAACTCCCAGTGCGGGCTGTCCGGCCACTTCCGGGTGAGCACCCGGACGGTGCGAGGTTCGGTCACGGGGCCACTCTAGGGCGGCCCCGCCACCGGCTACTTCTTCTTCTTGGGCATCGTCCGCGGCGCCACGACGGCGACGACGTCCTGGTAGCCCGACCCGGTCCACTTCGCGAACTGGTGGAACAGGTGCGCGTCGATGCCGACGAGGACGCGGGCCTTCTTCTTCATCGCGCCGTCGAGGATGATCCGCGCGGCCTTGTCCGCGGGCATCCGGGCCAGCTTCTTCTCGAAGAGCTCGTCGATCCGCGAGGCGTCCTGCCCGACGGTCTTGCGACCGTTGCGGGCGATGCCGGTCTTGATTCCGCCCGGGTGGATACAGGTGACCGAGACCGGGTGCTTGTTGATCAGCATCTCCTCGCGGAGCGCCTCGGTGAAGCCGCGGACGGCGTACTTGGTGGCGTTGTAGGCGGTCTGACCGGGCATGGAGACGAGGCCGAACAGGCTGGAGATGTTGACGACCGCCCCGTCGCCGGAGGCGATCAGGTGCGGCAGGAACTCCTTGGTGCCGTTGACGACGCCGAGGAAGTTGACCCCGACGATCCAGTCGAAGTCGGCGTACTCCATGTCCTCGAAGTCGCCGGTGACGGTGACGCCGGCGTTGTTGACGACCATGTTCACGGCGCCGAACTGCTCGGCGACCGCCGTCGCCCAGGTGCCCATGGCGGCCCGGTCGGAGACGTCGATGACGTCGCTGCGGACCTCGGCGCCGAGCTCCTTGACCAGGTCGACGGTGCCGGCGAGGGCGTCCGCGTTCCAGTCGGAGATCGCCAGCCGCGCGCCGCGCCCGGCGGCGAGGACGGCCAGCTCGCGGCCCATGCCGCCGCCGGCTCCGGTGATCACGACGACCTTGTTGTCGAGGCTCTTCATGCGACCTGCTCCTTGTCCACCGCCGGAGCGGTCCGGGTCTCGTACTTGTCGATGTCGAACGTGCGCAGCAGCCCGCGGAAGGCGAACGTCGTCCGCGGCCACAGCGTGGTGTTGTTCCCGTGCTCGTCGAGGTACCAGCTCGAGCACCCGCCGGTGCTCCAGACGGTCCGCTTCATCCGGCGCTGCAGGTCGGCGTTCCAGGCGGCCTGCGCCTCCGCGGTCGGCTCGACCGCGGTGATCCCGCCGGCCTTCATCTGCTCCAGCGCGGAGAGGATGTAGGCGATCTGGCTCTCGATCATGAAGACCATGCTGGAGTGGCCCAGCCCGGTGTTGGCGCCGACGATCTGGAACAGGTTCGGGAACCCGCTGGTCGTCGTGCCCTTGTACGACGCGACCCCGCGCTCGCCCCACACGTCGCCGAGCGTGCGGCCGTCGCGGCCCTTGATGTGGTGCGCGATCGGCTGGTCGGTGGTGTGGAAACCGGTCGCCACGATCAGGCAGTCGATCTCGCGCTCGGTGCCGTCGCGGGTCACGACGCCGTGCGGGGTGATCGCGGCGATGCCGTCGGTGACCACCTCGACGTTGTCCCGGGCCAGCGCCGGGTAGTAGGTGTTGGAGATCAGGATCCGCTTGCAGCCGATCTGGAAGTCGGGGGTGACCTTGGCCTGCAGGTCCGGGTCGCTGATGCCCTTCTTGATGTTGCCGAGGGCGGCGAGCTTGGCCGGGGTGGCGATCTTCGGCTGCCAGGTGAACGCCGGCACGAAGGTCTCGCGGCCCCAGTAGATGCCCGTGCGGTAGGCCTTCTGGAAGAACGGGACGTGCCGGAACGCCAGCCGCTCCAGCCCGGTGTAGGCGCGGTCGTGGCGGGGCATCACCCAGGGCGCGGTGCGCTGGTAGACGTCGAGCCGGCCGACCTGCTCGGCGATCGAGGGGATGATCTGGATCGCGGAGGCGCCGGTGCCGATGATGGCGACGCGCTTGCCGGTGAGGTCGACGTCGTGGTCCCAGCGGGCGGAGTGGAAGATCTCGCCGGCGAAGTCCTCGATGCCCTCGATCTCGGGCAGCTTCGGCTCCGACAGGCCGCCGGAGCAGCTGATCACGACGTCCGCGGTGACGGTGCCGTCGCTGGTGGACACGTTCCAGACCTGGTCGGCCTCGTCCCAGGCGGCGTCCTCGACGGTGACGCCGAAGCGGAACCGGTCGAGCACGCCGGAGCGGCGGGCGACGTCCTCGAGGTAGGCCTGGATCTCCGGCTGCGGGGAGAAGGACCGGGACCAGTTCGGGTTGGGCGCGAACGAGAACGAGTAGAGCTGGCTGGGCACGTCGCAGGCGGCACCGGGGTAGGTGTTGTCGCGCCACGTGCCGCCGACGGTCTGGCCCTTGTCGACGACGACGAAGTCGGTCTCGCCGGACTCGTCGAGCTTGATCGCCGCGCCCAGGCCGGCGAAGCCGGCACCGATGACGAGGACGCGCACGCGCTCGGGGAGACTGGGGGTCACGGGGGCCTTCGGACCGGTTTTCTTCGTGGTCATGGGAGAACTCTAACCCTTGTTGAACAAACGTCAATAGCGTTGTTGACGCGGGTTCAGTAACATGGACCACATGACCAGCACCACGGGACGCATCCGGATGTCGCCGGAGGGCCGGCGCGAGCAGCTCCTCGAGCTCGGCACCCAGCTGCTGTCGACCAGGACCCTCGACGAGATCTCCATCGAGCTGCTGGCCGAGGAGGCCGGGATCTCGCGCGGCCTGCTCTACCACTACTTCGGCAACAAGCAGGAGTTCCACGTCGCCGTCGTGCGCCGTGCCGTCGAGCAGCTCGTCGCCATCACCGCGCCCCGCGACATCGAGGACCCGCTGGAGCAGCTGGCCGCCTCGGTCGGCGCCTACCTCGACTACGTCGTCGAGAACTACACCGGGTACGTCTCCCTCGTCCGGGCCGCGGCCGGCGGCAACGAAGAGCTCCGCGCGATCTACGACGAGGGCCGGCGCGCGCTCACCGACAGGATCTTCGAGGTGACCGGGGAAGCGGGCCTGCAGGCCCTCGGGCTCTCCGACTCCCCGGCGATCCGGCTGATCGTCGACGGCTGGTCGGCGATGGTCGAGTCGGTCATCGTCGCCTGGGTCAAGGACCCGCACGGGCTGAGCCGCGAGGAGCTCCTGAACCGGCTGGCCCACGCGCTCCCCGCGCTCGTGCTCCTCTGAGCGCCCTCGTCGGTCCCTTCACCGGTTCCGTCATCCGGCGCGGCGCGCGAAGATCCACCAGCGCATCGCCACGAACCGGAGCACCGTGACCACCAGGTTCGTCACCGTCAGCACGACGATCTCCACCGCCGGCGCCACCCCGTCGGGGAGCAGCAGGATCGCCGCGGTGGTGCAGGCCAGCCCGACCGCGAACACCAGCAGCCCCTGGACCTGGTGCCGCCACGCGTCCCGGCGGCCGCGGACGCCGAAGCTGAACCGCCGGTTCGCCGCGGTGTTCGCGACCGCGGTCGTCAGCAGCGCGAGCAGGTTCGCCTCCACGGGCGCGACCACCTGGCGCAGCCCGAGGTAGAGCAGCGCGTAGGCGAGCGTCGAGAGCACGCCCACCACGACGAACATCGCCGCCTGCATCCCGATCCGGCCGGAGCCGGTCTCCTCCGAGATCCGCCCCAGCCGCTCGCCGACCTCGCGCAGCGGCAGCCGGCCCCGAGCCAGGTTGGCCCCGAGCCGGCACACCCCGCACAGGTCCAGGTACGCCGTCCGCACGAGGTCGACCCGGCTGTCCGGGTCGTCCACCCAGTCCACCGGGACCTCGTAGATCCGCAGCCCGGCCCGCTCGGCGACGGTCAGCAGCTCGGTGTCGAAGAACCAGCCCTGGTCCTCGACCAGGGGGAGCAGCTCCTCGGCGGCCTCGCGACGGATCGCCTTGAAGCCGCACTGCGCGTCGCTGAACCCGACCCGGAGCGCGCCGCGCAGGATCAGGTTGTAGCCCCGCGAGATCACCTCGCGCTGCATCCCGCGCTCGACCCGCGCCGCCGGGGCCAGCCGGGACCCGATCGCGAGGTCGGAGTGACCGCTGATCAGCGGCGCGACCAGGGGGAGCAGCGCGTCCAGGTCGGTCGACAGATCCACGTCCATGTAGACCAGCACGTCGGCGTCCGAGGCGCCCCAGACCCGGTGCAGGGCCCGGCCGCGGCCCTTCTCGGCGAGGTGCACCGCCCGGACCCGGGAGTGCTCGTGGCTGAGCCGCCGGGCGATCTCCGAGGTCCGGTCGGTGGAGGCGTTGTCCGCGATCGTCACCCGGGACGGCCAGGGCAGCGTGGCGAGGTGCTCGAGCACGCGGCGTACCGAGCGCTCCAGGGCGACCTCCTCGTTGTGCACCGGGATCACCACGTCGAGGACGGGAGCGGCGTGGAGCGCGGCGTTCTGCTGGGCCGGGACCGACAAGGTGCTCATCGGCTCGCTCCGCTCAGGTCGTAGAGGGTGATGCCGTCGACCGTGGTGGCGGTGAAGCTCTGCTCCACCCAGGACGTGATCGCCGCGCTGGTGCCGCTCGCGTTGCCACCGGGGCCGCCACCGGGTCCGCCACCGGCGATGAACCAATGGATCCGGCCGTCGGTGACGTACTGCTGGAACTCGGCCAGCGTGGGGCTCGGGTCCGAGCCGTTGAAGCCGCCGATCGCCATCACCGGCAGCCCGGTCGCGAGCTGGTAGCCGGACGCCGAGTTGGAGCCGACCGCGGCCCCCGCCCAGTCGTAGGAACCGGAGTCCTGCGCGAGCAGCGCGTTGATCTCGGCGGTCGATGTCGAGCCGTTGAGCAGCCCACCCGCGCCGCCGCCCTGGGGCGGGCCCTGCTGCATTCCGGGGGGCGGACCCTGCATGGCGCCGGGCCCACCACCGGGCCCACCTCCGGGCCCACCACCGGGCCGTCCACCCGGCCCGCCGGCCACCGTCGGACCGGCGGTCGGGATCGAGCCGGTGTGCGGGGTCGACGCCGTCTGCAGCGCGTACGCCGCCGGCCCGGCCAGCCCGGCCACCACGGCCAGCGTCGCCGCCGCGGCGGCCGCCCGGGCCCGCAGCCGGTGCACCCCGGCGAGCAGGGCCGTGGCCGCGACCCCGCCGACCAGGACCAGCCAGCGCAGCCAGGGGTGCCAGTCCGGCGTCCGGCCGAGGAGCTCGAACGCGAGCAGCGTCGTGGCCGCCGACGCGATCACCAGCGCGGCCCGCGCCGGTACCGAGGAGCGGTCCCGCCACAGCACCCAGCCGCCGATTCCGACGAGCGCCGCGATCGCCGGAGCCAGGGCGACGGTGTAGTAGGCGTGGAAGATGCCCGCCATGAAGCTGAAGGTGAGCCCGGTGGAGAGCAAGGTGAGCCCCCACAGGGCGAGTGCCGCGGACACCCGGGGACTGCGGCGCGCCACCCAGAGCGCCGTGCCGCCGAGGATCAGCGCCGCCGGGATCAGCCAGGCGACCTGGCCGCCGATCTCGCTGCCGAAGAGGCGGCCGATCCCGGTGGCGCCCCACTGGCCGCCGCCGGCGCCCGCCGCGTTGCCGCCGACCGACCCGGTCTCGTTGCCGTTGAGCCGGCCGAAGCCGTTGTAGCCGAGCGTCAGCTCGAGGATGGAGTTGTTCTGCGAGCCGCCGATGTAGGGGCGGCCGGCGGCGGGCCAGGCCTCCACGACCGCGATCCACCAACCGCCGGCGAGGACCATCGAGCCGAACGCGACCAGCAGGTGCCCGATCCGCCTGCCGAAGCTCGTCCGGGCGAAGACCAGGTAGACGAGCGCGAACGCGGGCAGCACCAGGAACGCCTGCAGCATCTTGGTCAGGAAGCCGAGACCGACGAGCGCCCCGGCCAGCGCCAGCCAGCGCACCGGGTGACCGGAGGTCGTCCTCGTCGTCTCCTCGACCGCGCGCAGCGTCGCGCCGGACGCGGCCACCAGGAGCAGCACCAGCATCGCGTCCGGGTTGTTGAACCGGAACATCAGCACCGCGACCGGCGTCAGCGCCATCACCGTGCCGGCCAGGAGTCCGGCCACCGCCGATCCGGTGGTGCGCCGCACCAGCCGGTGCAGCAGCGCCACGGTCGCCACGCCGGCGAACGCCTGCGGGACCAGGATGCTCCAGCTCGACAGCCCGAACAGGCGCACCGACAGGGCCATCGGCCACAGCGAGAGCGGGGTCTTGTCGACGGTGATCGCGTTGGCGGCGTCCGAGCTGCCGAAGAAGAACGCCTTCCACGACTCCGAGCCGGCCTGCGCCGCGGCGGAGTAGAAGGAGTTCGCCCAGCCGGACGCGCCGAGGCCCCAGAGGTAGAGCGCCGCGGTCGCCACCAGGAGCACCGCGAGCGCGGGCCGCGTCCACGGCGGCGAGCCGGGATCCTCCGGAGCCCGCACGGGTGCGGGCGGAGCGGGTGTGCCGGTCGGGCGCTGGAGTGTGCTCGTCGTGTCCATGCACCGAGCCTGGAGAGCCGCCCTGCGGGGGCCGTGTGGTCGCTCTGTGAGCCTTCTGTGAGGCCCGGCTACGAGGCGCTGGCCGGGCGCCCGGAAGCGGGCAGGGTCACCACGAACCTGGTGTCTCCGGGGGCGGAGGTCACCGTCGCGGAGCCCCCGTGCGCGGCCGCGATCGCGCTGACCAGGGACAGGCCCAGTCCGGCGCCGCCGGAGGCCCGGGTGCGGCTGGAGTCGCCGCGGGAGAACCGGTCGAACGCCTCCGCGGCCAGGTCGGGACCGAGGCCCGGACCGTCGTCGTGCACCTCGATCCGGACGGTCGCGCCGGGACCCGCGCCGGCGGTCCGCGCGCGCACCGTGACCGTGGTCCCGGCGGGCGTGTGGCTGCGGGCGTTGTTGAGCAGGTTGGTGACCACCTGGTGCAGCCGGGCGTCGTCGCCGACGAGCACGACCGGCTCGTCGAGCAGGTCCAGCCGCCAGTGGTGGTCGGGCGCCAGCACGCGGGCGTCGGCGACCGCCTCGAGCAGCAGCCGGGTGACGTCGACGTCCTCGCGGGCGAGCGGCCGGCCCGCGTCGAGGCGGGCGAGGAGGAGCAGGTCCTCGACGAGGCCGGACATCCGGCCCGCCTCGGTCTCGACCTTGTTGAGCGCGGCGCCGAGGGCGGCCGGGTCGTCCGGCGTACGACGGGACAGCTCGGCGTACCCGTGGATCGTGGAGAGCGGGGTGCGCAGCTCGTGGGAGGCGTCCGCGACGAACTGGCGGACCTGCTGCTCGCTGCGGTGCCGGGCGGTCAGGGCACTGTCGACGTGGTCGAGCAGCGTGTTCAGCGCGGCGCCGACCTGGCCGACCTCGGTCTCGGGGTCGGTGAGCCCGGCGTCGACGCGGGTGCTGATGGTGGCCCCACCGGTGGCGAGGTCCTGGGTGGAGACCTCGCGGGCGGTCTCGGCGACGGCGTTGAGCGGACGCAGCTGGCGGCGTACCAGCCAGGTGCCGGCGATCCCGGCGACGCCGACGCCGAGCAGGGTGAGCAGCGCGAACCAGGTGACCATGCTCTGCACGGTCTGGTCGATGTCCGTCGTCGGCTGGCCGGTCACGAAGACGTGGCCGTCCTCGGCCTGGGTCATCACCCGGTACTGGGTGCCCTCCACCTCCACGGTGTGCGCCTGGCCGTCGCTCGGGACCGCCTGGAGCTCGGCGACGGTGTCGTCGGAGAGCCGCTCGACCTCGCTGCTCCGGCTGACCGTGACACCGACCGTGGTGTCCGAGCCGGGCAGCTCGGCCACGGTCAGGCCGGGCCGCAGGAAGGCCCTCCCGGAGTCGTCGTCCGGCACGCCGGGGATCTCGGGTCCGGAGCTGACCGGCCCGCGCTGTCCGCGCAGCCCGTCCCGGACCTGGCTGTCGAGCCGGTCGTAGAGGTAGCCGCGCATCGCCAGGGTGGCGCTGGTGGCGACCATCAAGCCGACCAGCGCGACCAGTGCCACCACGGTGACGACCAGCCGGGTGGTCAGGGTGCGGGGGAACAGCCTGGTCATGCCTCGACCGGCTTCAGGACGTAACCGGCCCCGCGCATCGTGTGGATCATCGGGTCCCGGCCGGCGTCGACCTTCTTGCGCAGGTAGGAGATGTACAGCTCGACCACGTTGGCCTGGCCTCCGAAGTCGTAGTTCCAGACCCGGTCGAGGATCTGCGCCTTCGACAGCACCCGGCGCGGGTTGCGCATCAGGTAGCGCAGCAGCTCGAACTCGGTCGCGGTCAGGCTGATCTGCTCCCCGGCCCGGGAGACCTCGCGGCTGTCCTCGTCGAGGAGCAGGTCCCCGACGGCGAGCACCGAGTGGTCGTTCGCCTGCTGGGCGCCGGCCCGCCGCATCAGCGCGCGCAGCCGGGCGACGACTTCTTCCAGCGAGAACGGCTTGGTGACGTAGTCGTCGCCGCCCGCGGTGAGGCCGGCGACCCGGTCCTCGACGGCGTCGCGGGCGGTCAGGAACAGGACCGGTACGTCGGCCGCGTCGGCGCGCAGCCGGCGCAGCACCTCCATCCCGTCGAAGTCCGGCAGCATCATGTCGAGGACCACGGCGTCGGGGGAGAAGGACCGGGCTGTGCTGACCGCCTTGCTCCCGGTGAGCGCGACCTCGACGTCCCAGCCCTCGTAGCGCAGCGCCATCCGCAGCAGCTCGGCGATGTTGGCCTCGTCGTCGACGACCAGCACCCGCAGCGGGGTGCCGTCGATCCGGGTCAGCTCGGGTCCACGCGCGGTGCTCATGGCGCCCAGCCTCGCCCAGGCGGTCGGGGATCCGCCATGGGTTCGCTGTGAGAAACCTGTGAAGCGCCGGATCCAGCCGGAACTCCTCGGCCTTTCCACAGCGCAATGACAGGTTCTGACCGCACACTGGCCGCATGGCAGAGAACACCGACGTCCCCGGCAGCCCCGACGCGGACGAGCCCACCACCGTGCTCCCGGCGGAGCCCGTGCCCGTGCCGGAGACCGCGTCCGGTCCGGCTGCCGCACCCGTCCCCGACGGCCCGCGGCTGCGCGACACCGTCTGGAACTTCCGCTCGATGGTGCTGGTCGCCGTCGGCGCCCTGCTCATCGGCGGTGCGCTCGGCGCCGCGCTGATGGCCGCGACCAACAACGGCGACGACGGTCCGGACCGGGTCCGGATCACCACCTTCCACGGCGGTGACGGCGGTGACGACGGGGGCCCGGCGAACCGGGGCCCGATGATGGGCGGACCCGGGCAGGGCTTCGGCCAGCGCGGAAACGGAAACGGCAACGGCAACGGGCTCGGCAACGGGCTCGGCCTCGGCGGCATGACCGACGAGCAGCGCCAGCAGCTGCGCGACTTCGTGCAGCAGAAGCTGCAGGAGCTGCAGAAGCAGAGCCAGGCCACACCCACGCCGACCCCGTCCCCGGCGGGCTGACGCCCGCCGGGCCTCTACGCTTGGGGGTCGTGCGCCTCCACTTCCCCGCCGAGCTCCCGGTCTCGGCACGCCGCGACGAGATCGCGGCGGCGATCCGCGACCACCAGGTGGTGATCGTGGCGGGGGAGACCGGGTCCGGCAAGACCACCCAGCTGCCCAAGATCTGCCTGGAGCTCGGCCGGGGCCCAGGTGGTAGCGCAGGTGGCCGCGGGGGCAAGCTGATCGGCCACACCCAGCCGCGCCGGATCGCCGCACGCAGCGTCGCCGAGCGGATCGCGGAGGAGCTCGGCACCGAGCTCGGCGACGTCGTCGGCTACCAGGTCCGCTTCACCGACCGTACGTCGGCCGCCGGGCGGGTCAAGGTGATGACCGACGGCATCCTGCTCGCCGAGCTCCAGCACGACAAGGCGCTGCAGCGCTACGACACGCTGATCATCGACGAGGCGCACGAGCGCAGCCTCAACATCGACTTCATCCTCGGTTACCTCAAGCAGCTGCTGCCGCGCCGGCCCGACCTGAAGGTCGTCATCACCTCGGCGACGATCGACGTCGACCGGTTCTCCCGGCACTTCGACGACGCGCCGGTGGTCGAGGTCTCCGGCCGCACCTACCCGGTCGAGGTCCGCTACCGGCCGCTGGTCGAGGTGCCCGAGGAAGACGACGAGGGCGAGGTCGTGGTCCGCGACCAGACCGAGGCGATCGTCGCGGCCGTCGAGGAGCTGCACGCCGAGATCGACGGCGACATCCTGGTCTTCCTCCCTGGCGAGCGGGAGATCCGGGACACCACCGACGTGCTGGCCCGCAAGGCGGAGGGGCGGGGTGGGATCACGACAGGCTTCGACGTCGTACCGCTCTACTCGCGGCTCTCCGCGGCCGAGCAGCACCGGGTCTTCGAGCGGCACAGCCGGCGCCGGGTGGTGCTGTCCACCAACGTCGCCGAGACCTCGCTGACCGTCCCCGGCATCGTGGCCGTGATCGACACCGGCGTCGCCCGGATCTCGCGCTACTCGGTGCGGACCAAGGTGCAGCGGCTCCCGGTCGAGCCGATCAGCCAGGCCTCCGCCAACCAGCGCTCCGGCCGCTGCGGGCGCGTCGAGGCGGGCATCGCGATCCGGCTGTACTCCGAGGAGGACTTCGAGGCGCGGCCCGCGTTCACCGAGCCCGAGATCCTGCGCACCAGCCTGGCCAGCGTCATCCTCCAGATGACCGCGCTCGGCCTCGGCGACGTGGCCAGGTTCCCGTTCGTCGAACCGCCGGACGCCCGCAACGTCCGGGCCGGGATGCTGCTGCTCACCGAGCTCGGCGCGATCGCGCCCGGCAAGGGCGGCCGCCCGGACACCCGGCCGCGGCTGACCCGGCTCGGGCGGACCCTGGCGCGGCTGCCGATCGACCCCCAGCTGGGCCGGATGCTGCTCGAGGCCGACCGGCTCGGCTGCCTGCGCGAGGTGCTGGTGATCACCGCGGCGCTGTCGATCCAGGACCCGCGCGAGCGGCCGGCCGACCAGCAGACCCGCGCCGACCAGATGCACGCCCGGTTCGCCGACAAGCGCTCGGACTTCCTGGCCTGGCTGAACCTCTGGCGGCACCTGCGCACCCAGCAGCAGGAGCTCGGCTCGAGCGCGTTCCGGCGGATGTGCCGCAACGAGCACCTGAACTACCTCCGGGTCCGCGAGTGGCAGGACTTCGAGTCCCAGCTCCGCCAGGTCGCCCGGCAGGTGGGGATGACGGTGCCGCGTTCCCGCGATGCCGAGGTGACCCCCGACGAGGACCGGGTGCACCAGGCGCTGCTGTCCGGCCTGCTCTCGCACATCGGGCTGCGTGACCCGGACCGCCGCGACTACCTCGGCGCCCGCGGCGCCCGGTTCTCGATCTTCCCCGGCTCGGGGCTGTTCAAGAACCAGCCGCAGTTCGTGATGGCCGCCGAGCTGGTCGAGACCTCCAAGCTGTGGGGGCGGCAGTGCGCGGCGATCGACCCGCTCTGGGCCGAGCAGGCCGGCGCCCACCTGGTCTCGCGGACCTACTCCGAGCCGCACTGGTCGAAGGAGCGCGCCGCGGTGATGGCCTACGAGCGCGTCACCCTGTACGGCGTCCCCCTGGTCGCCGACCGGCTGGTGTCCTACGGCAAGCACGATCCCGAGGTCGCCCGCGAGCTGTTCATCCGGCACGCGCTCGTCCAGGGGGAGTGGCACACCCGGCACCGGTTCTTCGCCACCAACCGGGCGCTGCTGGAGGAGGCCGCCGAGCTCGAGCACCGTGCCCGCCGCCGCGACCTCGTCGTCGACGAGCACACCCTGTTCGACTTCTACGACCGGGTGGTCCCGGCCGAGGTGGTCTCCGGCGCGCACTTCGACGCCTGGTGGAAGCAGGCTCGCCGCAGCACGCCGGACCTGCTCACCTTCGACCCGGCGATGCTGGTGCACGCGCACGCCGCCGAGGTCAGCGCGAGCGACTTCCCGGACGCGTGGCACGAGGGCTCGCTGACGCTGCCGCTGAGCTACCACTTCGAGCCGGGCACCGCCGCGGACGGCGTCCGGGTCGACGTCCCGCTCGCCACCCTGAACCACGTCGGAGCGGGCGCGTTCAGCTGGCACGTGCCCGGCCTCCGCGAGGAGCTGGTGGTGGCGCTGCTGCGCTCGCTGCCGAAGGCGCTGCGGGTGAACTTCGTCCCGGCGCCCAACGTGGCCAAGGCGTTCCTGGCCGCGGTCCCGGCCGGGGAGGAGCCGCTGACCGTCGCGCTGGCCCGCTACCTGCGCTCGACGACCGGCGTGCACGTGCCGCCGGAGGCCTGGGACTGGGACAAGGTGCCCGACCACCTGCGCCCGACCTTCCGGATCCTCGACGAGGACGGCGCGCTGCTCGGCGAGGGCAAGGACCTGGAGGCGCTCAAGGCGCCGCTGCGGCCGTCGTTCGAGGCGGCCGTGGCGGACGCGGCCGAGGACTCCGGGCTCACCGCCACCGGGCAGCGGACCTGGACGTTCGGCAGCGTGCCGGAGTCCTTCCGCCAGCTCCGCGCCGGGCACGACGTCCTCGGCTACCCGGGCCTGGTCGACGAGGGCGACGCGGTCGGGCTGCGGGTCTTCGCGAGCGTCGAGGAGCAGCAGGCCCAGCACCTGCGCGGCGTGCGCCGGCTGCTGGTGCTGCAGGTCGACGTCGGCGGCACGGTCAACCGGCTCGGTGAGGACCTCGACAACGCCACCAAGCTGGTGCTGGCCGGGGCGCCGTACCCGAACGTGAAGGCGCTGCTCGCCGACTGCGTCGTGGCGGCGGTCGGAGAGCTGGCCCGCCCGGTCCGGGACGAGGCGGCGTTCGCCGACCTGCTCACCGAGGTCCGCCGGCTGCTGCCCGAGCGTGCCCTGGAGGTCCGCCACCAGCTGGTCCGGGTGCTCGGCGCGCACCGCGAGACCGACCGGCTGCTGCACGGCAGCGTGGACCTGGCGGTGCTGCCCTCGATGAACGACATGCGCCAGCACCTCGGCCGCCTGGTCGGGCCCGGCTTCGTCGCCGACGCCGGGGCGGCCGCGCTGCGGGAGTACCCGCGCTACCTGGCGGCGCTCGCCGAGCGCCGGCGCCGGCTCGACGAGTCGCCTGCCCGGGACCTGGAGCTGATGTACCGGGTGGCGCCGTTCCAGGACGCCTGGCAGCACCGCGTCGACGCGCTCCCGGAGGGACGTCCGCCGGGGGCGGAGCTGGAGCGGCTGCGCTGGCTGGTGGAGGAGTTCCGGGTCTCGTTGTGGGCCCAGCACCTCGGCACCCGGGAGCCGGTCAGCGAGAAGCGGCTGCGTGCGGTCCTGGAGAAGCTCTGAAAGAGCTCTGACGCCGTTCAGCCGTCCCCGGGCAGGTACGGCGCCGCGGCCGCGAGCACCCGGGCGAACAGCTCCGGGGGCAGCACCCCGCCCTCGCGCCGCACGGCGCTCGCGTCGAGATGCAGGACGCGGTTGAGCCGGACCTCGCTCGGGCGCCGGCGGGTGTCCCAGTCCCCGGTACCGACGTCCATCCAGGAGCGCCCGGCGCGCGCCTCCTGGGCGGCGTCGCGGTCGTGGTCCTTGCTCGTCATCGCCAGCGCGGTCACCGTGCTCCCGCTCGTCGCGAGCACCAGGATCGGCCGGTCCTTGCCCTGCAACGGGTCGTCCTCGTACGGGACCCACGCCCAGCAGACCTCGCCGGGGTCGGGACGGCCGTTGCGGTTCGGCGCGTACGGCATCGAGCCCGGCGGGAGCGGACGTCGCCGGCGCGGCAGGAAGCGGGGGAGTCGGAGCGCCATGGCGCGACGCTAGCCGACGGCGGCCAGAAGAGGGCCGGGGAGAGATGGTGCGCCGGGCCGGGAGCGCCTCACGGCGCGTGGCCGCTCGTAGCGGCTGATTTTGGGACCCGGGGCTRCCACGGCCCGGCGCACGGAGAGTGTAACGCCGCGACCCCAGCGGATATGCCCGAAACGCCTCAGGAAAGGCGGCCGTCGAGCTCCAGCTTCGCGGCCTGGTGGAGCTGGTCGGCGAGGCTCAGCAGGCGCGAGGCCGCCAGGTCCGAGCTGTACGACGACCCGCCGGACTCCTCTTCCTGGGCACGTCCGGCGGCGGCGACGCGGGCGAACGCGGAGGCCCGGAACAGCGTGTCGGCGAAGTCCCCGACGACGACGCCCTGCAGGACCGCGTCGACCAGCGCGCGCACCTCGTCCGGCCCGGGCGGCTCCTCGACCCCCGAGATCGCCTCGGCGACCGGGGCGAGCCGGCGGCCGCGGTCGAACTCGCGGGCCGCGGTCTCCGGGTCGGCGTGCACCCAGCTCCGCAGCAGGTAGAGCCGCCAGAGCGTGCCGGCCAACGTCTGCGGGCCGGCGCCGGACCAGAGCTGGGCCAGCGTCTCGATGCCCTCCGTGTCGGCGAGGTGCACGACCCGGGAGACCAGCGCGGCGTCGGCCTGGTCGCGGGCGCCGCGGACCAGGGCGAGTGCGGCCCGCTCGGCGGCCTCGGTGACGAGGGCCGGATCGGCGTCCCGGGTCGCCTCGATGGCCTCGAAGTGCCCGGCGCCGGGCATCGACGGACGGTGGTGGTGCCGTTCGGTCATACGGGCCAAACTACGCGGGTCGGCCCAGCTTCGCGGCCGCGGCGCGGACCATGCCGGTCATCGGTTCCTTGCCGGGTGCGTAGTTGTGGTCCTGGCCGCCGTTGTCGATCGACAGGACGGTGATCCGCTTCCCGTCGACCACGGTGCCGAAGGCGTGGTACCGGCCCTCCTCGGCGCCCTTCGGCGTCCAGCTGACCAGGTACCAGCTGCCCCGGCCGGCGCTCGTGGGCACGCTCGTCACCGGACCGACCTTGACGCCGGTGGCCCCGGTGACGCGGCTGCGGCACTGGTCGTGCCAGCTGGCCAGCACCTTGGCGGCGCGGGCCGCGGTGGCGGTGTCGGGGAACTCGGCCACCTGCTGGCCGGCGTGGTCGTCGGTGTCGACCGGTGGGAAGAAGCTGCGGTCGACCACCTCGGTGGCGCCGATGCTCGCCAGGTCGGCCTTCGCGCAGACGCCGAACGGGTCGGTGCCGGCGGGACCGGTCTCGCCGTCCTGCCACTTCCAGGACGCGTTCAGGCCGGGCACCTGGCCGGTGGCGAGCAGGCTGTCGGCGAGGCTCGCCGGTGCCGCGGTCGCCGGGGTGCCGCCCGGGGTGCTCGGAGAGTCGCCGGGGGTGGGCTCGGCGGTCCCGTCCTCACCGGGGTCACCCGGGTCGACGGTCGTCCCGGTCGACGCGGTGGCGGTGGGGTCCTGGACGGCTCCGCCGGTCGGTTCGTCGTCGGGACCGCAGCCGGCCACGAGGGCCAGGGAGCAGGCAGCCAGCAGCATCGCGGAGCGGGGGAAGGCACGCATGAACCGAGCCTAGGGACCTCCTCCGAGGACGCCCGGCAGGCTCGCCGGATCGCTCTGCGGGAGCCGGTCGGGGCGTGCGGGGGTGCCCGCTAGGGTGATCGTGCCGCGGGGCCGCCCCACGGCAGGAGGGAGTCTGCTGTGATCGGCCGGAGCCGGGTGCTGGCGATCGGGGCGACCGTGGGGGCGTTGGCGCTCACCGCGG
Organism: Marmoricola sp. RAF53; assembly: GCF_052114005.1. Taxonomy (NCBI): domain Bacteria; kingdom Bacillati; phylum Actinomycetota; class Actinomycetes; order Propionibacteriales; family Nocardioidaceae; genus Marmoricola; species Marmoricola sp. RAF53. The sequence goes on along the minus strand of NZ_JBFRDX010000018.1, from coordinate 10,974 downwards.
CGTGCTCGGGCAACGACGCGAAGGCCGAGCCGTCGGCGACACCGACCCCGCAGGGCCCCGCCCTGATCACGCTGGCGGTCTACGGCCCGCCGCCGGTGATCAGCGCCTACGCGAAGATCGCGGCCGACTTCACGGCCGGGCACAAGGACATCGTCGTCAACGTCCGGCCCTACGACAACCGGGCCACGGCGGAGGCGGCGCTCGCGCAGCAGATCCAGGCCGGCAACGCGCCGGACGCCTTCCTGGCGGACCAGCAGGAAGTGCCGCGCCTGGTCGAGGACGACGCCGTGCAGAGCCTCGACGAGCTCCTCGGCGAGCGTCAGGTGGACTTCGGGGACGGCTTCCAGCGCAACGCGCTGGAGGCGTACAGCTCCGACAACGCGCTCCAGTGCATGCCGGTCGACGTCTCCCCGCTCGTCGCCTACGTGAACACCGACCTGGTCGACCTGGCCACGCTCCGTCCGGAGGGCCAGGCCCCCGTCGACGCCGAGTCCGGCTGGAAGCTCGACGACCTCGCGGCGGCCGCGCAGCAGGCCTCGCTCGGCCGGGTCCGCGGTCTCTACGTCTCGCCCGACCTCAACCAGGTCGCGCCGTTCGTCTGGTCCGGCGGCGGCGAGGTGGTCGACGACCAGGACGAGCCCACCACCCTCACGCTCTCCTCGGGGGCCAGCTCCTCGGCGATGGAGCAGCTGCTCGAGGTCGTCCGCGACCCGCAGACCACCTTCACCGCCCAGCAGATCGCCCGGCGGTCGGCGCTGCAGCGCTTCAAGGCCGGCCAGCTCGCGGTGATGTTCGGCTACCGCGACCTGACCCCGCAGCTGCGCACCCAGCAGGACCTGCACTTCGACGTCCTCCCGATGCCGCGGATCAAGGCGAAGGCCACCAGCGGCGACAGCCGCGGCCTGTGCCTGAGCAAGACCTCCGAGCACAAGGAGGCGACCGCGGACTTCCTCGCCTACGCCGTCTCCACGGACGCGATGTCGGTGCTGGCCAGCACCGGGTACGTCGTCCCGACGAACGTCGACGTCGCTAACTCCGACGCCTTCCTGCAGCCGGCTGAGGAGCCGGTCAGCGCCTCGGTCTTCGTCAACGCGGTCCGCACCATCCGGCAGTTCCCGACCGTGGAGACCTGGCCGTCGGTCGCGGCGCACACCGCGCCGCTCCTCGCCGGGCTCTTCTACGACCCGGTGATCGATCCGCTGGAGGGGCGGCTGAAGGCCATCGACGCCGCGTCGGTCCCGTTGTTCACGCCCATTCCGACGCCCAGTCCCAGCCCGAGCACCAGCCCGAGCGCCAGCCCGTCAGCGGGCTGAGCTCACGCGCCGGCCGGCTCCTCGGCCGCCTCGTCCGCCTCGTCCACGGCGGGGTTGCGGATCGCCTCGGCGATGATCGGCGCCATCAGGTCGATCTGCCACTCGCGGGCACCGAAGGCGCGCAGCTCGGCGCCGACGGCGGCCTCGAGCTCGGCGTCCGGGACCTGCGGCGGCGTCCACAGCTCACGACGCAGGTAGTCGGGGGTGAGCAGGTTCTCGACAGGCACGTTCCGCTCCTCCGACAGCGCGGTGACCGCCTTGCGCGCGGCGACGAGCCGGGCGGCGGCGACCGGGTCGCGGTCGGCCCAGGAACGCACCTGCGGGGGACCGTCGGACCGGTTCGCCACCGGGGGCAGCTCGTTCTCCGGGAGCGCCCGGGCCCGCTTCAACGCGTCCAGCCAGGTGTCCAGGAACCGGCGGGCCCCGCGGCCGTGGAAGCCGGGAGTGTCGAGCAGCAGCTTGCCGTTGGTCGGCAGCGCGTTCGCGGCGGCGATGACGGCCGCGTCCGGGATCAGCCGGCCCGGCGTCGTGTCCTGCTCGGCGGCCAGCTCGTCGCGCACCAGCCAGAGCTCGCGGACCGCGGCGAGGGCACGTCGGCCCTTGGCCTTGTGGATCCCGGAGGTACGCCGCCACGGGTCCTGCCGGGCCGGAGGCTCGAAGCTGAGCAGGTGCTCGAACTCCTGCCGGGCCCACTCGGCCTTCCCGCTGGCCTCGAGCTCGGCGCCGAGGACGTCGCGGAGCTCGGTCAGGACCTCGACGTCGAGGGCGGCGTACTCGAGCCACGGCGTGGGCAGCGGGCGCTTGGACCAGTCGGCCGCCGAGTGCTCCTTGCGCATCGACTTGCCGACGATCGTCTCGACCAGGGTGGCCAGGCCGACCCGGGGGTAGCCGAGCAGCCGCGCCGCGAGCTCGGTGTCGAAGAGCGCCGTCGGCACCAGGCCGACCTCGCGCAGGCACGGGATGTCCTGGCTGGCCGCGTGCAGGATCCACTCGGCGCCGCCGAACGCCTCGTTGAGCTCGGTGAGGTCGTCGAACGCGATCGGGTCGATCAGCGCGGTGCCGGCGCCCTCGCGGCGCAGCTGGATGAGGTAGGCCCGGGCCGAGTACCGGTAGCCGGAGGCACGCTCCGCGTCGAGCCCGATCGGGCCGGTCCCGGCCGCGACCTTCTCGATCACCGCCGCGAGCGCCTCCGGGGTCTCGACGATCGGCGGCAGCCCGTCACGCAGGGTCAGCAGGGGTGCCGGAGGTGCTTCGGGGGCGGACGCGGCGTCGGCCGCTCCCGCCGAGGACTCGGCCGTGGTCTCCTCCGCCATCACTCGCCGCGCTGACCGCGCCGGCTCGGCATGGTCGCGACCCCCTCCGGGACGGGCGGGAGGCCGGCGGCGGTGCAGAGCAGCTCGCCCCAGGCCTCGACGTGCGGGGTGAGCTCGCCGTGCGGCGTCCAGGACGCCCGGATCTCGATCTGCGCGGTGGCCGGCTCCTCGGCCATCCCGCCGAAGCTCTCCGAGGCCACGCTGGTGACGGTGCCCGAGGGGGCGCCGTACTCCGCGCCGTGCGCGTCGAGCGCCTCGGTCAGCCAGGTCCAGCCGACCTCGGCGAGCAACGGGTCGGTGACCAGCTCGGGGTCGATGTCGGCGCGGGCGTAGGCCACGCACCGGAAGGTACCGTCCCAGGTGTCGTTGCCGGCGGGGTCGTGGAGCAGCACGATCCGTCCCGTGCCGACGTCCTCGCCGTCGACGGTGACGTCCGCGGACAGGGCCGAGGCGTACGGCGCGATCCGCTGCGGCGCCGGCATCTCCTCGGCGAACACCTCCGGACGGAACTTCGCCTCCCGCAGCTGGCGCACGGCGCGCTCGAACTCGGCCGGCTGCGGCGTCGGTTCGATGTGGCGTTCGCGAGGTGCGGACATGACCTCAGGCTAGAGCGGATCTCCGGATCCCGCCGCCCCGACTCGCCGCCTGACCTGCGAAGATCGTCCCATGTCTGCCGCTCACGACTCCGCTTTCCTCCGTGCCGCCCGCGGTGAGCCGGTGCCGCACACGCCCGTCTGGTTCATGCGCCAGGCCGGTCGGTCGCTGCCCGAGTACCTCAAGATCCGCGAGGGGATCAGCATGCTGGACTCCTGCATGCGGGCCGACCTGATCACCGAGATCACCCTGCAGCCGGTGCGCCGGTACGGCGTCGACGCGGCCATCTTCTTCTCCGACATCGTGCTGCCGCTCAAGGCGATCGGCGTCGACCTCGACATCGTCGCCGGTGTCGGCCCCGTGGTCGCGAACCCGGTCCGCACGCTGGCCGACGTCGAGGCGATCCCGGACCTGACGCCCGACCACGTCCCCTACATCACCGAGGCGGTCACCCAGCTGGTCGGCGAGCTCGGCGCGACCCCGCTGATCGGCTTCGCCGGCGCGCCGTTCACGGTGGCGTCGTACCTGGTCGAGGGCGGGCCGTCGAAGGAGCACGCGAAGACCAAGGCCCTCATGTTCGGCGCCCCGGACGTCTGGGACGCGCTGATGCGCAAGATCGCCGGGATCTCCGCCGCCTACCTGCACGTCCAGGTGGCCGCGGGCGCGAGTGCCGTCCAGCTCTTCGACTCCTGGGCCGGCGCGGTCACCCGGGCCGACTACGGGCGCAGCGTGCTGCCGTACTCGCGCTCGGTGCTGTCCTCGATCGGCGAGACCGGGGTGCCGCGGATCCACTTCGGCGTCGGCACCGGCGAGATCCTCGACCTGATGGGCGAGGCCGGCGCGGAGGTCGTCGGCGTGGACTGGCGGGTGCCGATGGCCGAGGGCGTACGCCGCATCGGCGGGCCCGACCGGGTGCGCGGCGTCCAGGGCAACCTCGACCCGACCCTGGTCTTCGCACCGACCGAGGTGATGCTCTCCCGCGCCGACGAGGTGCTGGCGGCCGGGCGGGAGGCCCGCGGGCACATCTTCAACCTGGGCCACGGCGTGATCCCGTCGACCGACCCGGACCAGCTGGCCCGGCTCACCGACCACGTGCACGAGGTCAGCGCCCGCTGATCACGCACCCGCGGCGCGACGCCGCCGGGTCCACCAGAACGGGGCCGCGACGAGGGCGGCCACGGCGGCGAACGGGAGCAGCGCACCGACCGCGGTGAGCACCGCGGTGGTGCTCGCGCCGAGCCGTTCCCAGCCGGCCTCCAGCCCGGCGAGGAACCCGCCCTCGGCCTCGACCGGTGCGGCCTTCGTACCGGTCCGGGCGATGGTGAGGCCGATGGTCGACATCGCGGTCTGGTCGGCGAGGTAGGCCTGCTGCTGCTCCAGGGAGTCCAGCTCGGACTGGCGCTGGGTGAGCTGGCTCTCGATCGCGATCACCTGGTTGATCGAGGTGGCCTCGGCGAGCAGCGCCTGCACCCGGGCGATGCTCGCCTTCTGCGCCTGGATCCGGACCCGGGTGTCGATCACCTGGGTCGTCACGTCCTCGGAGGTGCGGCTGCGGTCGACCAGCGTGCCGAGCCCGGAGATGCTCTTCATGGCGGTGTCGAAGTACTTGACCGGGACCCGCAGCTGCAGGCTCTGGTGGTCGGTGTGCCCGTGCTTGTCGGTCGAGGACTGCTCGTTCTCCACCGTCCCGCCCCAGCCGGCGAGCAGGACGGCGAGGTCGTCGCGGGTGGCGTCCACGTCGGTGGAGCGGAGCTGGATGCTGCCCTTCGAGATCACCGCACGGGTCTCGTAGGTGCGGGACGCGGAGCCGCTTCCGGCGGCGTCACCGGTGTCGCTGGCGTAGCCCGCGCCCGCTGCCGCCGGGGCTTCGGCGGCCTTGGACGCGGTGGAACCGGAGTCGGCGGACGCCGGGGCGGCGTCGTCGGAGCTGCCGCCGCCGCAGCCGGCGAGGAGCAGCAGGAGGGCAACGGCGGGGAGGGCGGCGAGAGCCCGTGCTGGTGTCGGCGTCATGGCGGTGGGACGCAGCCGGCGTCGGCTCGGATCCGTCGCGCCGTAACCTGGGGCCGTGCCCACCCCTCCTGCGCCCGGCTCGGGTCCCTCGGTCGTCGTGATCGGCGGGGGCATCGCGGGCCTGGCGGCCGCGGCGCGGCTGCGGGAGGAGCGACCGGACGCCGACGTGCTGGTGCTGGAGGCGTCGGCCGAGATCGGCGGGAAGCTGCTCCGGGCCGAGGTCGGCGGCGTCCTGGTCGACGTCGGTGCCGAGTCGATGCTCAACCGGCGCCCCGAGGGGGTCGCGCTGGCGCGGACCAGCGGGCTCGGCGACGCGATCGTGCACCCCGCGACGAGCAGCGCATCGCTGTGGACCCGGGGCGCGCTGGCTCCGATGCCGCGCACCCTGATGGGCATTCCGACCGACCTGCGCGCGCTCGCCGACTCCGGGGTGATCTCGAAGCCCGGGCTGGCCCGGGCCGCGATGGACGCCGTGCTGCCGGCGACCTCGCTGGAGGGGCGCGACACCAGCATCGGCGGACTGGTCGAGGAACGCTTCGGTCGCGAGGTGGTCGACCGCCTGGTCGAGCCGCTCCTCGGCGGCGTGTACGCCGGCCACGCCCGCGAGATCTCCGCCCGGGCGGCGGTGCCGCAGGTCGTCGCGCTGCTCGACCGGGACCGGTCGCTGAGCAAGGCCGCGGCGCGGGCGATCTCCGGACCGGTGAGCGACGTGCCGGTGTTCGCCGGGATCCGCGGCGGGATCGGCCGGCTGCCCGACGCGGTCGCGGCCACGAGCGGCGCCCGCATCGAGACCGGCGCGACCGTGCGCGACCTCGTGCGGCGGCCCGAGGGCGGCTGGACGCTGGTGGTCGGCCCGACCCGGGAGTCCCGGCTGCTGCACTGCGACGCCGTCGTGGTGGCCACGCCGGCGCGGGCGACCGCCCGGCTGCTCAGCGACGTCGCGCCGACCGCCGCGCTCGAGCTCGCCCGGATCGAGTACGCCTCGGTCGCCCTGGTGACGATGGCCTTCGCCGCCCGCGACTTCCCCGAGGTGACCGGCTCCGGGTTCCTGGTGCCGCCGGTGGAGCGCAAGGCTGTCAAGGCGGCCACCTTCTCGTTCTCGAAGTGGGAGTGGGTCCGCCAAGCAGGCGCCGGCGGCGCCGCCGGCGACGTCCTGGTGATGCGCTGCTCGCTCGGACGGCACCGCGAGGAGCACCAGCTCCAGCGCACCGACGAGGAGCTCGTCGAGATCGCGCTCGACGACCTCGCCGACGCGATCGGGCTGGCGGTCCGTCCGATCGACAGCCACGTGCAGCGCTGGGGCGGGGGGCTGCCGCAGTACGCCGTCGGGCACCTCGACCGGATCGCGACCGTCCGTGCCGACGTGGCCCGCGTGCCCGGTCTGGAGGTCTGCGGGGCGGCGTACGACGGGCTCGGGATCCCCGCCTGCATCGCCTCCGCGCACACGGCCGTCTCCTCGCTGCTCGCGGACCTGGACCCGCCGACACGCGGTTGACCGGCGCTTTGCGAGAATGGGCCCATGGCGACCAACGTGAAGAAGGCCCGCGAGATCAACGAGATGGTGCGCTACACCATGTGGTCGGTCTTCAGGCTCCGTGACCTGTACGCCGGCGCCGACCGCGCCGCCGAGGTCGCCGAGGTCGAGGCGCTCTTCAAGGAGCTCGACGCCGAGGACGTGGTCGTCCGCGGCGTGTACGACGTCGCCGGCCTGCGCGCCGACGCCGACCTGATGATCTGGTGGCACGCCGAAGAGGCCGACGACCTGCAGGCGGCGTACCAGCGGTTCCGCTCGACCGCCTTCGGCCGCCGTCTCGACGGCGTCTGGTCGCAGATGGCGCTGCACCGCCCGGCCGAGTTCAACAAGAGCCACGTGCCGGCCTTCCTCGCCGACGAGGAGGCGCAGCCCTACGTCTGCGTCTACCCCTTCGTCCGCTCCTACGAGTGGTACCTGCTCGAGGACGGCGAGCGTCGCCGCCTGCTCGCCGAGCACGGCAAGATGGCCCGCGACTACCCGGACGTGCGCGCCAACACGGTCTCGTCGTTCGCCCTCGGCGACTACGAGTGGATGCTGGCCTTCGAGGCCGCCGAGCTCTACCGGATCGTCGACCTGATGCGGCACCTGCGCGGCTCGGAGACCCGGCGGCACGTGCGCGAGGAGGTGCCGTTCTACACCGGGCGCCGCCTCGAGCCCGGCGTGCTCATCAACGCGCTGCCCTGACCGGGCGGTTTCCGCTGCGGAACCGGTGCGGCGTCGCTAGCGTCGCAGCACCATGTGGACCCGACGCCTCCTGCCCGTAGCGGCAGTCTTCGTCCTGGCCGGCGCGCTGGTCGCCGGCTGCGGGGACGAGTCCTCGCCGTTGCGCGCCGGACCGAGCGCGGCGTCGTCCGCGGCGTCGTCCTCGGCGGCCCCGAGCGGGATGCCGACCGCGGTACCGGCGGCGGACGGCCTGGTCCGGACCATCGGAACGGCGACCGTGTTCGCCGGCGCCGGCAAGGACCCGGAGCTCTGCCTCGGCGGTATCGGGTTGTCGTACCCGTCGCCGCCGTGCGGAGGCGTGGCTCTGACCGGGTTCGACTGGGCCGACCACCGGGGCACCTTCGCGCAGGCCAACGGTGTCCGTTGGGGCGGCTATGCGGTGACCGGCCGCTTCGACGGGACCCGGTTCGCTGTCACCGAGGTCGTGCCGTTCGCGAGCTACGACGGTCCGCCGCCTCAGGACGACACCCGCGACCTCTCCTCACCCTGTCCGGTCCCCGAGGGCGGCTGGAAGGTGGTCGATCCGGCCACGACGACCGAGGAGACCGAGTCAGCGTTCTTCGAGCGCGCCGGCACCCTGCCGGGCTACGCGGACGCCTGGATCGACCGGGCCCTGCTCGACGACCCCGCGGGCACCGGCCCCGAGGCGGCCGTGGACGACCCGCGCCGGATGATCCTCAACGTCCGGGTAACCCGCGACCTGGCGGGCGCGGAGCGGACGCTCCGCGCGATCTGGGGCGGCCCGATGTGCGTCAGCAGGGCCGAACACACCGACGCCGAGCTGCGCCGGATCGCCGACGCGCTCGACCGGGTGCCCGGCATGCTGTCCGTCTCGTCGGGCTTCGACGCCGTCGAGGTGTACGTCGTCCACGACGACGGCACCCTCCAGGCCTGGGCCGACCGGAGGTTCGGGCCGGGCCTCGTCGAGGTCAGCTCTGCTCTCGCGCCGGTGAAGGGCTGAGTTGTGCGTCGTCGCGACCAGGTGTTCCTCGCCTTGTGCACGCTGCTCGTCGGTGGCTTCGCCGTGGCGGGGGGAGCCGCGTGGCTGTGGACCAGTCCCGATCTCGAGAACCTGGGTCGCGAGCTCGGCAGCGGCCTCGTGGTCCGGGAGGGGGACACGGCGGACGAGGCGTGCCAGCGGCTCTTCGAGGAGACGCGTGACTCCGGGTCCTTCCCCGGTTACAAGTGGGACTTCCTGGACCGCCGGGGCTTCGTCCGCAACTGCCGGGTCGCGGTCCACGACCGCACCGCAACACGCGACTGACGGACCCTCAGCCCTCGGTCGGCTCCAGCGTCAGGCTGATCGAGTTGATGCAGAAGCGCTGGTCGGTCGGCGTTCCGTAGCCCTCGCCCTCGAAGACGTGGCCGAGGTGGGAGCCGCAGTTGGCGCAGCGGACCTCGGTGCGGACGGTGCCCATCGAGCGGTCCTCGATGTACTCGACGGTGTCGCCGGCGAGCGGGGCGTAGAACGACGGCCAGCCGCAGTGCGAGTCGAACTTGGTGTCGGAGCGGAACAGCTCGGCCTGGCAGGCGCGGCACTTGTAAACGCCGACGGTCTTGGTGTCGGTGTACTCGCCGGTGAACGCGCGCTCCGTGCCGGCCTGCCGGAGCACCTGGAACTCGGCGGGGGAGAGCTGCTCACGCCACTCGGCGTCGGACTTCTCGACCTGGTAACCCATGTGGGCCAGCCTACTGAGCGACACCAGCGGAACGGCTCCGGAGTGGTGACGGAACGGTGACGCCGGCGTCACGCACCCGGGACGTCCGCGGGCTCCTCTAGGGTCGACGCATGGCCACTCCCGCAGCCGAAGTCGTCGCCGGTGACCGTGCCGTCCGGGTCTCCAGCCCGGACCGGGTCATCTACCCGGCGACCGAGACGACGCCCGAGGTCACCAAGCTGATGGTCGCGGAGTACTTCGCCTCCGTCGGCGACGGTCTGATGCGCGCGCTGCGCGAGCGGCCGACGGCGCTGGAGCGCTGGCCCAAGGGCGTCCAGCCGGGGATCAAGCTCGGCACCGGGCGGCCGGGGGAGAAGGCCGACGCGTTCTACCAGAAGCGGGTCCCGATGGGCGCCCCCGACTACCTGGAGGACTGCGAGGTCACCTTCCCGTCGGGGCGGACGGCCCGGGAGGTCTGCCCGACCGAGATCGCCGTGCCCGTGTGGTGCGCCCAGATGGGGACGCTGACCTTCCACCCGTGGCCGGTACGACGCGGCGACGTCGACCGGCCCGACGAGCTCCGCATCGACCTTGACCCGCAACCGGGGACCACCTTCACCGATGCGGTCCGGGTGGCGGGGGTGGCGCGCGAGCTGCTCGCAGACCTCGGCATGGTCGGCTTCCCCAAGACCTCCGGGAACCGCGGCGTGCACATCTACGTGCGGATCGAGCCGCGCTGGGAGTTCGCCGACGTACGGCACGCCGCGATCGCGTTCGGCCGAGAGCTGGAGAAGCGCGACGACGGCGTGACCACCGCGTGGTGGAAGGAGGAGCGCGGCGAGCGGATCTTCGTCGACTTCAACCAGAACTCCCGCGACCGCACCATCGCGTCGGCGTACTCGCTGCGGCCGATCCCGGGCGCGCCCGTCTCGACGCCCATGACCTGGGACGAGCTCGCCGGCGTCACCGACCCCAAGGCGTACAACCTGTTCACGGTCCCGGAGCGGATGGCCGACGGCGATCCGTGGGCCGCGATCGACGACGTGGCGAACTCCCTGGAGCCGCTGCTGGCGGCGTGGGAGGAGCAGGGCGCCGTGGAGCTGAACTACCCGCCCGACTACCCGAAGATGCCGGGGGAGCCGCCGCGGGTGCAGCCGAGCAAGAAGGTGGCGTCGCACTGGGACGAGGACGGCAACCGGATCGAGGGCTGAGGCCCGCTATCTTTCCGGCATGACCGATCTGAGCGAGCAGACCGCGCACGTCCACGCCGTCGTCCCGATCCTGGGCGCGATGGGCCTCGAGGTCCTGGAGGCCGAGCCCGGTCGCGCCGCCGCGAGGATCCCGACGGCACCGAACGTGAACCACTTCGGCGTCGCGTACGCCGGCTCGCTGTTCTCGGTCGCGGAGATGCTCGGCGGGATCATCGGCGGCTTCTTCGACGTCCCCGGCGCCGTCCCCCTGGTCAAGCGGCTCGAGATCGACTTCACCCGCCCGGCGATGACCGCCGCCACCGCGCGGACGACCCTCTCCGAGGAGGATCGGGCGCGCGTGCAGGCCGAGACGGCCGCGAACGGCAAGTCGAACTTCGAGCTCCTCACCGAGGTCACCGACGAGGCCGGTGAGGTGGTGGCCCGCACGCACGGCTTCTACCAGCTGCGCGTCCTGGGCTGAGGTTTCGTCAGCCGGGTGGGTCGACGGGTCTCGGGGTGAGTTGTCGGGTGCCGGTCTGGTCGCGGAGGTAGGTGTAGCCGGCTGGTGATCGCCAGCGGTAGGTCCCGGGTCTCTGGATGTCGTAGTGCCAGCCGGCGTGGGTTTTGAGGCGGTGGTGG
>NZ_JBFRDX010000017.1:0-80798 GCF_052114005.1 Marmoricola sp. RAF53 | reverse complement strand
CGCCGACGACGCGCTCGCCTCCGGGGCGAAGGCGCTCGCCGACGCCGAGCGCGAGGTCGCCCGCGGCGCGAAGGCGCTCGACGGTGCCAGCGGCCGGCTGAGCAGCAGCGCGGCGAAGGTCGCCACCGGTGCCGCCGGCGTCGCCGCCGGGGCGGCGTCGCTGGACGCGGCGTCCGGGACGCTGGCGACCGGGACCGAGGAGACGGCGACGGCCAGCGAGTCGCTGGCCTCCGGCAGCGCGACGCTGAGCAGCAGCGCGGGCTCGGTCGACAGCGGCGCCCGGCAGCTGAGCAGCGGCCTGGCCCAGGGCGCCGCGGAGACGCCGACCTACACCGATGCCCAGCAGACCGCGCTGGCCGACACGGTCAGCCAGCCGGTCGACCTGACCCACGCGCTCCAGCACGACGACCACGGCAACTCGTGGCTGCTGGCGGCGATCGTCGCGGTCACCCTGTGGGTGGCGGCGCTGGCCGGGGCGGCGATCGCGGACGCGTCCGCCGCCCGACGCAACGCGCTGGCGCCGGTCGCCTCGCGTCGGATCGCCTTCCTGCAGGTCCTTCCGGTGCTGGGGATCGCGCTGGTCCAGGCGGCCGCGGTCGGGCTCGGGGTCTGGGTCGCCGGGGTGAGTGTCGCGTCGGTGCTGCCGTTCGCGCTGCTCACCGTGCTGGCCGCGGTCTGCTTCACGCTGATCGCGTTCGCGATGCGGCTCGGCCTCGGCAACGGCTGGGTCGCCGCTTTCCTGCTGTTCCTGCTGCTCCAGGTCGCGGCGCTGGCGAACGTGGCCCCGCTGGAGACGGCCCCGTCGGTGCTGCGGACGCTGAACGGGCTGATGCCGCTGACGGCGTACGTGAACGCGGCCAGCCAGCTCGCCTCGGGCGGCCGGGTCGGTTCGCCGGCGGCGGTGGCCTTCCTGCTCGTCGTCTGGGCGCTGGTCGCCTTCGCGCTCAGCGTGCGGTCGGTACGCCGGCGGAGGGTGCGGCGGGTCGGGGCACCGGTCCTGGCGGGGATGCCTGCGTGAACCCGTGACCCGGAGGTCCTGGGCGTTCCTGACGCTTCTCGTGGTCGTCGTCGGCGGCCTGCTCGTCTGGCAGCGAGGCCAGTCCGACGCCCAGCCGCACCGGCTCCCGGTCGCGGTCCAGGGGCCGCCGGTGGTCGCGCAGGCGGTCGCGGACCGGCTCGACGCGCTTCCCGGAGACCCGGTCGACGCCTCCGTGCTCGACCCGGACGCGGACCCTCGCGCGGCCGTCCGCGACGGGGACGTGGTCGCCACCCTGGTGGTCGACCCCGAGCAGGTGCAGGACGTCCTGCTCGTCGCCGGTGTCAACGACCCGCGGACGACCCGGCTGGCCGAGCGGATCGCCGAACGTGTCGGCACGCCGATGGGGCGGACCTTCACCACCGACGTGGTCGAGCCCGGGGAGCACCCGGACGTGGGCCGTCGGACGGTCGCCCTGGCCAGCGGGCTCTGGGTGGTCGGCGGGTTCGGGATCGCGGTCGCCTGGTCGCTGGTGCGCCGCCGCCGCGACCCGGCGGCCGTCCCGGACGGCCGCCTCCTCCTCGTCGTCGCCGGCACCTGCGCCGGAGCGAGCCTGCTGCTGGCGGGCGTCGTCGCGGCCACCCAGGGCGGGGCGTTCCTGACCTGGTGGCTTCTCGGCACGTTCGTCGGCGTCACCGCCGCGGCCGGGACTCTCGCGCTCGAGGTGCTGCTCGGCTGGGCCGGCGTCGCCGTCGCCGGAGCGCTGCTGGTGCTTCTCGCGACGCCGCTGCTCGGCGGGCGGGACTACCGGCTGCTGCCCGGCTTCTGGGCCGAGGTGGTCCCCTGGACGGTGCACGGGGCCGCGCGCGACCTGGCCGCGCGGCTCACCTGGTACGCCGGCGACGTCGTCGCGCTGCGCTCGACCTGGGTGCTGCTCGGGATCCTGCTGGTCTCGCTGGTCGTCGTGCTCGTGGCCGCGCAGGTACGCCGGCCGACCGGGGCTGATCCGTCCGAGCCGCCGCAGGCGCACTGGCGGCTGCGGGTGCTCGCGGCTGCCGTCCCGGTGGCGCTGGCGCTGGTCGCGATGACCGTGCTCGCGCCGCGCCCGGCCGGGGTGGTGAGCGCGACGCCGGTGCCGGGCGCCGCCGAGACCACCTGCGTCGGGACCCCGCAGATCAGCACGCTGGCCGACCTCAACAAGTTCGTCGGCACGGTCCGCGGCGGCCCGGCGTTCCAGGGCGCCGACGTCGGTGCCGACGTCGGGCTCCAGGACGGTCGCCGGCTCTGGGTCTTCGGGGACACGCTGCGCTCGCCGGATTTCGACGGGCAGCGGTTCGTCCGCAACTCGATGCTGGTCCTGGGGGAGGGCTGCGTCCGGTCGGTGGTCCCCGCGGACAAGGGAGCGGTCGTCCCGGACCGGAAGGACGGCGTCGGCTACTGGCCGATGTCGGTCGCCCGCACCGCGCGCGACGGGTACGACCTCGTCGGCATGGTGACCCAGCGGGTGCGGGGGACCGACGCCCCCGACGGCGCCTACGCGTTCGAGACGCTGGGCTCGTCGTTGGCGCTGTTCGTCGTGCCCGTCGGCAAGACCCCGCAGCTCGTCGCGCAGCAGGACCTCGGGCCCGACGACCCGGACTCCGCCCGCCCGGAGTGGGGCGCCGCGGCCGCGGTCGACGGCGACCAGGTCTACCTCTACGGGACCGCGCGGCCGGACCAGAAGGGTGTCTTCGGCTTCTCGCTCCGGGTGGCGCGCACGAAGATCGACGACTTCCTGCACCCGGAGAAGTGGCAGTACTGGGACGGCAAGCACTGGCAGGGCTCGGCCGCGAAGGCGGCCGAGCTGATCGCGGCCGATCACGGGGTCTCGCAGACCCTGAGCGTCTTCGAGCGCGACGGCCGCTGGTACGCCGTCAGCAAGCGCGACGAGGTCTTCGGCAGCGACCTGGTCGTGTGGACCGCGCCGTCACCCCGGGGCCCGTGGGACGGGGGCACCAAGGTCGGCACCGTGGCGACCGACCTCAGCTCCGGCCAGCTGCGCTACATGCCGCTGGCCCACCCCGACCTCGGCCACCCCGGCCCGGGGAAGGTCCTGGTCTCCTACAGCCGCAACAACACCGACGTCGGCAAGGTCGAGGCCGACCCGTTCCTCTACCGCCCCGAGTTCCTGGAGATCCGGCTGCCGTGAACGACGGGTCAGACGAGCTGCCAGCCGCGGCGGATCCGGAGACGGACCTCGGCGAGCTGGAGGTGGATCGGCAGCACGCGGGCCCAGCGGGGGGTGAGCCGGGTGATCGTGCGCAACGCCCTCACGGCACGCTCGAAGCGGCGCTGGTCGCGGGCCGTCCACGGCAGCCGCATCGCGGTGCGGACCTCCGGCGGCAGCATCCCGACGGTGAAGAACCGGTTCACCGGCGCGTTCCCGAACCGCATCCAGCGCGGCACCATCTCCAGGTCCACGACCTTGAGCAGGTGGGCGCGGACCGGCTCGTCGTACGACACCTCCGCGAGCCCGGCCCGCCAGTACTCCTCGAACGCGGCCCGGTCCGCCGGCCAGGCGTCCCGCGGGACCTGGAGCGAGGTGCCCAGCCGGTGGCAGTAGTCGTACAGCCCGTCGGCGGTCGCCTCGTCCATCGGGCCGAGGAAGAGCGTGCGCGCGTCCCGGAAGCCGACGTACAGGCAGGCGGCCACCCAGAGCTGGAGTGCCGGGTCGAAGGCGTTGTACTCGACCGGGCTGTCCGGCCGTGACCGCACCTGGGCGTGTGCCCGGTTCACCGCCTTGCGGTAGGCGTCGACGTCCGCGGGGGAGCCGAACAGCGCGACCACGAGGTAGCTCAGCGTCGTGCGCAGGCGCTTCCACGGGTGCAGCAGCACGTTGCCGGAGTCGACCCGGCTCTCCAGGACGCCGTAGCCGACGCCGGGGTGGCCGAGCTGCATGACCACGTTCGCGGCGGCGCCGAGCATGCCGGCGGTACCGGCCATCTGGTCGCCGATGTCGAACGGTTTCGAGGCTCGCTCGGCTCGCACCTCCACCGACGACCTACCTGACCCGCAGCTTGCGGAGCAGCTTGAGCTGTCCGTTGGTCATCGCGACGAACTTCTCCACCGCCATCGATGCCGGCGGGCCGAGCGCCATCCCGCGCTGCTCGGCGACGGTCTGCGCCTCGGTGTACTTGCGGATGCCCTCGGCGCCGTGACGGCGACCCAGGCCGCTGTCGCCCATGCCGCCCATCGGGGCCTCGATCGAGCCGGCCGCGGCGGCCGCGCCGTCGTTGATGTTCACCGAGCCCGAGCGGATCGCCGCGGCCATCAGCCGGGCCCGGTGGGTGTCCTTGGTCCAGATGCTCGCCGAGAGTCCGTAGCTGCCGCGGTTGGCGAGCTCGATCGCCTCGGCGTCGGTGCTGAACGGGTAGAGCGAGATCACCGGGCCGAAGGTCTCCTCCGCGCAGACGGTCATCGACGCGTCGACGCCCTCCAGGACGGTCGGCTCGTAGACCAGCGGACCGAGGTCGGGGCGGGCACGGCCGCCGGTGAGCACGGTGGCGCCGTGCGCCCGGGCGTTCTCGACGTGGTCGACCACGGTGGCCAGCTGCGCCTCGGAGGCCAGCGAGCCGATGTCGACGGTGTAGTCGTAGGTCTGGCCGAGGCGGAGGCCCTCGGTCGCCTTGACCAGGGCCGCCTTGAAGGCGTCGTACACGTCGGCGTGGACGAGCACCCGCTCGGTGTGGATGCACATCTGGCCGGTGTTCGCGAAGGACGACGCGACGCAGCCCTCGGCCGCCTTGGTCAGGTCGGCGTCCGGCCGCACGATCAGCGGGTTCTTGCCGCCGAGCTCGAGGGAGGCGCCGATCAGCCGGCGGCCGGCCTGCTCGCCGACGGTCCGGCCGGTGGCGGTCGAGCCGGTGAAGCCGATGTAGTCGACCTGGTCGATCAGCGCGGTGCCGATCACGCTGCCGCGCCCGACCACGATCTGCCACAGGTCGGTCGGCAGTCCGGCCCGGCCCATCAGCTCGCGCGCGAAGAGCAGTGTCAGCGCGGTCTGCGAGTCGGCCTTCGACACCACGCCGTTGCCGGCCAGCAGCGCCGGGATCGCGTCCCCGACGCCGAGGTAGAAGGGGTAGTTCCACGGCGAGATGATCCCGACGACGCCCTTCGGCACCCGGGTCTCGGCGACCTTGGTGAGCCCGGGGATCGCCCCGCGCACCGACTTCGGCGCCAGGTACTTCTCGCCCACCCGGGCGTAGTGCCGGGCGATGTTCGCGACCTGGAGGATCTCCTGCCAGGCGCTGAACCGCGCCTTGCCCATCTCCCACTGGATCAGGTCGATCAGCTGGTCCTGCTCGGCGAGGAACAGGTCGTGGAACGCCAGCACCACCGCGGCGCGGTCCCGGAACGAGCGCCGGTTCCAGGCGGCTGCCCCGAGCCGGGCGACCTCGACGGCCGCCGCGACGTCCGCGGCGCTGCTCGTCGGCACCGGCGCGATCGGCGCGAGGTCGTACGGCGCGGTCGCGACGATCGACTCGTCCCCGTCCGGGGAGCGGAAGACCCGGTCGGTGAGCCGGGCGACGACCTCGTCGGTGACCCAGGCGGGCCGGGCCGAGGGGTAGGTCGGCAGGTGGGTGACGTTCGAGCTGGCGGTGCTGGTCATCGGTTCTCCTGGGAGGGGATGTCGAGACGGGGTGTCGAGACGGGCCGTGCCGGCCCTCCTCAACCAGCGGTGGTGGCGTAGAGCGCGGCGATCTCGTCGGCGTAGTTGGTGTGCACGACCCGGCGCTTCAGCTTGAGCGTCGGGGTGAGCTCGGCGGACTCGGCGGTCCACTCGACGGGGAGCAGCTTCCACTTCTTGACCTGCTCCGGGCGCGACAGCCGCTCGTTGGTCTTCTCCACGGCCTGGCCGACGATGCCGAGGATGGCGGGGTTCATCGAGAGTGCAGTCAGCGTGGCGTCAGACCCCTCGATGCCGAGCTTGCCGGCGATGATCGGCGCCACGTCCGGGTCGAGGGTGAGGATGGCGACGACGTACGGCTTGCCCTCGCCGTACGCGAGCGCGTGCCCGACCAGCGGGCTCTCCTTGAGCATGTTCTCGATGTTGGACGGGGCGATGTTCTTGCCGGCGGAGGTGATGATCAGCTCCTTCTTGCGGTCCACCACCTTGACGAAGCCGTCCTCGTCGATCTCGCCGATGTCGCCGGTGTGCACCCAGCCGTCGGCGTCGACCAGGGCGGCCGTCGCCTCCGGGTTCTTGTGGTAGCCGGAGGTGGTCACCGGGCCCCGCGCCAGGATCTCGCCGTCCTCGGCGAGGGTGACCTCGATGCCGGGCTGGGCGCGGCCGACGGTGCCGAGCCGGAACGCGCCGGGGCCGCAGGCGGTGACCGCGCCGCAGGTCTCGGTCATGCCGTAGATGTCGTAGATCGAGAAGCCCAGGCCGGCGAAGAACTTCGCCGTCTCCAGCGGCATCGGCGCCGAGGCGCTGCCGGCCCAGGCGACGCGCTCCAGTCCGAGCATCGACTTCATCGGGGTGAGCACCGCCGCGTCCACCGCGTCGAACCGGGCCTGCAGCTCGGGGCTGGTGGTGCTGCCGTACTGCAGCGACTCGACGTACTCCAGGCCGACGGCCATCGCGTCCGCGACCGCCTGCTTCTTGGCCTCGTCGGTCTCCATCGCGAGCAGGCCGGAGATGCCCGTCTGGATCTTCTCCCAGACCCGCGGGACGCCGAAGAAGCGGGTCGGCCGGACCTCGCCGAGCGCGCCGACCAGCTGCGCCGGGTCGGCGATCAGGTGCAGGTGCGCGCCCATCACCTGGGGCAGGTAGATACCGAGCACGCGTTCGGCGATGTGCGCGTACGGCAGGTAGGAGACCGTCACCAGCTCCTCGTCCGCGCTGGCGCCGACGGTCCTGTCGGTGCTGCCGACCTCGAAGAGGACGTTGTGGTGCGTGATCACCACGCCCTTGGGGCTCCCGGTGGTGCCGGAGGTGTAGAGGATCGTCGCCGGGTCGTCGAGGTCGACGGCCTGCCAGCGCCGGTCGATCTCGGGCTGGAGGTCGGCGCGCAGCGACTGGCCGCGCTTGACCAGGTCGTCCCAGGGGACCGCGGGTACTGGGCTTTCGGTGGCGTCGATCAGCACCAGCACCCGGGGCGGGCTGGCCGCGAGCGCCTCGGACCAGCGGGCGACGTGGTCGGCGTTCTCCAGGACCACGACCGCGGGCGCCGCGTGGTCGGAGACGTAGGCCACCTGGCTGGGGGAGAGGGTGTTGTAGATCGACATGCCGATGGCGCCGGCGTGCATCGCGCCGATGTCGGCGAGGACGTGCTCGATCCGGTTGGTCGCCATGATCGCGACCCGGTCGCCCGGCTCCACGCCGAGGTCGATCAGCGCAGCGGCCACGTCGAGCGCCTGGCTGCGCAGCTCGCTCCAGCTCAGGGTCCGCCAGCCGGGGCCCTCGATGCCGACCTTGTCGGAGTACGCCGGCGCGTCACCCAGCCGGGCGACGGTGTCGGCGAAGGCGTGCGCGATGTTGCGGCCGGCGATGGCGGCGTCGATCTCGGCGCGCTCGGCGAGTACGTCGGTCATGGCGGTCTCCTCGGATGGGTCGGGCGGGCAGTGGCGGTGGGTGCCGGCTCAGTAGCTCTTCGGCAGGCCGAGCATCGAGGTGCCGATGTGGGCGAGCACGAGCTGCTCCGACACCGGGATGTTCTTGGCGATCCGGGCGTCGCGGAACATCCGCTCGATCGGGTACTCCTTCGAGTACGCCATCCCGCCGAGGGTCTGGAAGGCCTGGTCGGCGGCCTCCCAGCCGACCTGGGCGGCGGCGAGCTTGGCCACGTTGGCCTCGTTGCCGCACATCCGGCCCTGGTCGAAGAGCCAGGCCGCCTTGTAGGTCATCAGCCGGGCCATCTCGGTCTTCGCCTTGATCTGCGCGAGCGGGAACTGGATCGCCTGGTTGGCGCCGATCGGGCGGCCGAAGACGACCCGCTCGCGGGCGTACTGCGCGGCCACGTCGAGCGCGGCGTCAGCCGAGCCGACGCCGCCCGCGGCGGCCAGGATCCGCTCGGGGTTGAGCACGTCCCAGAGCACGCCGAAGCCCTGGTCGACCTCGCCGAGCACGTTCTCGGCGGGCACCCGGACGTCGTCGAAGAAGACCTGGCTGGAGTGCAGGATGTTGCTGCCCATCTTCGGGATCGGCGTGTAGGAGAGCGTGCCGGCGGCGAGCGCCTCCTTGACGTCGACGAGGAAGAGGGTGAAGCCGGACGTGCGCGTCCCCCCTTGTTCCAGCGCGTCGGCGGCGGGGATGGTGCGGGTGACCGCGACCATCCAGTCGGCGCGCTCGACGTTGGAGATCCAGACCTTCTGGCCCTTGATCAAGAAGTCCTCACCGTCGCGCCGGGCGGCCGTCGTGATCTCGATGGCGTTGCTGCCGGCGTCCGGCTCGGTGAGCGCGAAGCAGAACTGGATGCTGCCGTCGGCGATGCCGGGCAGGATCCGCTGCTTCTGCTCCTCGCTGCCGTGCCGGACCAGCGTCATCGCGCCGAAGCCCGGGGTGGTGACGTAGAGGAAGGTGCCGGCCGTGCCGCCGGAGGCGCAGAGGGTGTCGTTGGCGACCGCGAGCTCGAGCAGGCCCTGCCCGCCGCCGCCGTACTCCTCGGGGATGCAGAGGCCGAGCCAGCCGCCGTCGCCGAGGTCCTTGAAGACCTCGTCGGGGAAGCGGTGCTCCTCCTCGCAGCGCGACCAGTACGCGTTGTCGTACTTCGCCGCGACGGCGGCGACGCCCTCACGGACGGCGAGGGCGGACTCGGGCAGGTCGAAATCCATCAGGCACCTTCACTTGTTCGGTACTGCAGGGCGGTCGTGCCGGCGGCCTCCGCCGGTGCGTGGGCGTGCACCTCGGTGCTGTGCGTGAGCGGGCCGAGGTCGGCGATCTTGTAGCCGAACGGGTAGGTCCGCGAGGCGTCGTGGGCGTACCCGTCGTCGGCCCGGCGCGGCGGCAGGTGCCGCATCAGCCGGCCGCGCAGGCGCAGCAGCCCGTCCATCGCGGCGGTCAGCCAGCGCGGCTGCCGCGGGAGGCCGAGCGCCACCCGGAGCGGCTCGTCGAGCATCGCGATCAGCGCCCGGCGGGCGAACGGCCGCGCGAACGGCGGGTACCAGTCGGTGACGATCTTCATGCTCGCCTCGGCGACCCGGGTGTTCGCCGGGGCGTAGGCGAAGTGCTCGGCCTCGTAGTCGTCGAGCAGGCGCTCGTACTCCTCGTACGTCGACGGCAGGTCCTTGATGCCGGCGAGCTCGCCGAACCGGGTGGTGAACCGGGTCATCGCGGCGATCTCGTGGGGGTGCAGCGGACGGTAGCCGTAGGCGTCGATGAACCGCTTCGGCCCGACCAGCGTGGTCGCGAGCACGTAGCGGAACTCGTGGTTCGGGATCCCGTAGCTGCTGTGGATCTGGTTCATCCGGCGGACCGCGGCGTGCGCCCGCGCGGAGTCGATGCCGTCGACCGCGGCCTCGAAGCCGATCAGGCTGGTGTCGTCGTACCGCTTCTGGCCGTCGTCACGGAACCGGCCGGTGCGGTCGAGGAGGTCGCTGATGGTCGGGACGCCGTAGTCCCGCATGAAGGCGATCGACGTGCCTTGGACGTACTCGAACGGGAATTCGTGGTACGCCACCAGGCCGAGGATCTCGTCGCACTCGGCCGGGACGGCCGGGTCGAGCCGCTCGATGCGCCGCAGGTTGTCGTAGCGCCTGCCGCGCCGGGTGAGTACGTCGATCGCCTTCACGCCTGCGTTCCTCCTTCTGGGCTCTCCTCAGGTGGTCAGATGCCCAGCGAGCGGCCGATGATCTCCTTCTGGATCTCGGTCGTGCCGCCGTAGATCGTCGAGATCCTGCTGTCCAGGTAGGCCTTCGCGATCGGGTACTCCAGCATGTAGCCGTAGCCGCCGTGCAGCTGGACGCCCTGGTTGACGAGCTTGTTCTGGGTCTCGGTCGCCCACCACTTGGCCATCGAGGCGTCGGTGGTGTCGAGCTTGCCGTCGAGGTGCTTCTTGAGGCAGTCGTCGACGAAGGTCTGGGTCACCCGGGCCTCGGTGGCCATCTCGGCGATCAGGAACCGGTTGTGCTGGAACTTGCCGATCGGCTTGCCGAACGCCTCGCGGGTCTTGGCGTAGTCGATGCACAGGTCGACCACGTGCTGGCAGGCGGCGGCCGCCTGGGCGGCGATGATCAGCCGCTCCTGGGGCAGGTTCTGCATCAGGTAGATGAAGCCCTGGCCCTCCTCGCCCAGCAGGTTCTCCTTGGGCACGACGACGTCGCTGAAGGAGAGCTCGGCGGTGTCCTGCGCGTGCAGGCCGATCTTCTCCAGGTTGCGGCCGCGCTCGAAGCCGGCCATGCCCTCCTCGACCACGAGCAGGCTGAAGCCGAGGTGGCCGGCGGCGGCGTCGGTGCGCGCGACCACGATCACGAGGTCGGCGTGGATGCCGTTGGAGATGAAGGTCTTGGAGCCGTTGAGGACGTAGTGGTCGCCCTTGTCGACGGCGGTGGTCCGGATGCCCTGCAGGTCGCTGCCCGCACCCGGCTCGGTCATCGCGATGGCGGTGATGGTCTCGCCGCTGACGCAGCCCGGCAGCCAGCGCGCCTTCTGCTCGTCGTTCGCGATCGCGGACAGGTAGGGGACGATGATGTCGCTGTGCACGGAGAAGCCGAGACCGTTGGCACCCGCCCGGGTCTGCTCCTCGGAGACGATCACGTTGTAGCGGAAGTCGTCGACGCCCGGACCGCCGAACTCCTCGGCGACGTCGAAGCAGAGCAGGCCGAGGTCGCCGGCCTTCTTCCAGATCTCGCGGGGGACGATGCCGTCCTTCTCCCACTGGTCGTGGAACGGGACGACCTCTTTGTCCATGAAGGTCCGGACGGTCTGCCGGAAGTCCTCGTGCTCGGCGGTGAAGATGTCGCGCATGGCTGCTGGCGGTCCTTTGGCTGTCGGGGAGTGAGGCGTCGACCTTCGGCAAGGAAGGTGACAGGGCAACTGTTACAGCAATACTGTCAGCATGCAAGGGATCTCGCGCGACCTCCCGGAAACGTGCCAGTTCTACTGTTACAGTCCGACCGACCGAGCCATCAGGCGCGCGTGCGAGGAGGTGATGCCGTGAGTGCCCAGCACGACGACCTGGTCAGCGAGACCGAGGCCCTCTACACCGTCGACGAGCTCGCCGCCGCCACCGGCATGACCGTCCGGACCACGCGCTACTACGCCGGCCTCGGGCTGCTCCCGCCGCCCACCCGGCGCGGCCGGATGGCCTACTACTCCGTCCAGCACCGCGCCCGGCTCGACCTGATCCGCGCGCTCCAGGACCACGGGTTCACCCTCGCCGCGATCGAGAAGTACCTGGCCAAGGTGCCCGCCGACGCGACCGTCGAGGACCTCGCCGTCCAGCGGGCGATGCTGACCTCCTGGAAGACCGGCGGTCACGAGGTCCTCACCCGCCGCCAGCTCGAGACCCGGGCAGGCCGCAAGCTCGACGACGAGGCGATCCTCCGGCTCGCCTCGATGATGTCGATCAACGAGGTCGACGACGGCCGGTACGAGGTGCTGCCGGCGTTCGAGGTGGGCGTGAAGTGCCTGGACCTGCCGATCCCGCTGGACTCGATGGTCGCCGCCGGCGAGGCCATCAACCGGCACATGGACGAGCTCGCCGACGAGCTCACCGCGGTGCTCAAGGACCGGGTGCTCACGCCGTACCTGGAGAGCCCGAAGACCGAGGACGACAAGGCCCGCTTCGAGCAGACCATGAGCAGCCTGCGCCAGCTGACCCTCGAGGCCGTGGTCGGCGGCTTCCAGCGTGCCGCCAACCAGGTGATCAGCCGTTCGTTGAACCGGTGACCGGTCCCTGGGGCGGCCCCTGGGGCGGGACCGGCGTCGGGTACGGCGTCGGGTACGGCGCCGGGGAAGCCTTCGGCACGATCGCCCAGGCGACCACGTAGCCGACCGCGACGGCCGGGAAGCCGATGAAGAGGGCGACCACGGCCAGCACCCGGACCAGGGTCGGGTCCACGTTGAGGTACCGGGCCAGGCCGCCGCAGACGCCGGCGATCATCTGGTCGTCAGGGGTCCGGGTCAGGCGCTTCGCCGGCGGGGCCTGGTAGTAGCCGGGCTGCGGCTGCGGCTGCGGCTGGGGCTGCGGCTGGGGGTTCTGCTGCTCGGTCATCACTTCTCCTGGTGCGTGCTCGGGAGGCCCGGGTCGTCGAGGACGACGGTGGGCTCGGGGTCGTGCTCGTGCTCGGTCTCGGTCAGCTCGACCTGCTGGTCGAGGACCGGCTGGCTGCGCCGGCGGGCGTTGACCACGGTCGCGACCAGTCCGACGACGCCGGCGACGATGAGCACCGCCGGGAAGCCGATCGCGCTGCGCGGCAGGTCCGCGCCGGTGGCCTCGCCGATCGCCCACACCGCGGCGATGCCGGTGAAGACGACCCCGAAGATCAGGTGCGGGATGCTGACGGTGCGGGGGCTCGGGCTCGGCTGCCCGGGGGTCTGCTGGATGCTCATCGCTGCTCCACGGTGATCTGCCCGACCGTGGCGTCCAGCTGCAGGTCGAGGGGCGGGTTGGTGGTGGCCGGGGTCCCGACCAGGTGGCGCTCGACCGAGTCCTGGATGCCGCCGCCGTCGTACCCGGGGACCCGGATGCCGCCGGCGAAGTCGAGCGCCGCGTCGATGTCGACGTTGAGGCTGCGCGGGACGTAGACGATGATCTCGCCGGCCTTCAGCGAGACGTCGATCTCGCGTCCGGCGAGTGCCTGCGGGTCGGTGACCTGGCTCAGGTCGAGCTCGATGCGGCCGTTGTGCACGGTGTACGCCGACTGCACCTGGGCGGCCGAGGTCGGGGCGACCTCGATCGATCGGCCGTCGAAGTTGAACCCGCCGACCACGGTCGCGACGGCGAGCCCGAAGGTCGAGGCGAAGCCGAGCAGGATCAGCCCACCCGGACGGCCCCAGAAGGCGCCGACCAGGAGCATCACGCCGGTGATCGCCAGCGCCAGCGCCGGGTAGGCCGCCGGGACGACGTCGGTGGACCCGGCATCGACGACACCGAGGGTGCCCAGCCCGATCGCGATCAGCGCGAGCGTCGGCCAGAACCAGATCACGCCGGAGCGCTTGGGCCGCGGCGGGAAGGCCGGGGGACGCGGCGGCTGCGGGGGCTGCCAGGCCGGGGGTGCCGGCGGGGCCGGCGGGGCCGGGGGCGGCCCGTCCTGCAGCACCGCGGTGTCGGTCGTGCTGCCCGCGGCGGGCGGCGCGTTGTGGACCGGGGCGTAGGGCTGCGACTGGGCCTGCGGGTAGGTCTGGGGGTAGGCCTGGGCATACGCCTCCCGGTGCGCCGCCCACGCGGCGGCCTGGGCGGCGCGGGACTCGGCCCGGCCCTGCCTGCGGTCGCGGGTGATCAGCACGACGGCGATCACGATCGCGATCACGGTGATCGGCCAGCCGGCGTTGAAGCCGCTGAACGCGTCGCCCATCGCGAGCAGGAACGCGACGCCGGCCGCGGCGATCAGCAGCACCTTGCGGGGCTCGCCGCCGACGTTGATCGCGGCCCGGTCGGAGCCGTCCTCCGGGACGAACAGCCAGCAGACGCCGTAGATGAGGACGCCGGCTCCGCCGAAGAAGGTGAGCACCGCGAGCAGCACCCGGATGATGGTCGGGTCGATGCCGAAGTGCCGGCCGATGCCGCCGGCGACGCCGGCGATGTAGCGGTCGTCGGTGCTGCGGCGAAGCCGCTCCAGGTCCTGGTGCGGCGGCTGCGGGCCGGCGGCCGGCGGACCGGCGGGGGAGCCCGGGTAGGGGCCCTGGTGAGGGCCCTGGCCGGAGTAGGTCTCGTTCATGTCCACCATCGTGGTCCGTGCGCGGCCTCCCCACCATCGGGGACGCCCCTGATCCTGCGGCGCCGAACCCTCAGGGCAGGCCCGGGGGCCGATCCCGATGTCCGGCGCCTGCCCGGATGCCACGATGGGGCCATGACCAGCACTCCGTCCGGCGCGAGCCCCGTGGGCGCCGGCCCAGGAGTCGGCCCGGGAGTCGGTACGACGACCGGTCCGCCGAAGGCCTACCGCAACGTCGACGACGCCTACCTCGGCGGTGTCGCCGCCGGCCTCGCCGAGCACCTGCGGATCCCGGTGACCTGGGTCCGGATCGCGTTCGTGGTCCTCACCGTCTTCGGCGGCTTCGGCATCGTGTTCTACGCCGGCCTGTGGATGGTGCTGCCCGCCCGGCGGCACTTCGACGACAGCGCCCCCGGGATCGCCGCCGCCGACCGGCAGGGCAAGCGCACCGGGAGGACCCTGCGGCTGGTCGACTACGGCCCGTTGATCGCGCTCGCCGCCATCGGGCTCGGCCTGGCGGTGCTCTTCACCATGGTCACCGGCCGCGGCACGTTCCTCTGGCCGGTCCTGCTCGGCCTCGGCGGCGTCGCGGTGCTCTGGCGCCAGGCCGACCAGGCCCAGGTCGAGCGCTGGGTCGACTCGACCGGGCGGATCAGCGTCCTGCGGGCCGTGGTCGGCGGCGGCGGGGCTGCGTCGTACGTGCGGCTGGTGGTCGGGATCGTCATGGTCATCGGCGCGATCGTGCTGTTCTCCGTCGGCGGGTCCGGCTGGGGCGCGGCCCGGGACGTCGGCATCGCCGCGACCCTCGGGATCCTCGGGATCGGCTTCATCGTCGGCCCGTGGCTCTTCCGGCTGTCCGCTGACCTGAGCGAGGAGCGCGCCGAGCGGGTGCGCTCCCAGGAGCGCGCCGACGTGGCCGCGCACCTGCACGACTCGGTGCTGCAGACGCTCGCCCTGATCCAGAAGTCCGCGCACGACCCGACCACGGTCGCGCGGCTCGCCCGGGCCCAGGAGCGCGACCTGCGCGCCTGGCTCTTCGACTCCTCCGGCGGCGACCCGACCACGCTGGACGCGGCGCTGCGCGGGATCGCCGGCGAGGTCGACGAGGCGTACGGCGTCCCGGTCGAGGTGGTCTGCGTCGGCGACGTCACCGTGACCGAGGCGCTCCGCCCGATCGTGCTGGCCACCCGGGAGGCGGCCGTGAACGCGGCCCGGCACTCCGGCGCCGCGAAGGTCGACGTGTACGCCGAGGCCACCGCCGGCGGGGTCGACGTCTTCGTCCGCGACCGCGGCGTCGGGTTCGACCCCGAGAGCGTCGCCGAGGACCGGCACGGTCTGCGTGACAGCATCGTGGAGCGGATGCGGCGGCACGGCGGGGACGCGACCGTGAAGACCACCCCCGGCTCGGGGACCGAGATCCGGTTGCACCAGCCCGCCGAAGACCCGCAGCGATGAACGCTGATGACCAGGCCCCTGATGAACCGGCCCTTGAGGAGGAACCGATGACCCGGCACACCGTGGTGATCGTCGACGACCACGCGATGTTCCGCGCCGGCGTGCGCGCCGAGCTCGGCGACGCCGTCGAGGTGCTGGCCGAGGCGGCCGACGTCGACCAGGCCGTCGCGGCCGTGCTCGCGGGGCAGCCCGAGGTGGTCCTGCTCGACGTGCACCTCCCCGGCGGGGGCGGCGGCGAGGTGATCCGTCGTACGGCGGGGAAGGCGGCGCAGACCCGCTTCCTGGCCCTCAGCGTCTCCGACGCCGCCGAGGACGTGATCGGCACGATCCGCGCCGGTGCCCGCGGTTATGTCACCAAGACGATCACCGGGACCGAGCTCGTCGACGCGATCGACCGGGTCGCCGCCGGGGACGCGGTCTTCTCACCGCGCCTGGCCGGCTTCGTCCTGGACGCCTTCGCCGGCACCATCGAGGTGGCCGCCGTCGACGAGGACCTCGACCGCCTCACCGAGCGCGAGCGCGAGGTGATGCGCCTGATCGCCCGCGGGTACTCTTACAAGGAGGTCGCCGGCGAGCTCTTCATCTCCATCAAGACCGTCGAGACCCACATGGGATCGGTCCTCCGCAAGCTCCAGCTCAGCTCGCGCCACGAGCTCACCCGCTGGGCCAGCGAGCGCCGGCTGCTGTAGCTCGCGATTCAGCGGAAGTCGGGGAGCAGCGTGGCCCAGGCGGGACGCCAGCGCGGGGAACGCTGCTGCATCTCCCAGGTGAGGGCGCGCAGGGTGGGGCCCTTGCCGGCGTACCAGGCCGGGAGTCCGTCGAAGGCCCGGTCCAGCCGGATCCGGCCGTCGGAGTAGCTGACCCGGGCGAGCAGCCACGCCCCGGACTCCTCGTCCGCCTCGGCGCGGTGCAGCTCGCGCAGCACGTTGTGGAGACTCGCCGCCATCGCCTCGGGGAGGGTCTCAGCCCCGTCCGGGGCGGCCAGCCGGCCCTCGTCGACCTGCACCGTGCGGACGAAGTCGCCGACCGGCTCGGTGACCCGGGCCCACCGGGCCAGCAGGGTGGGTCGGACCGGCAGGCCCCGGTCGCGCTCGGGGGTCTCCCGCATCTGCGCGTGGATCTGCTGGCGCAGCCGCTTCCGGATCGAGCCCTGGGCGGCCACGTGCGCGACGCCGTGGGCCTGCTGGAGCAGCGTCGAGCAGCCCTCGCCGGCGCGGGCCTGGGCGACCAGGCGCGGGTCGGCACGGAGCAGCGGGCCGAGCAGCTCGACCACCCCGTCGAACATCCCGGTGGTGCTGGTGTCCCAGCCGTCGCGGGAGTACCAGGCGAGGAAGCCCGGCTTCACGTTGCGGATCGAGCTCCACACCGCGTTCGAGCTCGCCCAGTCCGGGGCGCCGGCCAGGACGTCGAGGTGTGCGCTGATCGCGTCCCGGGTCGAGGAGCCGGCCCGCCCCCAGATCACGGCGCGCCCGCCGCCGATCCGCTGCATCGAGGCCCACGAGTCGCCGTAGTCGTAGCTGAGCACGTGCTCGTCGGGGTCGAGCTCGCACGCCGAGCCCTCGGGCAAACGGCCCGAGTCGGCGAGCACTGCCCAGGACCACCAGAGGTCGTCGGCAGAAGCGAGATCGTCCGCTTCCATGTGCCCATTGTGCTGACCCGCGGCAACCGCGTCACGACCTGTCGTGCCGTGTCGCTACTCGGCGACCTCGGCCAGCGAGGTGTCGACCAGCCACTCCACCGGCGCGACGTCGTCGGTGTAGACCCGGCCGCCGCGCAGCGCGGGGCCGATCCGGGCGGCCGTCGCCGCCGCCGTCTCCGCGAGGTCGGGTTCCAGCCGCGGCGCGACCGCGCCGAGGCGCCCGGCCGGATCGGTGGCGGTGGCGCCGACCAGCATCGTGTTGGTGTCCTCGGCGGGGTCGCGCCAGACCGCGTCGGCGCCGAACTCGGCCCGCATCGTCGCGGCCAGGACCTTCTCCAGCGCGTCCGAGCCCTCGGGGTGGCCGACGTTGATGACGACCAGCCCGCCCGGCTCGAGGTGGTCGCGCACCAGCGCGAAGAACTCCCGGGTCGCCAGGTAGAAGGGGATGTACGGCTGCCGGTACGCGTCGACCATGATCACGTCGTACTTCCGCGTCGACGCCTCCAGCCACGGGCGGGCGTCGGCGGTGTGGGTGTGCAGGTTCGGACCGGTCATGCCGAACAGCCGGCGGCCGACGTCGGTGAGCTCGCTGTCGATCTCGACGGCGTCGACCCGGGTGCCGGGGAAGTAGTGGCCGAGCGCGCGGGCGGTGGTGCCGGCGGCGTTGCCGAGGATCGCGACCGAGCGCGGCGGCGCGTGCCCGCCGGCCAGGGCGAGCACGAGCATCTCGTCCCAGTAGTTTCCGGTGAGGTACTCGCCCGCGCGGTAGACCGAGTGCACCGCGTGGCCCTCGTTGAGCTCCAGCGTGCGCTCGCCGTCGGGCTCCTCGACGACGCGGGCGTACTGGTACTCGGTCTCGCGCTCCCAGACCACCGTCGCGTCGCCGCCGGCGCCCTTGAGGGTGCCGGTCGGCAGGGCGACCAGGCCGAGGATCGCAGCCGGTACGACGGCCGCGGTCCAGCGGCGCGTGTCCAGGTTCGCCACCGCGGCGAGCGCCATCGCGGCGGCGAAGAGCAGGAACGTGCGCCGGGTCCCGACCACGGGGATCAGCAGCAGGGCGGCCAGGAACGTGCCGAAGAGCGAGCCGACCGTCGAGATCGCGTACAGCCGGCCGGTGGTGCGGCCGGCGTCCTCGACCGAGTCGACGCTGAGCCGGACGGCGTACGGCGACACCATGCCGAGCAGCACCAGCGGGACCGCGATCAGCACCCCTACGCCGAGCAACGAGCCGAGGAAGGTCGCGGCGCTGAGCTGGTCCACCGCCTTGACGGCCTGGCGCAGGAACGGGCCGCTCACGAACGGCACCACCGCGAGCAGGGCGGAGGCGACCAGCACGATCCGGGCCAGCCCGACCGGGCGCGGGTCCCGGTCCGCGAACCGGCCGCCGAGCGCGTAGCCGATCGAGAGCGCGACGAGGACGATCGCGATCGTGTTCGCCCAGACGATCGTGCTCGCGCCGAACCACGGTGCGAGCAGGCGCGCGGCGGCGATCTCCGAGCCGAGGGTGCCGGCGCCGACGGTGAAGACGAGCAGCTTCAGGGCGCGCGGTCGCGTCGTCATGACCGGAACCTATCGGGCCGGCGGTTGGCAGGACGGGCACCACCA
The DNA here is from genome assembly GCF_052114005.1 of Marmoricola sp. RAF53. Taxonomy (NCBI): domain Bacteria; kingdom Bacillati; phylum Actinomycetota; class Actinomycetes; order Propionibacteriales; family Nocardioidaceae; genus Marmoricola; species Marmoricola sp. RAF53. The sequence continues at coordinate 62,268 of NZ_JBFRDX010000017.1, read as the reverse complement.
CACGGTCCGCTCCTCTCCGTGCGGTCCCATCTCGTCGACCCGGATCGTGGTGCCGCAGCGCAGGCAGCCGCCCTGCCGGCGGTAGACCCAGAGCCGGCGGCCGGGACGCCGGTCGCCGGTGGTGATCCGGCTGTGCCGGTCGCGGTGCGTCTCCAGCAGCCGGTGCGCGATCACGACCACCTTGGGCAGGTCGGGCACGTCGGCGACGGGGGTGTGCGGGTCCACCCCGGCGAGGAAGCAGGTCTCGGCGCGGTAGACGTTGCCGATGCCGGCGAGGTTGCGCTGCTCGAGAAGCGCCACCCCGATGGGCACGTGCTCCTGGCGGCGCAGCCGCTTGAGGGCCTCGAGGGCGTCCCAGTCCGGGCCGAGGAGGTCCGGGCCCAGGTGCCCGACCAGGCTGGACTCGGCCATCGTCGCGACGAGGTCGACGAGCACCGCGTAGCCGATCGCCTCGGTCTCCGCGGTCCGGAGCACGACCCGGGCCTCGTGGGCGGGACGACGCCACGGCCGCCCGAGCGCCTGGACGTCCCAGCGTCCCTCCATCCGGAGGTGGGTGTGCAGGGTCATCCCGTCCGAGAGCCGGGTGAGCAGGTGCTTGCCGCGGCTCACCGTCTCCAGCACGGTGCGGCCGGACAGGTCGACGGTGGCGAGGCTGGGGATGCGGAAGTCGGACTTGGTGAGCACCTGGCCGTCGAGCACGTCCAGACGCCGCGCGGTCTGCCAGACGGTGTCGCCCTCAGGCACGGATCCGGAGCCCCCTGCTCGTCGCGATGAAGCCGGCCGCTTCCAGTGCTGACCGGATCTGCTCCGAATCCTGCCCCAGGACCGAGGCGCCGTCGGCCTTCTCCACGGTGAGCCTGCCGAGCGCGCCCTGCCGGACGGCGTCGCCGAGGCCGGCGATCGCGGTCGCGGTCACCTCGGGATCCTCGCCGAAGGTGAGCAGGGTGCGGCCGCCGCGCTCGACGTACAGGGCGAGCTCGCCCTCGACGAGGACGACGAGTGCGCCGGCCTTGCGGCCGGGCCGGTGGCCACCCTCCAGCGCCGGCCAGGGCAGCGCGGCGCCGTACGGGTTGGCCGGGTCGGTCGCCGCCAGCGTCACCGACTCGAGCTTCGCCGGGGGCGAGGTCCGCTGGAAGGAGCGCAGCCGGTCGACCGCGCCCGCGGTGCCGAACTGGGCCGCGCCCAGGCCGTCGACGAAGTAGCCGCGTCGGCAGCGCCCGGTCTCCTCGAACCTCGCCAGCACCCGGTACGCCGCCGCGAACCCGCCCGGCGTCCGCTCGCTGATCACCGCGCCCCGGGTGACCACGCCGTGCCGGTCGAGCAGTCCCTCGGCGGCCGCGTGCGCGCGCCGGGTCGCGTCGGTCTCGACCTCGGGCAGCGCGAACCAGCGCCCGGCCATGTCAGGGGGTCCGCTGCGGGTCGGCATGGCCGGCCGGCCCCGACCGGTGGCGACCCGCGCCCGCGGGGGCGTGCGCCGGGTGCGGTGGCTGCCTCCGGTGCCGGTCAAACCGCGCAGCGGCGCGAGAGTGTCGTTGCCGAGCCGGCCCGACCAGACCAGGTCCCAGACCAGCGCTGCGAGCGCGCGGTCGTCGGTCGAGGAGGTGAGGTCGGAGAGCTGGCGGAAGAAGTAGGCGCCGCCGCCGGCGAACGTGTCCAGCAGGACCTGTTGCTCCGCGCCGAGCTCGACGTCGCTGACCGGCAGGGTCAGCGGTGCCGCGTCGGCCAGGTGCAGCGAGACCCAGCCGTCGGAGCCGGTGATCGCACCGTGGCCGGCCCAGAGCACCTCGCCGGCGGCGGTGAGCTCGTCGAGGTAGGCGGGCTGGTAGTCGACGACCCGGCTCGGCAGCACGAGCGCCTCCAGCGCCGAGGCCGGTACGGCGCACCCCGCCAGCTGCTCGACCACCGCGAGCACGCCGTCGACACCGCGGAGCCCGCGGCCGGACCCGCTGGAGCGGACCTGCTGCCAGGCGGGCAGGAACCGGCCCAGCACGGCCGGATCGACCGGTTCGACCTCGTGCCGCAGCCGGGCCAGCGACCGGCGCCGGAGCTTGCGCAGCACCTCGGCGTCGCACCACTCGGTGCCGGCGCCGGCGGGCCGGAACTCGCCGTCGAGCACCCGGCCCTGCGCGGCGAGCCGGGTCAGGGTGAGCTGGACGACCGCGACCCCGAGGCCCAACCGGGTGGCGACCTCGGCGGCCGTGAACGGGCCGTGGGTCCGGGCGTACCGGGCGACCAGGTCGCCGAGCGGATCCGCGACGACCTCGGTGAACGCCTCCGGCGTGCCGGGCGGGACCGGGACGCCCAGGCCGTCGCGGAGCCGGGCGACGTCCTCGACGACCGCCCAGCGCTCCTCGCCGGCGATCCGCACCTCGACGACGCGGCGGGCGCGGGCGAGCAGGTCGAGCGGGTCCTCGACGGGGACCTGGCTGCGGGCGGCCAGCTCGGCGGTGCTGAGCGGACCGACGAGCCGGAGCACGTCGACCAGGCCCTCCGGGTCGCGGGCGCGACGGTCCTCGGCGAGCCGCTGCAGCTCGGCCTCGACCTCGGCGAGCACCTCGGCGTCGAGCAGCTCGCGCAGCTCCGCCCGGCCGAGGAGCTCGGCGAGCAGGCCCTGGTCCAGGGTGAGCGCGGCGGCCCGGCGCTCGGCGATCGGGGAGTCGCCCTCGTACATGAAGGCGGCCACGTAGCCGAACAGGAGCGACTGCGCGAACGGGGAGGCGCGCTGGGTGGTGACGTCGACCAGCCGGACCCGGCGCTCGGCGATGCCGCGGTGCAGCGCGACCAGCGCCGGGACGTCGTACACGTCCTGCAGCACCTCGCGGACGGTCTCGAGCACGATCGGGAAGGACGGGTAGCGGGCCGCGACCTCGAGCAGCTGGGCCGAGCGCTGCCGCTGCTGCCACAGGGGCGAGCGACGGCCCGGGTCGCGGCGGGGGAGCAGCAGCGCGCGGGCCGCGCACTCCCGGAACCGGGAGGCGAACAGTGCTGAGCCGCCGATCTCGGTGGTGACCAGCTGCTCCAGCTCGTCCGGCTCGAAGGCGATCAGCTCGGCGCCGGGCGGGTCCTGGTCGGTCTCGGGGATCCGCAGCACGATGCCGTCGTCGGCGGCCATCGCCTGGGCGTCGACGCCGTACCGCTCGCGCAGCCGGGCGTTGATCGCCAGCGCCCACGGCGCGTGCACCGGGGTGCCGAAGGGCGAGTGCACCACCAGGCGCCAGTCGCCGAGCTCGTCGCGGAACCGCTCGACGACGAGCTGGCGGTCGTGCGGCACGGCGTTGGTGGCCTCGCGCTGCTCGGCGAGCAGGTTCACCAGGTTGTCGGCGGCCCAGGCGTCCAGCCCGGCGGCCGTCGCGCGGGCGGTCGCCTCTTCGGGCGGCAGCGCGGACAGCTCCCGGGTGAACGCGCCGACCGCCGCCCCGAGCTCGGCCGGGCGGCCCAGGGTGTCGCCGGTCCAGAACGGCAACCTGCCCGGCTGCCCGGGCGCGGGGGAGACGAGCACCCGGTCGTGGGTGATGTCCTCGATCCGCCAGGTCGTGGTGCCGAGGGTGAACAGGTCGCCGACCCGGGACTCGTAGACCATCTCCTCGTCGAGCTCGCCGACCCGGCCGCGCCCGGTCCGCCCGTCGGCCCCGACCAGGTAGACGGCGAACATGCCGCGGTCGGGGATCGTGCCGCCGCTGGTGACGGCCAGCCGCTGCGCGCCCGGACGGGCCGTGAGCGTGCCGGCGACCCGGTCCCAGACGATCCGCGGGCGCAGCTCGGCGAACTCGTCGGAGGGGTAGCGGCCGGCGAGCAGGTCCAGCGTCGCGTCGTACGCCGACCGCGGGAGCTGCGCGAACGAGGCCGTGCGCCGGAAGAGCTCGAAGAGCGCATCGGTGTCCCACGGCTCCATCGCGGTCGCCGCGACCACCTGCTGGGCGAGCACGTCGAGCGGGTTGGCAGGGATCCGGAGCGCCTCGATGCCGCCGGTGCGCATCCGCTCGACGGCGACGGCGGTGGGGACCAGGTCGCCGCGGTGCTTGGGGAAGAGCACCCCGCGAGAGGTCTCGCCGACCTGGTGGCCGGCCCGGCCGACCCGCTGGAGCGCGCTCGCCACCGAGGGTGGCGACTCGATCTGGACGACCAGGTCGACCGCGCCCATGTCGATGCCGAGCTCGAGGCTGCTGGTCGCGACCACGCAGGGCAGCCGGCCGCGCTTGAGGTCGTCCTCGATGACGGCGCGCTGCTCCTTGGAGACCGAGCCGTGGTGGGCGCGGGCGAGGACGCCGGGGGCGCCGTTGGAGACCCCGGACTGCGCGATCATGTCGGCCGGGAACCGCTCCGGGTTTCGAGACGGTTGCCGCGCAACCTCCTCGACCACCGGGTGAGGGGCCACCCGCTCCGCGTGGATCTCGTTGAATCTCGCGGTGAGGCGCTCGGCGAGGCGGCGGGAGTTGGCGAAGACGATGGTGGAGGTGTGCTGCTCGACGAGGTCGACGACGCGCTCCTCGACGTGCGGCCAGATCGAGCCGGAGCGGGGGCCCTCGTCGTCGTCGAGGACGGTCATGTCCTCGACCGGGACCACGACCTTCAGGTCCCAGCGCTTCTCGGAGACCGGGGCGACGACGTCGACCGGGGCGGTGCCGCCGAGGAAGCGGGCGACCTCCTCGACCGGGCGGACGGTCGCGGAGAGACCGATCCGCTGGGCCGGCCGCTCCAGGAGCGCGTCGAGCCGCTCCAGCGACACGGCGAGGTGGGCGCCGCGCTTGCTCCCGGCGACGGCGTGCACCTCGTCGAGGATGACCGTGTCCACGCCCCGCAGCGACTCCCGCGCCTGCGAGGTCAGCATCAGGAAGAGCGACTCGGGGGTGGTGATCAGGATGTCCGGCGGGCTGGTCTGGAGCCGCCGCCGGTCCGCCGGCGAGGTGTCGCCGGACCGGACCCCGACGGTGATCTCCGGGATCTCCACGCCCAGTCGGTCGGCGGTGTGCCGGATCCCGGCGAGCGGGGCGCGCAGGTTGCGCTCGACGTCCACGGCGAGCGCCTTGAGCGGGGAGACGTACAGGACCCGGCAGCGGTGATTCTTCTCGGCCGGGCGCGGCGTGCTGGCGAGCCGGTCGAGCGAGGCGAGGAACGCGGCCAGGGTCTTGCCGGAGCCGGTGGGCGCCACCACGAGGGCGTGCCGGCCGGCCGCGATCGCGCTCCAGGCCCCCGTCTGGGCCGGCGTGGGCGCGGCGAAGGCGGCCTCGAACCAGACCCGGGTGGCCTCGCTGAACTGCTCCACCGGGACATCTTCGCCTACGGCACCGACACTGCTCGGGTGCGTGCCCGACCACACCGCGTGCATTCGCCTGCCAGGGGGCCCGGGACCCCGTAGTCTCACCGCTGCAACTTCGACACGTCCGGAAACGAATGAGCAGGGGTACCTCGCAGTGACCGCACCGTCCCACAGCTACGCGCCGCGCACCGTCATCATCACGGGGGGCAGCCGTGGTCTCGGCGCCGGCTTCGTGCAGGCCTACCTGGACAACGGCGACCGCGTCGCCACCTGCGCCCGGTCGATCACGCCCGAGGTCGAGAAGTGGCAGTCGGACCCGGAGACGGCCGACCGGATCCTCTTCATGCCGTTCGACCTCTCCAGCCGCGAGGACGTGGACACGTTCGTCAAGGCGACCGTGGAGAAGTGGGGCGGGATCGACATCCTGATCAACAACGCCGGCGTCGCCCGCGACGGCGTCATCGGGCTGACCAGCGACGAGGACATCGACATCGTCGTGGACCTGAACATCAAGGGCACGCTCTACATCACCCGGATCGTCAGCCGCCGGATGCTCGCGGCCGGCAAGGGCAACATCCTCAACATCTCCTCGATCGTCGGTCGCTCGGGCTACCGCGGCCTGGCCGTCTACAGCGCCACCAAGGCCGCCCTCGACGGGATGACCCGCGCGCTGGCCCGCGAGCTGGGCTCGCGCGGCATCCGGGTCAACGGCATCGCGCCGGGCTACCTCCGGACCGAGATGAGCCACGGCCTCGACGAGGGTCAGATGCAGCAGATCGTGCGTCGTACGCCGGCCGGCCGGCTGGGCGAGCCGGCGGACGTGGCCCGCGCGGCACTCTTCCTGACCGACCCGGCCAACGACTACATCACCGGCCACGTGCTGGTGATCGACGGCGGCCTGACCGGCTGACCTGCTCCACCTGCCAGCCCCGTCGCCCGGGATCCGGCGGCGGGGCTGTGTGCTGCCCGCGTCCTGGCGGGTCCGTCGCCCGGGTCCTCGTGACGCGCGTCCCATTTTAAGGATCCTCAAACAAGTTTCTTAATCATTCCGATAGAGTTACTTGTGTGCGGACGGGTTCGGGCTGGTCCGCACGCGTTCACGTCCGCTGGGGCCGTGAACCGACGAAGGACCGCCCATGACCATCACGCCCACCCTCCCGGCGTACACCGAGCCGGAGGGCGCCCCGGAGATCGATCCGGACGTTCCCCGGACGATCGTCGCCCGCCGGTCGCGGCAGGACGCCGTCTTCGTGCACGGCGTCACCGGCGTCGCGATCCTGGTGCTGATCATCGTGTCCTCGATCGGAGTCTTCCTCGGCATCCAGGCGATCCCGACGCTGCGGCACTACGGGCTCTCCTTCTTCACCGAGTACCGCTGGCAGCCCAGCGCCGACATCGTCGGCATCGCGGCCGTCGTGCTCGGCACTCTCCAGGTCGCCGCGATCGCGCTGCTCTTCGCGTTCCCGCTCTCGCTGCTCACCGCGCTGTTCATCACCGACTGGGCGCCGGGATGGCTCAAGCCGACGCTGATCCGGCTCGTCGACCTGATGGCGGCGATCCCGGGGATCGTCTTCGGCCTCTGGGTGCTCCTCTTCGTCCAGCCGCACGCCAGCCACGTCGCGCACTGGCTCAGCAAGACCTTCGGCTGGATCCCGCTCTTCCACGTCCGCACCGACACCGACTACCCGATCTGGAGCCAGGCGCCCGGCTACCCGTCGTACGCGGGCTCGGCGGCGATGGCCGCGATCGCGGTGGCGATGATGATCTTCCCGATGGCCACCTCGGTGATGCGCGAGGTCTTCGCCGAGGCGCCGGTGGGCGAGAAGGAGGCCGCGATCGCGCTCGGCGCGACCCGGTGGGCGATGGTCCGCACGGTGGTGCTGCCCTTCGGCCGCAGCGGGATCGTCGGCGGCACGATGCTGGCGCTGGGCCGGGCGCTCGGCGAGACCATCTCGGTGGTGCTGATCATCTCCCAGGCCTTCGAGATCAAGCCGTACGTCCTCGAGGCGGGCACCTCGACCATCTCGGCGCTGATCGCCAGCGGGTTCAAGGAGGCCTCGCCGTCCCAGCTCTCCGCCCTCCTGACCGCCGGCTTCGTGCTGTTCTGCATGACCCTCCTGGTCAACACCATCGCCGCGCTGGTCGTCGCGCGGTCCCGCAGCGGACAGGTGACCGAGCTGTGACCGCCGTGCTGGAGCGCGCCGAGAGCCTCGACGCGCCGCGGGAGAACGGGTCGCCCGCCGGCGCGGAGGAGCCGCGCGAGGTGCTGCGGCGCCCGTCCGCCCGCACCCGCGACGACGTGCTCTGCCTGGTCGGTGCGGCGATCGGGTCGTTCGCCACGATCTGGCTGCTCTACACGAAGCTGCTGCCGTTCAGCGGCGCCGTCGGCTTCGTCGTCTGCTGGTACGCCGCCTTCGTGCTCTTCTACGCCGGCCTGACCGCCCTCACCCAGCCGCGGCCGGTGGTCGTGGACCGGGTCGTGACGACCGCGGTGATCGCGGCGCCGACGCTCGTCGGGCTGGCGCTGGTCAGCACGGTCGTGGTCACGGTGGCCAAGGGCCTGCCGGCGCTGGTGCACCCGAACTTCTACTTCGACGACATGGCCGGCGTCCGGCCGGGCTCCGGCTTCGACCGCGGCGGCATCGCGCACGCCATCGTGGGCACGATCATCGAGGTGCTGATCGCGGTCTCCATCGCGATGCCGCTCGGCGTGCTCACCGCGGTCTACATGTCCGAGGTCGGCGGCCGCGGTGCCCGCCTGGTGCGGGCCGTCGTCGAGGCGATGACCGCGCTGCCCTCGATCGTGGCCGGTCTGTTCATCTACACCGTCGCGATCGTCTACCTGGGCGTGCCGACCAGCGGCTTCGCCGCGGCGCTCGCGCTGACCGTGATGGCGCTGCCGATCATGGCGCGCGCCAGCGACGTGGTCCTCCGCGTCGTCCCGGGCGGTCTCCGCGAGGCCTCGCTCGCCCTCGGCGCCACCCAGTGGCAGACCGTCTGGAAGGTCGTCCTGCCCACCGCGCGGCCCGGCCTGGCCACCGCGCTCATCCTCGGCGTCGCCCGGGCCGTCGGCGAGACCTCGCCGGTGCTGCTCACCTCCGGCGCCTCGACGTTCATGAACACCGACCCGTTCACCAACCCGATGAACTCGCTCCCGCTGTTCGTCTACGCCTCGGTGATCTCCGGCAACCCCAACGCCGAGGTCCGCGCGTACGCCGCCGCCACCGTGCTGCTGTTCACGGTGCTGGTGCTCTTCGTCCTGGCCCGCCTGGTCGTGAAGGAAAGGAAAGCCCGATGATGCGCTCGCGGAGGTCGCTGGGCCGACGGTTGCTGAGACTCGTCGCCGTCGCCCTGGCCGGGGTGCTGGCCCTCCTGGTCGGCCCCAGCGGTGCCGAGGCGGCCGCCTCGCACGCCCTGATCCAGGGCTCGGGGTCGAGCTGGGCGGCGAACGCCGTCAACCAGTGGGTCGCCGACGTCGCCAACCAGGGCATGCAAGTCGTCTACACGGCCAACGGCGCGGCCCAGGGGCGCAAGGACTACGCCAACAAGTCGACCGACTTCGGCGTCACCGACTCGCCGTACCGGGGCAAGGACCCGACGACGGGCCAGCAGGACTCACCGCTGGGCCGGTCGTTCGCCTACCTGCCGATCGTGGCCGGCGGCACGTCGTTCCCCTACAACGTGAAGGTCGGCGGCACGGCGGTACGCAACCTCCGGCTGTCCGGGGAGACGATCGCGAAGATCTTCACCAACCAGATCACCAACTGGAACGACCCGCAGATCGCCCAGGACAACAACGGCCGGCTGCTGCCGTCGATCCCGATCATCCCGGTGGTCCGGGCGGACGGGGCCGGCGTGACCAACCAGTTCACGACCTGGCTCGCCAAGCAGTACCCGTCGATCTGGAAGGCCTGCAACGGCGTCGCCGCGCCGACCGACTACTTCCCGCTGAACTGCGGCCGCGCCACCGGTCCGCAGAAGGCGCAGACCGGGTCCGACGGGGTCATGAACTACGTGAAGTCCTCGAACGCGGTCGGCGCGATCGCGATGGAGGAGTACTCCTACCCGCTGATGGCGAACTTCCCGGTCGCCAAGGTGCTCAACCGGGCCGGCTACTACACCCTGCCGACGCAGTACAACGTGGCGGTGGCGCTGACGGCGGCGCAGATCAACAACAACCCGTCGGACCCGAACTACCTGACCCAGAAGCTCGACAACGTCTACGTCAACCCGGACAAGCGCACCTACCCGCTGTCGTCGTACGTGTACGCGATCATCCCGACCGCGGCGAACGACCCGCGGCTGAGCTCGACGCCGAAGCGGCAGACGCTGGCCGACTTCCTCTACTACTCGATCTGCCAGGGCCAGTCGGAGGTCGGACCGGTCGGCTACTCGCCGCTGCCGATCAACCTGGTCAAGGCCGGCTTCGAGCAGATCGGCAAGCTCAAGACGGCCGACCCGGCCGTCGACCTCACCCAGCGCGACGTCAGCACGTGCAACAACCCGACGTTCATCAAGGGCAAGCCGCAGGTGAACTACCTCGCCCAGATCGCGCCGCAGCCGCCGGCCTGCGACAAGATCGGCGCGGTGCCCTGCTCGGGCGGCGAGGGCAGCTTCAACAGCAACCCCGGGACCACGCCCGCGAAGGGTGGCACCAAGGCCGGTGCCGCCGCGGGTCCGGCCGCGACCACCGGCGGTGGTGCCGCGGGTGCCGCGACCACGGGTGGAGCGGCGGCGGTGCGCGACCCGGTCACCGGGGAGGTCGCCTCGGCCGCGGGGAGCGGTGCCGCCGGCGCCGAGACCGTGGTGGTGCCGACGACCCTGGCGGCCGGTGCCGCCAGCGGGTCCCCGGCGGTGCTGACCGCGCTGGTCATCGGACTCTTCCTCGGTGCCGTCACCGTGCCCGTCGCCGTGGGGCGCGCGGTCCGCCGGCGGGGGAGCGCGCGATGACCGGACCCTGGACCTCGTGGTCCGCGGCCACCCGGACCCGCGTCGCCCTCGGGCTGGCGGCGGTCCTCGCGGCGCTGACCGGCATCGTCTTCGCCCCGGTGGTGGAGTCGCCCGCGGACGCCGTCCGCACCGGGACGGTCTCGCGGACCAAGACCGTCGAGCGGGTCGCGTACGCCGCCGACGGCACCGCCACCCAGGTGGCCGGCTACGACGTGAAGCTGGACGTCTCGGAGACGACGAACCTGCGCGGTCGCCAGGAGCTGACGGTGCGCTGGACCGGTGCGCACCCCAGCGGCGGCCTGGTCAACGACGTGAACTCCGGTGCCGGCATCAACACCGAGTACCCGTTCGTGCTGCTGCAGTGCCGTGGCGTGGACAACCCCGGGAAGGGTCAGGAGCAGGTCCGTCCGGAGACCTGCTGGACCCAGACCGCCCAGGAGCGTTTCACCCGGGACAACAGCACCGGCTGGCCGGCGTGGCGCTCGGACGCGTTCGCCACCGCGGGCCAGCGGGCCCGGACGGTCTCGGCGCCCGACCCGCGGCCGTCCGAGTGCGGCCGGGTCGCCCTGGCCGAGCGCTGGCTGCCGTTCGTCGCGCTCTCCGGCAGGACCTACGCCGGCGGGCCGGTGCCGCTCGGCGGCTGCGTCGGGATGGCCCCGGAGTCCGACGAGGTCGGCGACGGCAGCATCCCGAGCAACTCGACCTTCGCGATGACCAAGGGCGACGGCAGCGGCCACGCGGAGTTCGCCGTCTGGACGGCGAGCGAGAACGCCTCGCTGGGCTGCTCGGCATCCGTCGCCTGCTCGCTGGTCGCGATCCCGGTGGTCGGGATCAGCTGCGACCCGTACGGGACCCGGCTCCCGGTGGCGAGCCGGCCGAGCCCGGCCGACGCGGCGACCGCGGACGCGCAGTGCTCGAAGGCCGACACCTACACGGCCGGTCAGCTGCGCAGCGACGCCAAGCTCACCAACCTGGCGACCTCCGGCGCGCTCTGGTGGGCGCCGTCGAACTGGCGCAACCGGATCACCGTGCCGCTGTCCTTCGCGGCGTCGGACTCGGTCTGCAAGGTCGTCGGCGGCGGCAAGCCGCAGCCGGTCTACGGGTCGGTGCTGCTCAACGAGCTGACCGCGTCCTGGCAGCCGAAGTTCTGCACCGACAAGGGACTGTTCCCGGTCGTGCACGTGCAGTCCTCGGAGTCGGCGGCGCGCAACCTGCTGTCCGTCGGCAACGTCGACGCCGCCCTCGGCTCCCGCCCGCTGGACGCCCCGTCGCGGCCGACCGTGCAGGCGCCGGTCGCTATCGGCGGGTTCGGGGTGGTGTTCAAGATCGACGCCGCGGACGGCTCGGAGTACCCGTCGCTGAAGATCAACGGGCGGCTGCTGGCCAAGCTGCTGAGCCAGTCCTACCCGGCCCTGGACTTCGTCAAGAGCGACTACGCGGCGCTGTCCGGAAACCCGATGAACCTGACGATGGACCCGGAGTTCCGGGCGCTCAACCCGGGGGTCAAGATCGACGCGGCCAACGCCACCGCCGCGACGATCCAGGTCCTCTCCACCGACTCCGACCTGGTCTGGGCGGTGACGCGCTACCTGGACGCCGACCCCGAGGCCCGGGCGTTCCTAGACGGCACCCCGGACCCCTGGGGGATGAAGGTGAACCCGAGCTACCAGGACATCGACCTGCCGGTGGACGCGTGGCCGCAGAAGGACACCTGGCTCGCGCCCGACTGGTACGACGACAGCGACCGGAACTACTGCTACGCCTACAGCCCGGCGCCGGTGCTCGGACTGGTGGCCAACCCCACCGCGAACATCAGCACCATCGCGCTGAACGTCCAGTACGCCATCTCGGCGGTGAACATGGCCTGCGCGGCCACCGACCGGTCCGACGTCGGCCGGCTCGGGTTGAAGAAGTACGGCAAGCAGCTGGTCGGCTCCCGGTTCGTGATCGGGCTCTCCACGCTCTCGGCCGCGTCCCGGTACAACCTGCGCACGGCCGCGCTGCAGACCACGTCGACCGTCCCGTCGGGGAGCAGGTTCACCGACGCCGGCGGCCGCACGTTCGTGGCGCCGGACAAGGCCGGCCTGACCAGCGCGGCCGCCCTGCTGAAGCCGGACGAGGAGGCCGGGACCTGGACGTTCGACTACGCCGGGCTGCGCACCGCCGCCGGGTCGGCGGCGTACCCGGGCCTGGTGCCGGTGTACGCCGACGTCCCGACCCAGGGCGTCGAGCACGAAACGGCGGTCAAGGTCTCCCGGTTCCTCTGCTACGCGGCGACCCGCGGCCAGGTGGCCGGCTCGGCCAACGGTCAGCTGCCGGACGGCTACCTGCCGCTGACGGACGCCAACGGTCTCGGCCAGCTGCAGGCCTACACGGTCCGGGCAGCCCGGCTGGTCAAGGCGCAGAACGGCCAGCTCCCGGGGCTGACCGGGGAGGCCGGCACCTGCAGCACGGCCGCCGACCCTGTGGCCACCACGCCGGTGCCGAAGCCGGCCGCCGATCCCGCGGGGGCGGCGCCGATCGGCGGGGGACCCGCCCCGGCGGCCGCCCCGGGGGCCGTCGGCAGCCCGCAGGCGGCCCCGGCCACCGAGGTGACCGTGCCGCTGGAGCTGGTGAAGACGCGCCGGGACTACTCGCCGCTGGGCAACGCCGGACTGCTGCTGGCGCTGTTCCTGGTCCTCGCCGCCGCGTTCGCGGGCCTGGTCCTGCGGCTCTACCCGGAGCGGCACGCGCTGGTCGCGGCGGCCCGGACGACGGTTCGGACCGCGGGCCGCGGTGCCGGGAAGCGGGTGAGCCGGTGAGCACGCTCGCGCCGCCGCCGACCGTCGTACGGGACGAGCCGCTGGACGCCTCGCCGCCGCCGCGCCAGCAGCAGAACGAGGTCCCGCGGCTGGGCTCCCAGGTGCTGTTCGCCTTCGCCCTGCTGGTCTCCTGGATGCTGCTCTACCTGACCGTGCTGAGCGGATTCGAGCAGTCCCACGACCAGCACGGCCTGTACGACGAGCTCCGCGCGCAGCTCGCCGAGGGCACCGCGCCCACCGGTGCGCCGATCGCGGCCGGAGCCCCGGTGGCGCTGCTCAGCATCCCGGCGCTCGGCGTCGAGAACGTCGTGGTCGTCGAGGGCACCCGGAGCGACCAGACCCAGCAGGGGCCCGGCCACGCGCTCGGGACCGTGCTCCCCGGGCAGCAGGGAACCAGCGTCGTGACCGGCCGGTCGCTGACGTTCGGCGCCACCTTCCGCGAGCTGCCGGACCTGGGCAACGGCGACACCGTCCGTGTGACCACGGCGCAGGGGGAGTTCACCTTCAAGGTGACCGGCGCCCGTCGGGCCGGGGACCCGGTGCCGTCGCCGGTGGCCGAGGGCGGAAGCCGGCTGACCTTGGCCACCGCGGCGGGGGAGGGCCGGCTCGCCGGGCTGCGGCCGTCGGAGACCTACTACGTGGACGCCGAGCTGCTCGGGAAGTCGGTGGCCGCGGGTGCGCGGTCGACCGCGGACCCGCACGGGCTCGGGATGAAGGCCGAGGTGTCGCCGGGCCAGCTGGCGCTGCTCGCGCTCGCTCTCCAGCTCCTGCTGCTGGTGCTCGCCGGCGCGGTCTGGGCCTGGCACCGCTGGTCCCGGATCGGAGCCTGGGTGACCGGGCTGCCGGCGGTGCTGGCGGTGCTCTGGCTGGTCTCCTCCCTCGTCTCCGGGCTCCTGCCGGCGATGATCTGAAGCATCTGAAGAGATTGTTGATCAAAATACAAGACTTACTAAAGAATGGCGCTCCGAGCCGCTAGGCTCTGCGCAGAGCAACGGCTCCCCTCCCCACCCCCAGCTTCGCCGCCGCGGCCCCTTCGCGGCGTGAAAGACGACTGAGTTGACTAAGAAAGGTCATTCAATGCAGAAGAAGAGGACAGCCCTCGCCGCCTCGGTGGTGGGCATCGCCGTCGTCGGCACCCTGGCGTTCCAGGGTTCGGCCCAGGCAGACCTGGCGCCGCAGCCGAAGGACGTGGTGACCGTCGGCTCGGACATCCAGCAGAACGCCTTCAACTTCCTCGCCGACGGGTACGGCGCCCTCCCCGGCTACAACACCGCCGGCAACAAGTGGCGGTTCGTGAACTTCGACTCCTCCGGCGACGCCAACGGCCGGTCGGCGTACATCGACCCGACGACCGTCGCGAACTACACCGGCAGCCTGGACGGCGACGCCACCAACGAGAAGTACGTCAAGATCTCCGACGTCAAGGTCCTCAACCCCACCGCCTCCCTCGCGGCCGGCGCGCCCAACGAGGTCCGCCCCTCCGGCGGCAACGGCGGCATCACCGCGCTGATCCAGGACTTCGACCACCACTGGATCGACGTCGCCCGGAGCCCCAACCTGCCGACCACCCAGAACAACAGCACCGCGCTGTCGAACCTGAGCTCGGCCATCCACACCGTCCAGATCGGCATCGACAAGGACCTCATCGCCGCGGCCACCGACACCAACGCCCCGGCCGGCGGCCTCACCCTCAAGCAGGTCGCCTGGATCTACCACGGGCAGGACAACGCGGGTAACCCGATCCTGAAGTGGAAGGACCTCAATCCGGCCTGGGCCGACGAGACCATCGTCCCGCTGGTGCCGCCGACCTCGGCCGGCATGCGCGACGTCTTCCTGCGGCCGCTGGCGGCGTACTGGGGGCAGGCGTACAGCACCACCGACCAGAAGAACGCCTTCTCCGCGGGCTACGTCAACAACCCGAACCTGCGCACCGTGCAGCAGAACGACCCGACGACGATCACCGCGATCGCCGACCCCGCGGTCAAGAAGAACGCGATCGTGCCCTTCCCGCGCGGCCGCTTCAAGCTGCTCGAGGCCGGCTTCTACGCCAACCCGTCGACCGCCAACTCCTACACCGCCAACCCGGCGTCGCCGCGCTCGGCGCTCAGCGTCGCGGGCCTGCAGCTGCTCAACGAGAACGGCGCCGACGCCGGCGGCAACGCCGACAGCGTCTTCGTCGTGGACTTCCCGTACAACGCCATCTTCCGGGAGAGCGACTACCAGTCGAACACCCCGTGGCAGCCGGGCAGCACCCTCAACTGGGTCCAGGCGCTCTTCTACAACCCGGGTGGTCCGACGCCGTTCGTGAACACCGAGGCCGGGCACGCGCTCCTCGAGGCCGCCGGCATCGAGCCGAACTGGGTCGACCGCGGGATCCCCGGGGCCTGACGGCCGCGACGGACCAGGGAGTGAGAGCACGATGACCACCGACACCGCGACCGAGCACGTCTCGGACGTCACCACCCCCGCGCAGGGGAGCCGGACCAAGGTCTGGATCGCCGTCGCGCTGGCCGGTGTCCTCGTCGGTCTCGGCATCGCCTGGTTCGTCGTGGCCCACCGGGAGGACGCAGCCCCCTACACCGACCCGGCGGCCCGGGGCACGTTGACGTTCTGCGACGCCGACGGGCACGAGGTCACCGGCGGGTCGGTGAAGGGACAGCTGGCCGACACCGTCGTCGGCTCGAGCCCGGCCACCGGGGCCTACGCGCAGGCCGGGAACGCGACCCTGTTCGCCTACCAGCCCCGCGAAGGCGTCTCTCCCGAGGAGTTCAGCGGGCTCCAGCTCACGGCCGCGAGCGCGGTCGACGACGCTGCCCACCCCTCCGCCCGGATCACCGCACGGTCCACCACGCTGGCCGACTTCGTCGCCGGGTTCCCGGCGGCGTGGCACGGCTACGTGCAGCTCCGCCTGCTCCTCACCGCGCCCGGCACCGCCCCCCAGGTCGACCGCTACGACGCCGCGGACCTCCGCGTCGACGGGGACCGGTGGCGGCTCGTGACCGGCGGCGGCGGGGCCTGCGCCACTGCGCACTCAAACTCGAAAGGAACATCGTGAAGACACGCATCCGCAAGCCGTGGGCGGTGGTGGCAGGGATCGCCCTGTTCGCCTCGACCGCCTCCGGGGTGGCGTACGCCGCCACCAGCTTCACCGGGAACCCGGACTCGCTGGCCTGGTACAGCGCCGACGAGACCGCCGTCACCGCCAACCCCGACAAGAGCGCGGCGACGCTCACCCTCTACAACGCCGCCGGCACGGCCGTCACCTCCGGCAGCGTCAGCGCCAAGCCGTTCGTCGCGTACGCCGCCACCAGCGCGCCGCTGCGCTCCGGTGACGACCACGCGTCCCTGTTCGCCTACACCGCCAACCCGGGCCTGGCCCAGGGCGCGTGGACCGGCGAGCAGCTGACCGCGGCCAACACCTTCCCGGTGGCCGGGGCTCCGGCCGGGGTCGGCTCGAACCCGGTGGTCAAGGGGGCGGCGACCAGCCTCTCCCTGGCCGACTACATCGCCGGCTACGAGAACACCTCGACGGCGACCGGCTTCGAGGACGTCTACGAGATCCGGCTGCGGTCGAGCTCGGCGAGCCAGGGCGTCGGGACGACGTACGCGTCGACGTTCGTGAAGGTCACCGGCGACACCTGGACCGTGACCAGCTCGCCGGTCAACCTGACCTCGACCTCGACCACCTCCGCGGTCCCCGCGAGCGCTCGCTACGGCACCGCGTTCAACGTCACCGCGACGGTGACCCCGACCGACGCCTCGGTCCCGGCCGGCACCGTCTCCGTCCTCGAGGGTCCGACCGTCGTGGCCACCGGGACGCTCGCCTCCGGCGCGGCCACCATCACCGTCCCGGGTACCAGGCTCGCGCCGGGCAGCCACGCGCTGGTGCTGCGCTACAACGGTTCCGGCTCGCTCGCGCAGAGCAGCGCGACCGCGAAGACCGTCGTCGTCGCCAAGGCGCTCTCGACGACCTCGGCCCGGGTGGTCAAGACGCCGCTGAAGAAGACCAAGGTGCCGGCCGTCGTCGTCACCGTGCGCGCGGCGGGCCTCAAGCCGACCGGGACCATCCGGATCTACGCCGGCTCCAAGGTCCTCAAGACCGTGACGCTGACCGCCGCGAACAACGGCGTCATCACGATCAAGCTGCCCAAGTTCAAGGTCGCCAAGAAGTACACCCTGGTGGCCAAGTACGCCGGCAGCGGGACCGTCGGGGCCAGCAACGCCAGGGCCGTGACCATCAAGATCACCAAGTAGCAGAGCCGGACTGAGGAGAAGGCGCATGACCAACGCCGTCGAGACCGACACCACCCGCACGCTGCCGGCCGTCGAGGCCGGCCCGGGACCCTCCCGTCCCGGGCCGGCCCCGGGTCAGTCGGGTCAGCTCTCGGGCACGCTCCACGCCGAGCGCGTGTCGGCGTGGTTCGGCCAGCGCAAGGTGCTGGACCGGGTGACGCTCGAGGTCCCGGCCGAGCGGGTGACCGCGCTGATCGGGCCGTCGGGCTGCGGCAAGTCCACCTTCCTCCGGATCCTCAACCGGATGCACGAGCTGGTACCGGGTGCCCAGCTCGCGGGGGAGGTGCTGCTCGACGGCGAGGACATCTACCACCCGGCCAGGAAGGTCACCGACGCCCGGCGGGCGATCGGGATGGTCTTCCAGAAGCCGAACCCCTTCCCGGCGATGTCGATCTACGACAACGTCCTCGCCGGGCTGCACCTGACCGGGACCAAGGGCTCCAAGTCCGACCGGGACGCGCTCGTCGAGTCGAGCCTCGTCCGGGCCGGCCTCTGGACCGAGGTCCGGGACCGGCTCCAGCAGCCCGGGTCGGCGCTGTCGGGTGGCCAGCAGCAACGGCTCTGCATCGCCCGGTCGCTCGCCGTCGGTCCGCGGGTGCTGCTGATGGACGAGCCCTGCTCCGCCCTCGACCCGACGTCGACCCGGGTGGTCGAGGAGACGATCAAGGAGATCGCCCACGAGGTGACCATCGTGATCGTCACGCACAACATGCAGCAGGCGGCCCGCGTTTCCGACCAGTGCGCCTTCTTCCTCGCCGAGAACGGCGCGCCCGGCGTGATCGTCGAGCACGGTCCCACCGACGCGATGTTCTCCTCCCCCCAGGACAGCCGGACCGCGGACTACGTCCACGGCCGCTTCGGCTGATCCCCCCGAACCCCGGTCCGGGCGCGTAACCCAGCGCGCGCCCGGGCCGGTCCGACTCCTCGCGGTCGGTGCCTGTCCTGGTCAGACGGGTGCCGACCGCGAGGTTTTTCCGTCGGCGCGTAAGCCCGCGGTTCGCCGAGACGTCTTCCTGACGTGCACCTTCCTTGCGGTGCACAGGAAGAGGTCACCTGTGTTCTCCCGCCGTGTTCTTCGTTCTGCCGCCCTCGTGGCCGCGTTCTCCCTCCCGCTCTCGGGCTTCGTGGCTGCCGAGGCAGCGGTCAGTCCGCGGCGCGCTCCCGTGGCCGACAAGACTGCCGGCGCCACCGAGCAGTCGCGTCCCGACTCGGTCTCGGCGATGGTGACCGCGCGGGCGACCGGCAAGCGGGTCGAGGACCTGTCGCAGCGTTCGGAGACCGAGCTGGTCTTCGCGAACCCTGACGGCACCTGGACCTCCGAGCAGGACACTGAGCCGACGCGGGTGCAGGACGAGGACGGCGCGTGGCACGACATCGACCTCACGCTGGTGGAGCGGGACGGGCACCTGGAGCCGAAGTACGCGGCCTCCGATCTGCAGCTCTCGGACGGCGGGGACCGGGTGTTCGCCGGGTTGAGCGAGGACGGCAAGGACCTGACGTGGAAGTGGTCCTCGGCGCTGCCCGAGCCGAAGGTCGAGGGCGACACCGCGACCTACGTGGGCGCGGTCGAGGGCGGTGACCTGGTGGTCACCGCGACCGCGACCGGGTTCAGCCACTCGGTGGTGCTCCGGCAGCGGCCGGCGAACCTGGACGACCTCACCTCGGATCTGGGGGCTGGGCCGGAGGAAGTCGCGACCCCGACCCCGACCCCGACTCCGACCCCGACCCCGGCTCCGGCTCCGGAGGCTTCATCGACCCCGGATTCGGACGAGTCGCTGGCGTTCTCGATGCCGGTGGCCACCGACGGGGCCAAGCTGACCGAGGCGGCGAACGGTTCGCTGCAGGTCAAGACGAAGTCCGGTGAGGTCGTCGCGACCGCGCCGAAGCCGTTGATGTGGGATTCCACGGAGAATTCCCAGGGGGACCCGGCGAACGTCGTTCCGGTGGAGGCGACGGTGACCCAGGCCGGCGCGATGACGCCGGACGGGGAGAAGGCGGGTGCGAACCCGGTCCTGACGCTGACCCCGGACGAGGACTTCCTGGCCGACCCGGACACGAAGTACCCGGTGACGATCGACCCGAGTTTTACGACCTACGCCAACGGTGACACCTGGATCGAGAGCGCCGACTACATCAGCAGCCAGGCCGGCAGCGATGAGCTGCGGGCGGGCACGTTCGACGGCGGCACCCACAAGGCGCGCTCCTACCTGACGTTCTCCTCCAGCGGGATCAGCGGACGGCACATCACCAAGGCGACGTTGTGGATGCGGAACTGGTACTCGGCCAGCTGCACCGCGGCGAACGTCAACGTCTCGCGGATCATCGAGCCCTGGTCGGTGACCGGGGTGACGTGGGCGACCCGCCCGAACTTCACCGACACCGGCATGGCCTACTTCGCCCCGGCCTACGGCGCGTCGGGGTGTGCGGCCAACGGCGCGAACTGGGACGTCACCAGCATCGTGGACGGCTGGGCATCCGGCGCATTCCCGAACTACGGCCTGCAGGTGCGCGGCAACACCGAGACCTACAACGCCACCTGGCGCCGCTACCGGTCGGTGAACTACTCCGACACGTCGGTGCACCCGCGGCTGGTGGTGACCTACAACTCCTATCCAGCTAATGCTTCTGGACTGACTGTCTCGCCCGTAGTCGACGGTGAGACGGATACCCTCACGCCCACCCTTTCGGCTCACGTCAGCGACGTTGACGGGCCCGGTGTCCGCGCAAGATTCAGAGTCCTCTCGGGCGGTGACCTGATCTGGAGCGGCGACGGCACCCAAGTGGTCGGCGACACTGAAGGCACCTCGACCGCCGTCGTGCCCTCCGGCAAGCTCAAGGCTGGCCGCGACTATGCCGTGCAGGCATATGGGTTTGACGGGACCCTGTTGAGCGGCAGGAACGGCACATCAGGCGGCTTCGATTCGGCTGACATGCACATTTCCAGGTCCGCGGGGGGAATGTTTGTACCGTCCTCCGGGATTGTCCTGGACACCGCAGCGGTGCCCGTGGTTGGAGATTTCTCCACGCCCATGCCGGCCAACTCTTGGCGTACGGTTCAGGTACTGGGCCGCGCTGGCTTGCCCACAAGCGGCGTTTCCGCCGTGGCGTTGAACATCACGGCGTTCAGTCCTTCTTCGGCCGGCCGGGTCGACATCAGTCCAACGGCGTCTGAAGGCATGACGTACCTCGAGTATCTTGGCGGCGCGTCGCAATCCGCTTCAGGCATGGTCGACCTCGATGTCAATGGCGCAGTCCGGGTCCGCGTCTCCAGTTCCGTGAATCTGCGAATCCAGGCCGAAGGCTATTTCAGCACCTTCCCAGTTGGAGGTGCGGGGTCATACTTCCCTGTTCCACAATTGCGCGTTGCAGACACTCAAACGGGTTCTGGCCTTAGTGGGGCGCAGATGGCATCGGGCGAGAGCCGCGTGATTCGCGTCGGCGATCTCGAGGAAGTGCCTGACGGCGCAACGGCCGCGGCCGTGGTGATCCGGACGATTCATCCGGCAAGCGGAGGCACCTTCTCTGTTTCCCGCGCAGACGATGCGATGGGGGCGATCTCGACGGCATTTCGTGGAGGAGAGGACAGTGCCCACGGGCTTCTGGTGCCGCTCAGTTGGTCTGGCGCGGACCAGGGCGCGTTCAAGTTGACCATTTCGGGAGCTTCCGCGGATATCAGCGTTGACGTCCTGGGCTACTTCATTCCTGGATATGCAGGCGGTGCGCTCACGCCATTCCAGGTGCGCGCGTTCGACACTCGAACCCCGCCCCAAGTGGCTGTTCCCGGAAACTCGAGCGTCGAGGTCGCTCTCACGGGCCCGACTGGCGCCCTGACCATGGCGGCTCCGGAGACGACGTCTGCCGTCGTCGCGCGAATTGGTGTTCAGGGTGGCGCATCTGCACGTGGCTCCTTGAACATCTGGGCAACGGGGACTGACGAGCCGTACACGCCAGTTTTGGACTACGCGGCGGGTTCCGGCGCTTCGGCGACCGTTGTGCCGTTGGGCACCGATGGAAAAATCACCATCCACAACACGGGAGTTGAAAAGGTCGACGTGACCCTCGACGCCGAGGGCACGTTCAGTGTTCCGGGGGAGCAGTTGTGGGAACCAGCTGCCGTTGGTCACGGTGACAACATCGATCTTCAGGGAACTATCCTGTCCGACGGGATCCCTGTCGACGGTGCACAGGTCACCGCCGTTGCCTGGCCGACTGCCGACAGCCTCGCAACCGGTGCAGAAGGCGAGACTGTCCAGAACCCTGTCCTGGACACGGCGACCACCGATGAGAATGGCCGCTATTCGATCGACGGAACGACGAGCGGCCTGTCGTCCGATTACGTCGCCGACGACGGATCGGTGACAATGCAGTTGCTGGCCGCGGATGGCAGTTCGGTCGTTCCTTACGTCCTCACTGCCGAGGCCGATCCTCTCGAATCGCGGGAGGCCGATGCGCGCGGCGGGACGGACGGACCCCAGAGCCTTTCGGGTGGCGCGGTCGTGGTGGCCGAGGACGTCAACATCGACGTGGCAACGGGCCTCGCTTCTACCGAGTCCGATGACATCAGCGAGTGGCGCGATCCGGATGACGGCGAGCTGACGCAGACAGAGTACGAAGAGGCTTCGACCAGCGGAGTCATCGAGGTTCCCACGACCGTGGGTACGGCTGGACGTTCGGTGAAGGCAGTCCCGACCGGCGCCGGTGGTGGCTCTTGCTGGACCGAGAAGGGCCGTTGGTTCTACGACATGCCTGAGCGCTTCATGTCCGTCTACAACTGGAGCGGGGCGAAGGCCGACGTCACCCAGACGAGAAGCAACCATCACAGTCTCGGAGTGGGCTTGAAGTCGCCAGACGTGTCGAAGTGGGTGCAGAGCGGGGTGCTCGACATTCACAGGCAGGATACGAATGGCTACAGCAAGACCGTCGTTGGCTCGGCGCTCGGCGTCGTCAATCAAACTCTCTTCAACAAGGTCGACTATCGGGACATTCACACGTACTGCGTCGGCACGTACTCCGGATACCAGGATTTCGGGGTGAGCCGCACCCCGGTTCGGATTGCCTCGTTCACTCCGGACTCTCCGAGGACGGTGTCCGTCAACCAACCTTGGCGCGATCGTTGTGAGGGGTACTCGAACTTCGACTTCACTAAAGACAGTGGGAAGTCCTACACCAAGACGCAGGGGATTGAGTTTGCGTCGGTCTCCTTGACAGCCCAAAGTGGTTACGACAAGTCAACGAGAATCACCGTTCACGTCAGGAAGCCGTCGCTGATCTGCTCGAACGATCCAAAGCTGCCGATCAACTACTCCAGGGCTTTCAAGGTGTGGAAGCGTTGAGACGGGCAGCAGGCGTCGGGGCGCTCGTCGTCGTCGCCCTGCTGGGCGGCGCCAGCCTCCACTCGCGCTCCGTGGACGCTGGTGCGAGCGACGGTAGGAAAGAGGTAGCGGGCGGTCCGCACCGTGGGTCAAGCGGGGCACCTGAGACGCCGAGATCAACCAAGGTCGAGCCTCGGTTGGTCGTTTCGCCGGAGTCCTTCGGTGGCGCTTCTTCTCTTCCCGGTCGAGATCGCACTGCAACAGCGTGGGTAGGGCCAGTCTGCGTGGTCGGGGCAGCCTCGATAACGATCGAGCGGATCGAACCCGTCGGGCCCGCCGGCGGAATTTCGGTCACCGACTTTGCCGTGACTCAGCCGGGACGCCAAGTTGAGGGCTTCGCCGCCCGCAGGCTCGCCAGCCTGTACGGCACGTCGATGACTCACGAAGTCGTGACGCCGTGTGCGCGTGATGGGACTATCGCCGGTGCAAATTTGAACGACCTTTCTATCGAACTCAACAAGCCGGCAGGAACCAACGCGACTGCGCGCGGGTTCGAGGCCGTATACCGCACACGAGCGGGTGTGCGCCGGGTCCCGATCCACTTCAGGATCAACCTGTGCCAATCGCCTTTGGGATCCAACGATTGCGTGGCGCCTGACGAATGAGGGATCGCCAGCCGGCGCTCGTCTGGCGCAAGAAGCCAGGATTGCGTGCGGCGTCCGTCAGCTTCCGCCCCGCCCCGCACCCCTCCCCGGAAGATGCGACCTCGAGCCACAGCAATATCCGGAGTCGGTGCACTACGAGGGCGTGGTCGCCTCGCACCTCGGCCTGGTCGCGGGTCTGCACGCGCCGACGACGACGTGGCCGCTGATCGACGCCTTCCTCGCCGAGGGCGACGAAAAGCCGTAGCGCCGCTGTCGGTCACATGACCTAGGGTCGGTGACCGTGAGCAGTTCTCCTGAGCTCGGGCGCCAGGACGCGATGATCAGCGCGTCCGGGCTGCGCAAGTCCTTCGGCACCTTCGAGGCCGTCAAGGGCATCGACGTCGAGGTCCGGCCGGGGGAGGCCTTCGGATTCCTGGGCCCCAACGGCGCCGGAAAGTCCTCGACCATGCGGATGGTGGCCGCGGTCTCGCCGGTCAGCGGCGGCACCCTGCGGATCCTCGGCCTGGACCCGGCGGTAGACGGGCCGACGATCCGCTCCCGGATCGGGGTCTGTCCGCAGGAGGACACCCTCGACACCGAGCTCAACGTCCGCGACAACCTCTACGTGTACGGGCGCTACTTCGGCCTGCCGCGCGCGGAGGTCCGCCGCCGGACCGAGGAGCTGCTCGAGTTCGTCCAGCTCGCCGACAAGGCGACCGCCAAGGTCGACGACCTCTCCGGCGGCATGAAGCGCCGGCTCACCATCGCCCGCTCGCTGATCAACCGGCCCGAGGTGCTCCTCCTCGACGAGCCCACCACCGGGCTCGACCCGCAGGCCCGGCACGTGGTCTGGGACCGGCTGTTCCGGCTCAAGCAGCAGGGCGTCACGCTGGTGCTCACCACGCACTACATGGACGAGGCCGAGCAGCTCTGCGACCGGCTCGTGGTGATGGACAAGGGGCTGATCGTCGCCGAGGGGTCGCCCGCCGACCTGATCCGGGATCACACCACCCGCGAGGTGACCGAGCTCCGGTTCGCGACCCTCGACGGCGGGGCGACGCACGAGGAGCTCGCCGCCAAGGTCGAGGACCTCGCCGAACGTGTCGAGGTGCTCCCGGACCGGTTGCTGCTCTACACCGACGACGGCGAGGACACCCTGGCTCGGGTGCACGAGCGCGGGCTCGACCCCGTCATGTCGCTGGTCCGTCGCTCGACGCTGGAGGACGTCTTCCTCCGCCTGACCGGCCGGACGCTGGTCGACTGATGACGCGCCTCGACGTACGTCGCGCCGCGCGGATGACCGACTACTGGTGGGTGCTGACGAAGCGCACCTGGCGGGGCTCGGCGATCTCCTCCTTCGTCGTCCCCCTCCTCTACGTCCTCGCGATGGGGGTGCTGCTCGGCGGGTTCGTCGACGCCGACCCCGCCGAGCTCGAGGGCGCGACGTCGTACCTGGCGTTCGTCGCGCCCGGGCTGGTCGCCGCGCAGACGATGACCACGGTCTTCGGCGAGGTCACCTACCCGGTGATGGGGATGATCAAGTGGAACCGCGCGTACCTCGGCATGATCGCCACGCCGCTGGGTGTCGCCGACGTCGTCTTCGCGCACCTCGGGTTCGTGGTCTTCCGGGTCGCGACGGTCTCCGCGGTCTTCCTCGCCGTGATGGCGCCCTTCGGGGTCTTCGAGTCCGTGCCGGGCGTGATCGGCGCCTTCTTCGCTCAGCTGCTGCTGGGCACGGCGTTCGCCGCGCCGGTCTACGCGCTGTCCGCGTCGCTGCCCAACGAGAGCGGCTTCGCACTGGTCTTCCGGCTGGGGATGATCCCGATGTTCCTGTTCTCCGGCGCCTTCTTCCCGATCGAGAACCTGAACCCGTTCCTGGAGGCGCTGGCGCGGGTGACGCCGCTGTGGCAGGGCGTCGACCTCACCCGGATGCTCGTGCTCGGCACGGTCGACGGGCCGGCCGCGGCGGTGCACGTCGCCTATCTGCTCGCACTCACCCTGGCCGGCTGGTTCGCCGCCGTCCGGCTGCTGGAACGGCGGCTCGTCTCATGATGGTCACCTCCGCGAAGGGCGCCCTGGCCAAGGCGATCGGCCGAGCCGGCGGCGGTCCCGACCGTGCGGCCGGCCGGCCGGACTCGCCGATCAGCACGTCCGAGGCCACCGCCCTGATCGTCCAGCGCAACTACATCGCCTACCGGTCCGGGTGGTGGATCTTCGTCTCCGGGTTCCTGGAGCCGGTCTTCTACCTGTTCTCGATCGGGATCGGCGTCGGCAAGCTGATCACCGGGTTCACCTTCAACGGCGAGGTGATCCCGTACGCCGAGTTCGTCGCCCCCGGCATGCTGGCCGCGTCCGCGATGAACGGCGCGCTGCTCGACTCGACGTACAACTTCTTCTTCAAGCTGAAGTACAACAAGCTCTTCGACCAGATGCTGGCCACCCCGCTGACCACGACCGACGTCGCCCGCGGCGAGCTCGCCTGGTCGCTGCTGCGCGGCGGCATCTACTCGGCCGTCTTCCTGCTGGTCATGGTCGCGATGGACCTGGTGCACTCCTGGTGGGCGGTGCTCGCGGTGCCCGCCGCGCTTCTCATCGGGGCGGCGTTCGGGGCGGTCGGCATGGCGCTCACGACGTACATGCGGTCCTGGCAGGACTTCGACTACATCACCCTGGGTCAGCTTCCGCTCTTCCTCTTCTCCGGCACCTTCTTCCCGCTCAGCGCCTTCCCCGACTGGCTCGCGGCGGTCGTCGGGTGCACGCCGCTGTACCGCGCGGTCGTCCTGGTCCGCGAGCTCACCACCGGCTCGATCACCTGGGCCTCGGGGGTGTCGGTGGTGTACCTGGTCGCGATGGTCCTCGTCGGCCTCGCGATCGCCGGCAAGCGGCTGGACCGGCTGCTGCTGTCCTGATTGCGGATGCTCCGGCGCGGCCCGCCGGGCCCTCGTACCCTCGTCCCGTGGGGTCGGTGGTCACGCGTCTGCGCACGTGGGTCGGCAGCCTGGTGGGCTGGCGACGCATCGCCGTGCTCGGAGGCGGTGGTCTCGCCCTCATCCTGCTCTTCGACTACCTGGTCGCGCTCGTCCTGGTCGGCGGTGCCCCGGAGCAGAGCGAACGGGTCGCGCTGGCGAAGCTGGACACCGTGCCGATGGGCCAGGTGATGCTCGCGAAGGCGGCCGACCCGAAGAAGGTCGAGCACCCGCACGGGATGGCCTGGCGCAAGGCCGGTGTCGCCGTGCTCGCGCACTCCGAGGTCGACCAGGTCCAGACCTCGGCCGGGCTGCGACGCGCCTCCGACGGCAGCGCCCTGCTTGCCTTCGAGCTCGGCGACTGGCCGTGCGAGGAGAAGCCGTGCGACGACTGGGACACGCTCAAGGCCCGGGTCAACATCGACGGCGCCTCGGTCCCGCTCCCCGCCGGCGGGGACACCTTCGTCGCCGCGCTGCCTCCCGGGACCCAGGACGTCGACCTGGTCGTCAAGGCGGACGGCTACACCCAGTACCTCTCCCTCTCCGGCGGGTACGACGGCCCCTCCAACATCGCCCTGCTGACCAGGAAGGAGCGCGACCCGAAGACCCCGATCGGCGCCCGGTTCCCGGTGGTCGAGCGGACCAGCGTCGCGCTCGAAGGGCCTCAGGGGCTGCAGGACACCTACACCCGCGACGTCACCGTCGACTACTGGCAGCGACGGTTCTTCCTCAACGGGAAGAAGCCCGGCGACCAGACCCGGATGTTCCTGGTCGTGAACGCCTTCTACTCCTACGCCGGACGCACCGAGCGCTACCTCTTCGGCGACGACGAGATCGCCTTCGTCGCCCGCGACGGCACCCGCTACCCGCCGCTGGACGTCGATCCGTCGCCCGACCAGGGGCTCCTCGGTTTCGAGATCCCGGCCTCCGTGCGCGGCGGGAACCTGGAGATCGGCGGCACCGTCGGGCGCACCTCGACGACCGGCGTTCCCTACACCGCGACGATCGAGCAGCGCTCGTTGCCGATCAGTCTCGGGTGAGAGCCGGTCGCTCAGAGCATCAGCTGGAAGATCCCGACGTCGATCATCCGGTCGTGCTTGTCGCCGACCTCGCGCATCGTCCCGGTCAGCTCGAACCCGTGGTTCTCGTGCAACCGGACGCTGCCGTCGTTGGGGAGCGCGATCAGCGCCAGCGCGGTGTGCAGCCCCTGCGCGCGGAGCCGGGGGAGCAGCGCGGCGTACAGCCGGGTCCCGAGGCGGCTGCCGCGGGCGTCGCGGTGCACGTAGACCGAGGTCTCCCGGGTCAGGTGGTACGCCGGCCGGTCGCGGAACGGGGAGGCGTAGGCGAAGCCGCGGACGACCCCGTCGACCTCCGCGACCAGGAAGGCGTCGCCGGTGCGCAGCTTCGGCAGCCAGGACGCCGCCGGACGCTGCTCGGTCTCGAACGTGGAGTACGCGTGCGCCGACTCGTAGGCGTAGATCGCGGCGACCTCCTCCAGGTCCGCCTCGGTCACGTCCCGGACCAGCACCTCGCTCATGGGACGAATAATCCCATCTGCCCCTCGGGCGCGTGATGCAGACTGTCGCCATGCCGATCGAACCCGACACCAAGGACTGGACCTGGGTCCTCGAGCGTCCCTGCGCGGAGTGCGGGTTCGACCCGTCGGCGGTGGACGTCACCCGGCTGGCCGAGCTGGTCCACGAGAACACCCGCGGCTGGTACGGCGCCCTCGACGGTGCCGGCGCCGCCGTCCGCCCCGACCCGGGCACCTGGTCGCGCCTGGAGTACGCCTGCCACGTCCGTGACGTGCACCGGCTCTTCGGCGAACGCGTCCGGCTGATGCTCGACCAGGACGACCCCGCCTTCGCGAACTGGGACCAGGACGAGACCGCCGTCGAGAGCCGCTACTCCGAGCAGGACCCGGCCGAGGTCTCCGTCGAGCTGGTCGAGGCCGCCGCCGACACGGCCGCGCTCTTCGCCGGGATCACCGACGACCAGTGGCCGCGCCGGGGCCGGCGCAGCAACGGCTCGGTGTTCACCGTGGCGACCCTCGGCGTCTACTACCTGCACGACGTCGTCCACCACCTGCACGACATCGGGCACGACATCGGTGTGGCCGAGGCGTGAGGCAGACCGAGTTCTGGGAGCGGATGGAGCTGGCGCTCGGCCGCGACTACGCCCGGTTCTGGGCCGGGCAGACGGTGATCCGCTCCCTCGGCGGCCGCACCGCCGAGCAGGCGCTGGCCGCCGGCGAGAGCCCCAAGGTGGTCTGGCGCGCGGTCTGGGAGCTGCTGGAGCTCCCGGCCCGGGACCGCTGATGACCGACGAAGGCGGCCAGCACGGCGCGCTGCAGCGTCGTACGGTGCGGACGCTGGTGGCCTCCCAGGCCGTCGGCGCCCTCGGCATCACCATCGGCATCGCGACGGCCTCGCTGCTGGCCCGCGACCTCTCCGGTTCCGACACGCTCGCCGGGCTCACCCAGACCGGGCAGGTGCTGGGCGCCGCGGGCGCGTCCTGGCTGCTGGCCCGGCTGATGGCGGTCCGTGGCCGCCGGGTAGGCCTGGTGACCGGCTACCTGATCGGGGCGTCGGGTGCCGCGCTCGCCGTCGTCGCCGGGATCGTCGGCTCGATGCTGCTGCTCGTGGTCGGCGCCGTCCTGCTCGGGGCGACCACGTCCGCCAACTACGCCGCCCGGTACGCCGCCACCGACCTGGCCACGCCGGCCACTCGCGGCCGGGCGCTCTCGATCGTCGTCTGGGCGACGACCATCGGGGCCGTCGCCGGGCCGAACCTGACCGGGGCCGCGGCCGACCTGGCCGACGCGCTCGGCATCCCCGAGCTGACCGGCCCGTTCGTCCTGGGTGCGGCCAGCATGCTCGTGGCCGGGCTCGTGGTCGCCGTACGGATGCGGCCGGACCCGCTGCTGGTGGCCCGGGAGGCGCACGCCGCCGCGCACGCCGCGGCCGCCACCGAACCGCTGCCGTCCCGGCCGGTCGGCGTGGTGCTGCGCGAGCGGCCGATGATCGCGGCGGCGATCGTGGCGTTGGCCGCGGCGCACGCCGTGATGGTCTCGGTGATGGTGATGACCCCGCTGCACATGGAGCACGGCGGCGCGGCGCTGCGCGTCATCGGCATCGTCATCTCGCTCCACGTGCTCGGCATGTTCGCCTTCGCCCCGGTCGTCGGGTTCGCCGCCGACCGGCTCGGCCGGCCCGCGGTGATGGGTGCCGGCGGGATCGTCCTGCTGGTCTCGCTGGTGCTCTGCGCGATCTCACCCGCGGGCAGCTCGGTGCAGATCTTCAGCGGGCTCTTCCTGCTCGGGCTGGGCTGGTCGATGGCGACCGTGGCGTCCTCGACGCTGGTCGCGGAGCAGGCGCCGATCGAGTCGCTGACCACGGTGCAGGGCACCTCCGACCTCGCGATGAACCTGGCCGCGGCGTTCGGCGGTGCCCTCTCCGGCGTGATCGTCGGCACGCTGGGTTTCGCCGCGCTGTCGCTGTTCGCCTCGGTCTTCGCGGCGGTCGTGCTGCTGGCCGCCGGCTACGCCGCGCAGCTGACCCGGAGCGCCGACGTCACAGCGTGAGTGCCGCCGCCAGGAGCGGGCTGAGCGACTGCGCGAAGGTGCGGGTCAGGTGGTGCCGGTCGGTGTAGACGACCACGTTGCCCACCACCAGCGGGCACACGTTCTTCGGGCACAGCCACGCCGTGGTGTCGACCCAGCCGGCCCCGGCCACACGGGCCGCCGCGCTCCAGGCCGCGTTGCGCGCCGCCGTGGTCGGGTTCAGCGGAGCGGCGCAGGTGCGCAGGGTGGCGTTCCTCTCGCCGAGGCAGTCGGCGGTCGCCTCCGGGAGCGTGGTGTTGTCGGCGAGCACCGTCACCTGGGGGCTGGCCGCGGTCAGCTTGGCGAGCGCGCTGCGCATGCCGGGCACCAGCGCCCGGGTCCCGGCGGCGCCGTCGTCCCCGCGGAGCTCCTTGCCGGTCTTCGGGTCCGCGATGGCGGTCTGGGTGTAGCCGGTGGTGATGATCCGGTCCGGGTGGATCCGGGCGATGTTCCGGTAGGCCCAGGTCCGCCAGCGGTCGCACTCGCGGTAGCGGCGGGACCCGTCGTTGCGCCAGGCAGGGGTGTCGATCGGCGGGCAGCCGGTCTTGAGGAAGACGACGACCTTCCAGCCGGCCTCGTCGGCCAGGCGCACGATCGGCGCGGTCCACATCCCGATGTGGGAGTCGCCGAAGAGCACCAGGGTGCGGGCCGCGTCGGTGTCGCCCATCGAGCAGATGTCGTGCCGGGTCGCCTGGGTGCTGGCCCAGCAGTGGTCCGGGAGCCGCCAGTTGGCGTTCTTGAGCTGGAGCGGCGACGGGGTGAGCCGCGACGGCAGGCTGGTCCGCGCGGTCGAGCGGGACGCGGCGCGGGTGACGGCGAGCTGGACCTCGGCGGCCTGGGCCGCGGCCGCGGCGGCGCGCGCCTGGGCGGACTGCACGGCCGCCTGCGAGCTGCTCGGGGCGGCCCTCTCGGCCGGGTCCAGCACCGGGTGCGTCGCCGTCGCCGTCGTGGTCCCGACCTGGGTCCCGACCACGGTCACGCCGACCAGGACGAACGCGACGGCCGCCGGCCAGAGCGCCAGCGCGCGGGCGCGGCCGCGCTGCCAGAACTCGGCGGAGCGGAACGGCGTCTCCACCCAGCGGTAGCTGATGGCGGCCAGGGTGATCGCCAGCGCGACCAGGGCGGCCCGACGTGTCGGGGTCTGCTCGTGGCCGGTCGCCATCACCGGGATCACCAGGAGCGGCCAGTGCACCAGGTACAGCGAGTAGGAGATGTCGCCGAGCTTGCGCATCGGCGCGCGGTCGAGCAGCCAGCTCGCGCCGTACGGCGTGGGCCGGATGCCGCCGGCCAGGACCAGGACGGTGCCCACGACCGGGACGAGGGCCGCACGGCCGGGGAAGACCGTCGTGCTGGTGTAGGCCAGGCACGACCACGCGATCATCGCGACGCCGACCCAGGAGAGCAGCGACAGGAAGCCGCGGGTGAGCTGGCGCAGGTGGTGCGCCAGCAGCGCCAGCAGTGCGCCGGCGCCGAGCTCCCAGACCCGGGTGAGGGTCGAGAAGTACGCCGACGTCGGGTCGGCCGTGCTCTGCAGCACGCACCAGGCCAGCGAGACGCCGCAGATCGCGGAGAGGGTGAACCCGAGCGCGCGCAGCGGCCGCCGCCGGGCCAGCACGAGGACCACCGCGACCAGCGCCGGCCACAGGACGTAGAACTGCTCCTCCACCGAGAGCGACCAGAAGTGCTGGACCGGGGAGACGAAGCCGTCCGAGGCGAAGTAGTCGGTGCCGGAGCGGGCCGCGTTGATGTTCTCGCCGAAGAACGCGGCCCAGGTGACGTCGCGCAGGACCTGGTCGAGCCGGATGTAGCCGAAGGCGAACCAGGACGCGATCGTGATGCCGACCAGGGTGACCGCGGCCGCCGGCAGGATCCGCCGCGCTCGGCGGGCGTAGAAGTCGGTGAGCGAGATCCGGCCCTCGCGGCGGACGCCGCGGACCAGGATCCCGGTGATGAGGAACCCGGAGACGACGAAGAAGACATCCACGCCGACGTAGCCGCCGGCCAGCTGCGTGACGCCGGCGTGGCTCAGCACGACCGCACCGACGGCGAGGGCCCGGAGGCCCTGGATGTCGCCGCGGCGTGCAGGAGGGGTCACCGTCCCACCCTAAGGAGCGGGTCCGGTACGTCCGGATCCGGCACGCGGGGGAGGACCCGGTTTCGCCGTCGGACCGGTCACGTCCGCCGGTCCGCGACACGCGGGGGCCCCGATGTCGCGGTCGAACACATGTTCGTACTACGGTTGGTCCACAGGCAGGCACCACCGCCCGTTCTCCCCAGGCCGACGCCGGCTCGGACCGAGTGTCGGTGGCCGCACCTAGCGTCTGCGGGACAGACAGAGCTGCAGGACCGGACCTCGAAGACAGGACGAAGGACATGGCTGGAACGGACAAGGACAAGGCCCTCGACATGGCGCTCGCCACCATCGAGAAGAACTACGGCAAGGGCTCGGTGATGCGGCTGGGTGACGAGACCCGCGCACCGCTCGAGGTGATCCCGACCGGCGCCATCGCCCTCGACATCGCCCTCGGCCTCGGCGGCCTGCCGCGCGGCCGCGTGGTGGAGATCTACGGTCCGGAGTCCTCCGGAAAGACGACGGTCGCCCTGCACGCGGTGGCCAGCGCCCAGGCCGCCGGCGGCATCGTGGCCTTCATCGACGCCGAGCACGCGCTCGACCCGGAGTACGCCAAGGCGCTCGGCGTCGACACGGACGCGCTGCTGGTCTCCCA
The DNA here is from genome assembly GCF_052114005.1 of Marmoricola sp. RAF53. Taxonomy (NCBI): domain Bacteria; kingdom Bacillati; phylum Actinomycetota; class Actinomycetes; order Propionibacteriales; family Nocardioidaceae; genus Marmoricola; species Marmoricola sp. RAF53. Next base: position 29,718 of record NZ_JBFRDX010000017.1, on the reverse strand, counting down.
GCCCGACAGCGGCGAGCAGGCCCTCGAGATCGCGGACATGCTGATCCGCTCCGGCGCGCTCGACCTGATCGTCATCGACTCGGTGGCCGCGCTGGTGCCCCGGGCCGAGATCGAGGGCGAGATGGGTGACAGCCACGTCGGCCTCCAGGCGCGACTGATGAGCCAGGCGCTCCGCAAGATGACCGGTGCGCTCAACAACTCCAAGACGACCGCGATCTTCATCAACCAGCTCCGCGAGAAGATCGGCGTGATGTTCGGTTCGCCGGAGACCACCACCGGTGGCCGGGCGCTGAAGTTCTACTCCTCGGTGCGTCTCGACGTGCGCCGGATCGAGACCCTCAAGGACGGCACCGACATGGTCGGCAACCGGACCCGGGTCAAGGTCGTGAAGAACAAGGTCGCGCCGCCGTTCAAGCAGGCCGAGTTCGACATCATGTACGGCAAGGGCATCTCCCGCGAAGGTGGCCTCATCGACGTCGGTGTCGAGCAGGGCCTGGTCCGCAAGGCGGGTGCCTGGTTCACCTACGAGGGCGACCAGCTCGGCCAGGGCAAGGAGAACGCACGCAACTTCCTCCGCGACAACCCGGACCTGGCCAACGAGCTGGAGAAGCGGATCCTGGAGAAGCTCGGCATCGGCCCGACCCTGGACGCCCCGGCGGAGAAGGTCATCGACCCCGACGGCATCGACTTCTGACCCCCTGGTCGTCGAGCCTGTCGAGACGGAGTGAGTAGTGAAGCAACCTGACCCCGACCCCGACCCCGACCCCGACCCGGAGTCGGTCGGCCGCAAGATCCTGCTCGACCAGCTCACCGGACGTGCCCGCAGTCGGGCCGATCTGGCGAAGAAGCTCGCGCAGCGCAACGTCCCGGACGACGTTGCGCTGCGCCTGCTCGACCGGTTCGAGGAGGTCGGGCTGATCGACGACGCGGCCTTCGCCCGGGACTGGGTCGCCGAGCGACAGAACGGTCGCGGTCTGGCCCGGCGGGCGCTCGCCCAGGAGCTCCGCCGCAAGGGCATCGAGGACGAGGTCGCCCGGGAGGTCCTGGACGACGTCGACGTCGAGGAGGAGGTCGAGGTGGCGCGGGCGCAGGTGCGCCGCAAGCTCCGCTCGATGCGCGGCCTCGACGAGGAGGTGGCGGTGCGTCGCCTCGTCGGCATGCTCGCCCGCAAGGGGCACTCCAGCGGCGTCGCGTTCCGGGTCGTGCGCGAGGAGCTGGGGGCCGACCTGGTCGACCCGGAGCACTCCGGACTCTGAGCCCTGGGTCAGCCGCCGAGGATCTTGAGAAACTTCTGCCCGACCTCGCTGAGCGTGCCGTGCGCGTCGGCGACCCGGCACCACTCCAGGGTCATGTCCGCGAACTTCTGCGGGTTGTAGATGTCCTCCTCGCGGATGAGGTTGCCCTCGTCGTCGAAGGTCAGGATGGTGATGTTCGAGGCCTCGTGGACCGAGCCGTCGCCGGGGTCGCGCATGATGTTGCGGATGTCGCAGATGACGCGATTGGTCGGCGGGTCGAGGACGTACCAGGCGGGCGGGAAGCCGGTCATCTCGCTGCCCGGGAACGTCGTCATCGTCTTGATGATCCACGGCCGGATCTCCTCCCGGCCGTTGAATTCCCCGTAGGCGTGCTCGGAGTACGTCGCGTCCTCGGTGAACATGTCGGCGAATGCCGACCAGTCGCCGGTCTCGACGATCTCGGCCACCTGGTCCAGGTACCGGTCGAACGCAGACTGCAACATGTTCTCGTTTTCGGTCACGGCGCCATCAAACCATCCACGGCAGACTGAGGGAATGGAGTTCGAGGTTCTGCGGGCGCAGGTGCGCGCCGGGGAGTCGTGGGCGGAGGCCGGCGACCGGTTGGCGCCGCACGACTCGCACAGCCCGGTCCTGGCGGTCGACCTGTCGTCGGACCCGCTGCGCTTCCGGCACGACGAGGGGAACCGCCTCTCGATCCGCCCGATGACGCCGGGCGACTTCCCGGACGTGGTGCGCTGGGTGAACGAACCGCACGTGGCCCGGTGGTGGGACGAGCACCGCACCCCCGAGCAGGTCGAGGCGTACTACGGGCCGGCGCTGCGCGGCGAGGACCCGACCCGGATGTGGGTGTGGGAGGTCAACGGCCGCTCGGTCGGCTTCAGCCAGGACTACCGGATCAGCGACCACCCGGACTACGCGCTGCTGAGCGCGCGGCCGGATGCGATCGGCTTCGACTACGCCGTCGGGGAACCGGCGTTCGTCGGGCGGGGGATCGGGACCAGCCTGCTGTGGGTGTTCCTGCGCGACATCGTCTGGCCGGCGTACGCGGGGGTCCGGGAGTTCTTCGCGGCTCCGGACCACCGCAACGCCGCCTCGCTGCGGGTGCTCGCCAAGCTCGGCTTCACCGAGGGGCTCTGGTTCGACGAGCCGGCCGGGGCCGGCCGGGTCGACACCGTGGTCGGGTGCTCGCTCGATGTGGCGCAGGTCATGGGGATCCAGGGGTCGACCCGGCTAGTTACCGGGAAGTAACATCGGCCCATGGCCAATGTCGCTGACTTGTACAAGAAGACCACCTCGTTCCCGGTCGTCGGGCCGCTCGTGGGGGACCGGCTCTTCTCCCTCGCGTTCGCGCAGAAGGCGCCGTACTTCGCGAGCATCCGGCCGCGCTTCACCGTGGTGGAGCCGAACCACGCCGAGCTCGTGATCCCGAAGCGCCGGGCGGTGCAGAACCACCTCGGCACCGTGCACGCGATCGCGCTCTGCAACGGCCTCGAGGCGGCGATGGGAGCCCTGGCCGAGTCCACGATCCCGAGGAACAAGCGGTGGATCCCCAAGGGGATGGACATCACCTACACCGCCAAGGCGACCTCGGACATCACCTGCATCGCCGAGACCGACCCCGAGCAGTGGACCGGCGACGACCCCGACCTCCCGGTCCGGGTCAAGGGCGTCCGCGACGACGGCACCGTGGTCATCGAAGGTGTCATCAAGCTCTGGGTGACCGAGAAGAAGTAGCCGTGCGCGCTCCGACGGGTGCGACGAGCGTCACGGTCCCTCTCCTCCCGGAGTAGGACGCCGACCAAGCATCTGCTCGGGACCATGGTCGGCATGAGTCCTGAAGGTCGCGAGTCCGCGTCGCTCGCCCGGCTGGCGCGGTTCGTCATCGACCACGCCGTCTGGGTGATCGGCGCCTGGCTGCTGTTCGCCGCGGCGCTGAACGTCCTGGTCCCGCAGATCGAGGCGGTCGTCGCCAAGGACAGCACCCCCTTCGTCCCGGAGTCCGCGCCGTCGCTGCGCGCGGTCAAGGACATGGACACCACCTTCGGCAACGGCAAGAGCCGGAGCTTCATCGTGCTCGTCGCCGCCCGCGAGGGCGGGCTCACCGCCGCCGACAAGAAGTACGTCGTCACGCTCGCCGACCGGCTCCGGGCCGACACGAAGCACGTCACCTACGTCCAGGACGTCCGCGAACCCACCCTGCGGGCGGCGCTGACCAGCAAGGACGGCGAGGCGGTCTACTTCCAGATCGGCCTGGCCGGCTACACCGGAGCTCCCACCTCGGTCGGCCAGGTCGAGGCGGTCCGCGACGACGCGAAGGCCGGGAAGCCCGCCGGGCTCGAGGTCAAGGTGACCGGCGCCTCGGCGACCATCACCGACATGGTGGTCGAGGTCGAGAGCTCGATCGTCAAGATCACCGCGGTGACACTCATCCTGATCGCCCTGATCCTGATGCTGATCTACCGCTCGGTGGCGGTCACGGCGTTCGTCCTCGGCGTCATCGGGCTCGCCCTGGGGGTGGCCCGGGGCGCGGTCGCTCTGCTCGCAGACCACCACGTCTTCGACGCCTCGACCTTCACCGGGTCGTTCCTCACCGCGATCGTGCTCGGCGCGACCACCGACTACGCGATCTTCCTGATCAGCCGCTACCACGAGCAGCGCCGCCGCGGGGTCGAGCCGCGGGAGGCCGCTCGGGTCGCGGCGTCCCGGGTCTCCGGGGTGATCATCGGCTCCGCGCTCACCGTGGTCCTGGCCAACGCCTGCCTGGCGCTGGCCCACGTCGGCCTCTTCCGCACCACCGGTCCGGCGATCGCCGTGAGCATCCTGCTCGCGCTCGGGATCTCGCTGACCCTGACGCCCCCGCTGCTGGCCCTTCTCGGCGAGCGCGGCCTGATGGAGCCCCGTCCGCGGCCGGCGACCGAGGGGGTCTGGGACCGCTGGGGCCGCCGGGTCGTCGCCCGACCCGGCCTGGCGCTGGCGGCCGGCCTGGTCCCGCTGGTCCTGCTCGCCGCCTTCTTCCCGCTCTTCAAGCCGAGCTACGACGAGCGCCGGGTCCAGCCGGGCGACACCGAGAGCAACGACGGGTACGCGCTGATGGACGCGCACTACCCGGTCAACGAGGCGCTGCCCGACTTCGTGCTGGTCACCGCCGACCACGACCTCCGCAACAGCCGCGACCTCGCCGCCCTGGAGCAGGCCGCGGCGGCCGTCTCCCGGGTTCCCGGGGTCGGGTCGGTCCGGGCGGTGACCCGGCCGACCGGGACCACGATCACCGAGGCCTCGGTCGGGTACCAGGCCGGGATCGTCGGCGGTCGCCTCGGCCAGGCGAAGGACCAGCTGGGTGCCGGCAGGAAGGACTCGGCGCGGCTCGTCGACGGGGCAGGTCGGCTCGCCGACGGAGCCGACCGGCTGGCAGCGGGCGCGGACGCCGCGGCCTCCGGCGCCGACAAGGTGCTCGCCGGGGTCCGCACCCTGCACGGCGGGCTGGAACAGCTCGCCGACGGCAGCGACGACGCGGTCACCGGAAGCGCCCGGCTCCGCGCCGGCGCCCGTGCCCTCGCCGACGGGCTGGACAGCGCGGTCGCGCAGACCCAGGTCGCCGTCGACGGGCTCGGCCTGGCGCACCAAGCGCTCACCAAGAGCCTGACCTGCGGGCTGGACGCCTACTGCAAGGGGGCCCGCGACGGCATCAAGCAGATCTACGTCGGCGAGCGCGACCAGCTCGTCCCGGGTCTGCGCGAGGCGGCCGCCGGCGCCCGCCGGCTGGCCGACGGGACCGCGGACCTGCAGAGCGGGCTGCGGCAGGTCCGGGCCGGCCTGAACGCCGCCGAGGCCGGCGCGAACCGGCTCCGCGAGGGCCAGCAGGCGCTCGCCTCCGGGCTCGACGGGCTCGCCTCGGGCAGCGACCGGGTCGCCGACGCGGGCTCCCAGGTCGCCGGCGGGACCCGGCGGCTGACGGGCGCGGTCGGCCGTCTCGAGTCCGGGCTCGGCTCCGCGGCGGCGTACCTGAACAGCACCGCGAGGGCGACCAGTGCGCCGGGCCTCAGCGGCTTCTACCTGCCGCCGAGCGCGATGAAGGACCAGCGGTTCGCCCTCGCCAGCGGCGCCTACCTGTCCGCCGACGGGAGGGTCGCGCGGATGATCGTGCTGGGCGACACCAATGCGTTCGGGCACCGGGCGGCGGCACGCAGCGGCGAGATCGCCGGCACCGTCCGGGAGGCTTTCGACGGCACCGCGCTGGCGGGCAGCACGGTCGCGATCACCGGCATGGCGGCCACGAACGCCGACATCCAGGAGCTGTCCGCGGACGACTTCCGGCTGGTCGCGATCGTCGCCCTCATCGCGGTCTTCCTGGTCCTGCTGCTGCTCATCCGCAGCCTGATGGCGGCGCTCTTCCTGCTCGGCTCGGTGGTGCTCTCGTACGTCGCGACGATGGGCCTGGCGATCCTGGTCTGGCAGCTGGTGCTGGGCACCCCGATCGAGTGGACGGTGGCGTGCATCGCGTTCGTGCTGCTGGTCGCCGTCGGCGCCGACTACAACCTGCTGCTCATCAAGCGGATGCACGAGGAGGCGCCGGACGGCTCCCGCTCCGGCATCGCCCGCGCGGTCGGCCTGACCGGTGGCGTGATCACCGCGGCGGGCGTCATCTTCGCGGCCAGCCTGTTCGCGATGATGGCCGGCAGCGTGGTCACGCTGGTCCAGCTCGGCTTCACCGTCGGGCTCGGCCTGCTGATCGACACCTTCGTGGTCCGCACCCTGGTGGTCCCGGCGTTCGCGGCGCTGGTCGGGCCGCGGCTGTGGTGGCCGTCGCGGGTCAGTCCAGCGGACTGACCCCTGCCGGCGGCCTGTCCTCGGTGAGCACCTGGTAGAGCCGGGAGAGCACCCGCCGCGCGGTCGCGTAGTCCTCCGCGCCGATCTCCTGGCTGAACCGCTCCTCGAGCTCGAGGATGTGCTCGAAGCCGCGTTGTCCCTGGGCGAGGCCGGCCTCGGTCCAGATGACCAGCTTGGCCCGTCGGTCGGCGGGGTCCGGCACCATCTCGACCAGGCCGGCCTCGGCCATGTCACGGATGACCTCGCCCATCGACTGCCGGGTGATCCCGGCCTGCTCGGCCATCCGCGCCGCTCGGCTGCCGTCCGCGTCGAGGGTCGCGAAGACGTAGTTGTAAGCCGACTTCGACGGGAACCCCTGGCGTGCGGCCTCGTCGACCATGTCCTGCTGCAGCTCGCGGTTGAGCCGGTGGACGAGCGCGATCAGCGGGACGAAGTCCGGGGACGGCGTACGGGGGGTTGACATCCGTAAGGAAACCTTCCAATAATCGTAAGGAGTCCTTACGTTATCAGGAGCAGCCATGAACCGTCGCCACCTCCACCGGCACGTCGCCCGGCTGTTCGCGCCGGCCGCGGTCACCACCCGGGTCGGGATCGAGCAGGAGCTCTTCGCGATGGACCTGGTCAGCGGCGGCAGCGTCGATCCCGACCGGGTCCGGTCCGCGGTCGCCGGCCGCTCCTACGCCCGTTGGATCGGCTTCGAGCCCGGGGGACAGGTCGAGCTGAGCCTGCCGGCCGTCGACGACTCCGCCGCCGCCGTCGCCGGTCTCGCCCGGGTCACCGCGGCCCTGGCCGCCGACCTGCTCGCCCGCGGGATCGTGCTGGACGCCCGGCCGGTCCGCGCCACCGCACCGGCCACACCCCGCTACCTGCGCTCACCCCGGTACGACGCCATGGAGGCGCACTTCGACACCGTCGGCCCGGCCGGGCGCCGGATGATGCGGGCGACCGCCTCGACCCAGGTCTGCCTGGACTGGTGGCCGGGAGCGGCCGGGCTGGAGCAGTGGCGGGTCCTGCTGCTCGCCGGGCCGTTCCTGGCCGCCGCGACCGCGCGCGGCATTGGACCTGACGGTCGGCTCGCCACCTGGCTGGCGGTCGACCCTTCCCGGACCGCTTTCGACGACCGGCTCCTGCACGGTGAGGACCCGGTGGCGGCGTACGCGGGTTTCGCCGCGGGTGCCGGCCGGTTCGTCGGCGGGGGAGCAGCCGGGCACCTGAGCACGCTCTTCCCGCCGGTGCGCCCACGCGGCCGCTACCTGGAGATCCGGTTCCCGGACGCCCGTCCGTCCACCTGCGTCGCAGCGCTGGTCGACGGGCTCGCCGGCCTGCTGTACGACGACGCCCGCCGCCGCCGCGCGCTGGCCGACCTCGCCCCCGAGGAGCACCGCCTCGCCGACCACTGGGCCGCCGCGGCCGCCGGGACCGGCGACGTCGACCGCGGCCGGGCTCTCCTCGGCGGCGCCCGGACCGAGGAGGTGGCGGCGTGAAGGCACTCTTCGTCGTCGACCCGCTGGACTCGCTCGACCCCGCGGTCGACGCCTCGGTCGGTCTCATGCTCGCCGCGCAGCGCCACGGCCTGGAGGTCTGGGTCTGCGGTCCGGAGCAGCTCCGGGCCGCCGACGGCCGGGTCCTCGGGGCGGCACGACCGGTCGAGGTCGACGAACCCCGGACGGCCCGGGGCCCGCGCTGGGACGTGCCGCGGGACTGGTGCCGGTCCGGGCCGGACGCGCTGCTCGACGTCGCCGCCGAGTTCGCCCAGGTGCACCTCCGGATCGACCCGCCCGTCGACGCCCGCTACCTGCACGCGACGTACCTGCTCGACCTGGTCGATGCCGGCGGCGTCCCGGTGACCAACCGGCCCGCCGGGATCCGCGCCCTGCACGAGAAGCTGGTCGCGCTGCGGTTCCCGGAGCTCTGCCCGGAGACTCTGGTCAGCGCCGACCCGGCCGAGCTGCGCGCCTTCGTCGCCCGCGTCGGGACCGCCGTCGTCAAGCCGGTCGACGGCTTCGCCGGCCGGGACGTCTGGCTGCTGCACGACGACGACGCGGCCGCCGCGCTGGTCGGCTCGGCGACGGCCGCCGGGCAGCGCCACGTCATCGCCCAGGCGTACCTGGCCGACGTCCGGGACGGCAACAAGCGGCTCTTCCTCCTCGATGGCGAGCTCGTCGGCGCCGTCCTGCGCCGGCCCGACGCCGGCGACTTCCGGATCGGGATGCCGTGCACCGCCGCCGCACCCGACGCCGCTGACGCGCGCATCGTCGCCGCCCTCGGTCCGCTCCTCCGCGCGCACGGGCTCACCGTCGCCGGGCTCGACGTCATCGCCGGCCGGCTGATCGAGGTCAACGTCACCTGCCCCGGCGGCATGCACAAGACCGACGCCCTGCTCGGCACCGACCTGTCCGGCGCGGTCGTGCGCCGGCTCCTCCACCGCACCACCTCCACCACCAACCCGGAAGGAAGGCGATCCGCATGAGCGACGTCGTCATCACCTCGATCGCGCTGATGGGCATCCTGCTCTTCGTCCTCGGCGCCAACGTCACCCGGTTCCGCGTCCAGCGCGGCAAGTCCGGGGGCACCCAGCAGCCCACCCAGCCCGACGACCCGATGCTCGTGGCGATCCGCGCCCACGGCAACGCCGCCGAGTACGTGCCGACCCTGGCCGTGCTGCTCATCGTCACCTCGTTCTTCGTGGACAGCTGGTGGCTCGACACCCTCGCCGTGGCCGCGGTCGTGGCCCGCTACCTGCACGGTGTCGGGATGCTCGCGAGCGGCAGCCTGGCCCGGCGGACGCCGTTCAAGGAGGCGGGAGCCCTGCTCACCTACGCCACCGGGATCGCGCTCGGCGTCACCGCGCTGATCGCGCTCTGAGCAGGGTGAGGAGCATGACCGGGCCCGTCGTCGGGGTCGTCGCCAGCGGCCATGTCGTCGCACGGCACTGGGGCGGGCTCCCCGTCACCGGTACGCCGTCGGGGTACGTCCGCGCGCTCGCCGACGCCGGCGCGCGGCCGGTCCTCCTCGCCGGCGCGCTCGCCGCCGACCAGCTCGACCTCGTCGACGCCGTCGTGCTCACCGGCGGTGGCGACGTCGAGCCCGCCCGGTACGGCGGCCGGCACCCCGCCAGCGAGATCGACCCGGCGCGCGACCAGGACGAGGTCGCGGTCGCCCTCCGGGCCGCCCGCCTGGGGATGCCGCTGCTCGGGGTCTGCCGGGGCCTGCAGGTCCTGGCCGTCGCCTTCGGCGGAACCTTGCGCGGCGACCTGGGTACGACCCACGTCCTGCCTCCGGGCGCCGCCTCCACCGGTGGGCACCTGGTCACGCCCCGGCCGGACTCGCTGGTCGCCGCGTTGCTCGGTGGCCGTGCGCTGGTCAGCTCGGTCCACCAGCAGGCGGTCGCCGACCCGGGACCGTGCTGGTCGGTCACCGCACGTGCGGAGGACCGGGTCCCGGAGGCCGTCGAGTGGGTCGGGCCGCAACGCTGGGCCGTGCTCGGCGTGCAGTGGCACCCCGAGCTCGACGGCACCGGGCCCGCTGTCTTCGGCTGGCTGGTCGAGCGGGCAGCGGCCTGATCCCGACGTGACGCGCCCCACGTTTGGCGGGCTGCGATCCGGGCATCGGGGACCTGAAGCGTCCCGCCCGTGAAGGAGCCGTCGATGAAGAAGCCGTCTCTCGTGGGTCAGGTGACCCACGCTGCCAGCCACCCGGTCTCCTCGCTCGCGTACGCCGCCGGCGTCGTCCGCGGTTTCGCCGCCGCGGTGCTGCGTGTCGCCGCGGGGGAGCGCGGGCCGGTGATGCCCGGCGACCTGCCCGGTCCGGTCGCGGCGCCGGTCGAGGAAGACGTGGCGCCGGACGAGGTCGAGGAGGTCCCGTTCGCCGAGGTCCCCTTCGCCGAGACGCCGGAGGAGACCGACGACCTGCCCGACGGCGTGGTCGCGACGCTGCAGGCCCACGACCCGGTCGGGGACCCGGTCGACCACGCCGCGATGCGGGCCTCGCTCAGCGAGAGCGACACCCTGCGCCGGGCGGCGGAGCGGTTGCCCGACTGACGAGGGTCCCCAAGAAGCACGGTCTACGGCGTTGGGGCGCTGGGGAGCATCCTGACTGGACCACTGCTGCGGAGCGCGGATACCCGTCCGCCTCGGCTGCTAGCGTCCCGGTCCTCGGACTCCTGCCCCCTCCCTGGGAGATCTCATGGTCCAGCGCGCCCTGCGTCCCGTCCCCGCCCTGCTCGCCACGGTCCTCCTCGTCCTGGCCCCTGTGGTCCAGGTTCCGGCTTCGGCAACGGACCAGACCTGGTCGACACGTCAGGTCGTCGCCAGCAGCGAGTTCCCCTACTACGCCCCGCGTGCGCTCGACGTCGGGGCGGACGGGGCGTTCTATGCCCCGGCGATCACCGAGTACGCCGGTGGCAACCTGGCGACCGGGCACGTGGTCCGTTTTCCGGGCGACGGAAGCAGGAGCAACACCGACTGGTCCTGGACGTTCGACCTGAGCGCACCGGGGTGGGCGCCGACCGGGTACCCCCTCGCGCTGGCGCACGACGCAGCAGGCAACGTCTACGCGGCAGCGATGGTGAGCACGCCTCCGGTCCCCAGCCGCGGATGGCGGCTGGCCGTGCTGAAGCTGCCCCGCGGTGCGCAGCAGTGGCAGGAGCTCCCCTTCGACCGCGACCTGGTCTACCAAGGCCCGGGCTCGACCACGGGGGGCAGTCCGCGACTGGCCGTGACGCCGGACGGTGATGTCTACCTGACGCAGGTCGAGGGTGCCGCCGGCGTGCTCTACCTCCCGTCCGGAGCCCAGCACTCGAGCCTGATCCCGTTCCCGGGGTACGCCGGTGCGGCGGACGGTTTCACCCATCAGGTCGATCTGGTGAGCGCCAGCACCGGGGCCGTCTACCTCATCGGCATCGACCCGACCAGTCAGGCCGGGCTGTGGTCACTGGCTCCGGGGGCAAGCACCTGGCAGCTGGTGCGGCACCTGACCTACACGAACGGGACGCACGCGGCAGACCTCGGTTTCGACTCGATCGGGTCGTTCGTGCTCGCGATCGACCGAGCCGACCACCTCTACACGATGGTGCACACCCGGGAAGGCCCCGACCCTGCCGGAGGATGGTCCGTCGCAAGGCTTCCGCTCGACGACTCGGACTTGTTGCCGCTGGCCGTGGTGAGCGAGCGTCCGGTCGACATGGTCGGCACCGCGGACGGGGTCGCGTACCTGACCTCCGGCGTCTACGAGGTCCACCCGTCAGCTCCGCAGAACGCGGATCCGGTAGCCACCGACGGTGAGCGGCAGGTCAAGGGCGGCCGGACCTCCGGGCTGGTGCTGTCGGCCAGCGATCCCGACGGCGACCCGCTCACTTACGCCGTGGTCGGCGGCCCGGACCACGGGGCCCTGGCCGGCACGGCACCCGACCTGACCTATACCCCTGACCCCGGCTACTCCGGTCCCGACGAGGTCGCCTTCAGCGTCGACGACGGTCACGGCGGCAGCGCGAGCGCGACCGTCGCGATCACGGTGACCGACGCGGTGTCCGGAACCTCGAGCGTGTCGCAGCAGGTCGCGCCGGGTCAGTCGGTCTCCACCGGTTCGGAGCCGAACGGGGACCAGCCGACGACGTCCGCGGTGGAGAGCCCGAACGCGGGCTCGATCACGATTTCCGAGGGCACGGTCGCGCCCGCCCCTGGCGGCTACGCGGTGCTCGGATCCGGGTTCCACGTCGAGGCGCCGCTGGCGAGCGCCGAGGACCCGCTCCGCCTCCGTTTCGGCCTGGACCTGGCCGCCCTGCCCGCCGGCCAGAGCGCGGACGACGTGACGGTCTTCCGCGACGGCGTCGCGATCGTGCCGTGCGCGGATGACAGCGGCACGGCGACCCCCGACCCGTGCGTCCTGGACCGGGAGTCGCACGACGGGACGTTGACGATCACCGTGCTCTCGTCGCACGCGAGCGAGTGGCTGCTCGCCGTCCCGAAGCGCTCGACCACGACGGTCCTCACTGCACCGGCGGGCGCGGTCTACGGCAACCCGGTCACGCTGGCCGCGACCGTGTCGGGATCCGGGGGCGCCGACCCGACCGGCAGCGTCGTGTTCCGTGACGTGTCGTCCGGCCCGGCGGTCGTTCTCGGGACGGGCCCGGTCGGCGTCGGCGGTGCGGCGTCGCTCACGGGGCTGAACCTCCCTGTGGGCACGCACCGGTTCACGGCCGCCTACGTCGGCGACCCGTCGTCGGCGGCTAGCCTGTCCGCGCCGGTACAGGTCGTCATCTCGAAGGCGCCGGTCGTGGTGACGACGACGTCCACGTCCGGACTGCTGAGCCTCCTGACCTTCAAGGTGGCCTACTCCTCGGTCGTTCGCAGCCGAGTGACCGGCGCGCCGCTCGCCGGGATCAGCGTGACCACCCGGATCAACGGCGGCTCGGCCAGCGCTGGGTGCACGGCCGTCACCAATGCCTCCGGCGTCGCGTCGTGCAGCTCCGGGCCGGTCCAGATCGCGCTCGGGTCGCCGTACACGGCCACCAGCACCGCTACGGCGAGCTACCTGCCGGGTTCGGGGTCGGGCAAGGTGTCCTTGTTCTGACCGCGACACGATTCGGGGCCGCGGCTCGGTGCGCCGTACCCTTGTCGCGCTATGTCTGAACCGCGCACGTACCAGGTCCGCACCTACGGGTGCCAGATGAACGTCCACGACTCCGAGCGCCTCTCCGGGCTGCTGGAGGACGCGGGCTACACGGCCGCACCCGAGGGCGAGCAGGCGGACGTGGTCGTCTTCAACACCTGCGCCGTCCGCGAGAACGCGGACAACAAGCTCTACGGCAACCTCGGCCACCTGGCCCCGGTGAAGGCGAAGCGCCCGGGGATGCAGATCGCGGTCGGCGGCTGCCTCGCGCAGAAGGACCGGGCCACCATCACCCAGAAGGCGCCCTGGGTCGACGTCGTCTTCGGCACCCACAACATCGGGTCGCTGCCGGTGCTGCTGGAGCGGGCCCGGGTCGCCGAGGAGGCGCAGGTCGAGATCCTCGAGTCGCTCGACGTGTTCCCCTCCACGCTGCCCACCAAGCGCGAGTCGGCGTACGCCGCCTGGGTGTCGATCTCGGTCGGCTGCAACAACACCTGCACCTTCTGCATCGTGCCGAGCCTGCGCGGCAAGGAGAAGGACCGCCGTCCCGGCGAGATCCTCGCCGAGATCGAGGCGCTCGTCGCCGAGGGCGTCACCGAGGTGACCCTGCTCGGTCAGAACGTGAACACCTACGGCGTCGAGTTCGGCGACAGGCTCGCCTTCGGCAAGCTGCTCCGCTCCTGCGGCGGGATCGCGGGCCTCGAGCGGGTCCGGTTCACCTCGCCGCACCCGTCGTCGTTCACCGACGACGTGATCGCCGCGATGGCCGAGACCCCGAACGTGATGCACCAGCTGCACATGCCGCTGCAGTCCGGCTCCGACAAGGTGCTCCGCGACATGCGCCGCTCCTACCGGGCCGACCGCTTCCTCGGCATCATCGACCGGGTCCGCGCCGCGATGCCGGACGCCGCGATCAGCACCGACATCATCGTCGGCTTCCCCGGCGAGACCGAGGAGGACTTCCAGGGCACCCTCGACGTCGTCCGCCGGGCCCGCTTCGCGAACGCCTTCACCTTCCAGTACTCCAAGCGTCCCGGCACCCCGGCCGCCGATCTGCCCGACCAGGTCGACCCGAAGGTCGTGGGTGAGCGGTACGAGCGGCTGGTCGCCCTGGTCCAGGAGATCTCCTGGGAGGAGAACCGGAAGTTCGAGGGCGAGGTCGTCGAGCTGATGGTCGCCGAGGGCGAGGGCCGCAAGGACGCCGAGACGCACCGGCTCTCCGGTCGCGCGCGGGACAACCGGCTGGTGCACTTCACCCCGGTCGACGACGACGGCAACGCGGTGGCGGTCCGGCCGGGCGACATGGTCGAGGCCCGGGTCACCTACGGCTCGCCGACCTACCTGATCGCGGACGGCCCGCTCGTCGCGGTCCGGCGTACCCGTGCGGGCGAGGCCTGGGAGAACCGCACCGCCGCGCCGAGCACGTCCACGGGGGCAGCCGGGGTCGGGCTCGGCATGCCGGGCCTCGGTGTCCCGGCGCCGCTGCCGGACGTGCCCGCCTGCGGCTGAACCTCTAGTCCGTCGGCTCCTTGCTCGGGTCGGACTGCGCGGTGTTGCTGTCCGGTTCCTCGGGCTCCTGGAGCTCGTCGGGGATCTCGTCGGCCATCTGCTCGGTCAGCGGCTCGTCGGGCGGCACCGGCGGGAACGGCCCCTTCTGCTCGACGGCGTCGGGCCCGCCGGCCAGGTTCCCCGGGTCCGGGTCTTCGTCGATGGTCGGCACGGGAAGCTGATCTGTCATGACCTGCCGGTGCCCGTTCCGGCCGGTTCGCATGCGGGTGAGTCAGTCGCGGGTGCGCCAGCGGCCCGGCGGGACGCCGTGCTTGCGCTTGAATGCACGGCTGAACGCCTCCTCCGACTCGTAGCCGACCCGGCGGGCGATGGTCGCGACGCCCAAGGTCGTCGAGGAGAGCAGGTCCTGGGCCAGGTGCATCCGCCAGCCGGTCAGGTACCGGATCGGCGGAAGGCCCAGCTCGGTGCGGAACCGCTCGTCGAGCACGGACGCCGACACGCTCGCCGCGGCGGCGAGGTCGCCGACGGTCCACTTGCGCTCGGGTTCGGCGTGGATCCGCGCCATCGCGGCGGCCACGACCGGGTCGCGCAGCGCCCGCACGAAGCCCCGCTCGGCCGCGGGGGCACTCGCCAGGTGCAGCTTGAGAACCTCGACCAGCAGCAGCTGGACCAGCATCGGTGGCGTCTCGACCTGCTCCGCGCCGACGAGCTCGGTCTGCTGCAGCGCGAAGTCGAGACTGGCACGGACCCACTCGGCCGCGACCCCGGTGGGCGTCACGACCAAGGTGGGCGGCAGCGCTCGCAGCCCGGGATCGAACAGCGGGTCGTCGCAGGTGATGTAGCCGCAGACGATCCGGGTCTGGTCGCCTCCGTCGCCGTGCACGATGTACGGCATCTTCGTCCACGGCGGGCGCGGGACCAGGGTGCTGGCATCGACCACCACCGCGTCCTGGGTGCCGCCCATCCGGTGCCGGTCGGAGTACGGCAGCACGATCACGTCGCCGGCGTTCGCCCAGTGCCGTTCGTGGCCCTCGACCTCGATCCAGCAGGTCCCCGAGGCGACGACGTGGAAGGGCACGATCCGCGGTGCGCCGGGAGCGAGGATCGCGCCCAGGTCCTTGCTGGGTACCGAGCGGAACGCCCACCCCTCGGTGTACTGGGCGTGCAGGAAGATCGCGCCCTGGATCCGGAGCCGGGTGAGCGTCTCGGCAAGTGCTTCGGCGGGTTCCCGATCAGGTACGCCGGGGGCGCGGTCATGGTCCGAGAGGGACGGGGCCACGAGGCTGAGTGTGTCAGAGAAACCTCTCGGATCAACCACTCAGCACAGGAGCAAGCAATGCCTCTCTTCATGGATGTCCACGAAAGCCTTCCCGACGGCGCGACCGCCGCCGACGTCGCCGGCGCGCACGCCGAGGACCTCAAGATCCAGGACCGGTACG
Source organism: Marmoricola sp. RAF53 (assembly GCF_052114005.1). NCBI lineage: Bacteria > Bacillati > Actinomycetota > Actinomycetes > Propionibacteriales > Nocardioidaceae > Marmoricola > Marmoricola sp. RAF53. The sequence continues at coordinate 14,078 of NZ_JBFRDX010000017.1, read as the reverse complement.
GCGTGGACTACCGCAGCTACTGGGTCGACGAGGCGAACGGGAAGGTGTTCTGCCTCGTCGAGGCGCCCGACGCCGCGACGGCGGCGAAGGTCCACGCCGAAGCACACGGCCTGGTCGCCGACCAGATCTTCCCGGTCGTCGAGGGAGCCTGACCGGGTGTCGGAGCAGCGAGGGGGGCGTCGGCACCGCCCGGCGCCCCCGGCCCCCGATCAGCTGATGTCGTCGTCGCGACCGTCGAGGCCGTCGAGGACGTCCTTGGCCTTGTCGACGCCGGCGTCGATCTTGTCGTCGTACTTGCCGCCGGTCTTCTCGCCGATCAGGTCGCCCGCCTTGTCGAGGCCGTCGCCGATCTTCTCGCCCTGGCTGTCGACCGCGTCGCCGAGCTTGTCCTTGGCGTCGTCCAGGAATCCCATCAGCCTGCTCGCTCTCTGCCGCACCACGTGATCGCCCGAGCGGGTGCCCGGTCCGGTCCACAGTCTTGGCACACTTGCGCCATGTCAAGAACTCCGGTCGTGGCCGTGGTCGGCGCGACCGCGTCGGGCAAGTCCGACCTCGCGCTCGGCCTGGCCGGCGAGCTCGGCGGCGAGGTCGTCAACACCGACGCGATGCAGGTCTACCGCGGCATGGACATCGGCACCGCGAAGCTCCCCGTCGCCGAGCGCCGCGGCCTCCCGCACCACCTGCTCGACCTGCTCGAGGTCACCGAACCGGCCACCGTCGCCGAGTTCCAGGGCTGGGCCCGCGCGGTGATCGCGGACTGCCGGGCACGCGGCGTGGTGCCGGTCCTGGTCGGCGGCTCCGCGCTCTACACGCGGGCGATCCTGGACGTCTTCGAGTTCCCCGGCACCGACCCCGAGCTGCGGGCCCGCTTCGACGCCGAGCTCGCCGAGGTCGGGCCCGGCGAGCTGCACCGCCGGCTCGCCGCGGTCGACCCGGCCGCGGCCGCGGCGATCATCCCGTCCAACGGGCGCCGGATCGTGCGGGCGCTCGAGGTGGTCACGATGACCGGCGAGCCGTTCGTCGCGACGCTGCCGGAGCCGGCGTACGTCGACCCGGCGACGGTCCAGATCGGCGTGGACATCGACCGGGACACCCTGGACCGGCGGATCGCCGACCGGGTGGACGCGATGTGGGCGGCCGGCTTCGTCGAGGAGGTCCGGGACCTGGCCGGTCGTGGCCTGCGCGACGGCCTGACCGCGAACCGTGCCCTCGGCTACCGCCAGGTGCTGGCGTTCCTCGACGGGGAGATCACCGAGGAGCAGGCCCGCGAGCAGACGGTCACCGGGACCCGCCGGTTCGCCCGCCGCCAGGACAGCTGGTTCCGCAAGGACCCGCGGGTCACCTGGGTCCGGTACGACGACCCCGACCGCGTCGCGACCGCCGCCGACGTGGTCAGGCGGCTCGCCGGGGAGTGACCGCCGGCGTGAGCCACACGGCCGCGTCGCACGCGGTGCACACCCATGCGTCCGCCTCGACGGGGAGGAAGACGGTGGCGGTCCCGCAGTCGGCGCAGTGCCGGGTCTGGCCCCGGAGCATCAGCACGTCCTCGATCGGTGCGTCCATGCTCCGAGAGTGACACGCGGCACCGACGGAATCGGGAGCCCGGCGGTGTGTCGGCGGCGGATGCGAGGGTGGTCGCATGGTCACCCAGTACTTCACCGCCTCGAGCCTGGACGGGTTCATCGCCGCCGAGCCGGAAGACGGCCTCGCCTGGTTGCTCACCCGGCAGATCGATCAGGCCGGGCCGCAGGGCTACGAGGCGTTCATCGCCGAGGTCGGCGCGCTCGTGATGGGGTCGACGACCTACCAGTGGCTGCTCGACCACGACGACGGGCCGTGGCCCTACGCGATGCCGACGTGGGTGCTCACCCACCGCGACTTCCCGGCTCCCGAGGGTGACGTCCGGTTCACCGACGCCCCTGTCCCGCAGGTGCACGCCGCGATGGTCGAGGCGGCGGGGGAGAAGAACGTCTGGCTCGTCGGCGGCGGCGACCTGGTCGGCCAGTTCCACGACCACGGACTGCTCGACGAGGTGTGGATCCAGTACGCGCCGCTCACCCTCGGTTCCGGCGCGCCGCTGCTGCCGCGGCGGATCGAGTTCGAGTCTGTGGCCCTCGACGAGAACGGTGAGTTCGCCTGCCGGAGGCTGCGGGTGCTGCGGTGACCGGGCTGGGCTGAGGCGCGGCCCGGTCAGCCCGGGGCGACGTACGGGGTCCGCGCGGCGCGGACCGCGACGGTGCACCGGCCGTCCGGCAGCCCGCAGACCAGCAGGTCGCCGGTCTTCGGCGGCAGGTCGCCCCCGCCCTTGTTCGGGAACAGCACGATCCGGTGGTCGTCGAGCCACTGCACCACCGGGGTCTCGTCCTCGGGCGCGCCGGGGGACCGGTAGCGGGCCGGGAGCGTGAGCCTGACCGGTTCTCCGGTCGGCAGCCGGACGACCGTCGGGTCGCCGTTCGAGTCGACGGCCACGAGGCGCCTGCCCACCTGGTGGAAGCGCGCCATCCCGCGTTCGGTGAACGCGGTCGCGGTGTCGCCGCGCTGCTCGGCCAGCAGCAGCATCCGGGGGAGCGGGCGCAGCTCGGCCTCGAACGCCGCCTGCGGGATCCGCTGCGTGACGCCCGAGGCGAGGTCGTGGCGGAGCAGGAACGGCCTCGTGCAGGCGTGGATGTCGAGGAGCCAGCACCCGGGGGAGGCGGAGTCGGGGTTGAGGTAGATCCGGCCCTCGTCGACGTGCAGCACGCTGTAGTACAGGATCCGGCCGTCGCTCCGGTCCCCGGCGAACGGGATCCTGGTCAGGATCTGGTGGCGGGAGGTGTCGTAGACGACGTAGGTGTCGACCGGGGCCTGGCCGCGCTTCCCCTCGGCCCAGACCACCAGCGAGCCGGGGTTCGAGGTGTGCACGTCGAACATGCTGAAGTGCTGCGTCGCGACCCGGCCGATCGCCCGGGTCTCCGACCCGTCGGTGAACCAGAGGGTGTCGCTGAACCGCCACCGGTCGCTGTCCTCGGTCACGAAGACGACGCCGTCGTCGGTGGCGTCGAGGAAGATCACGTCCGCCGGGGCTTCGATGGTCTTCCTGCCGATGTGCACCGTCCGGCCGGACGCGTAGACCAGGGGGCGGGTGCCGCGGGGTGTCGGGTCGACCACGCCCGGCGACGGGGACGGCGCCGGTTCGGGATCCTCCCGCGCGCCGCCGCGGGAGACGAGGGAGCCGAGCACGATCGCTCCGACCAGGGCCAGCGTGCTGCCCGCGAGCGCCAGCCTGCGGCGCCGGAGCTGCCGCTGCCGGGCTGCCGCCACGACCTCGGCGACGTCGAGGTGGGGATCGGGGACCGCGTCGGCGCTGCGACGCAGCAGGACGCCCAGGGACTCGTTCATGAGGACGGCTCCCGTTCGGTGGTCACGGTCTCGTCGAAGTTCTGGCCGAGGACGGCGCGGAGCCGCTTCAACCCGGCCGCGACCTGGCTCTTGACCGCCCCGACCGAGCACCCCATGACGTCGGCGGTCTGCGCCTCGGTGAGGTCCTCGTAGTAGCGCAGCACGATCGCGGCCCGCTGCCGCGGCGGCACCGTCATCAGCGCCGCGACCACCGCGTCGTGGGTGGCCAGGCCCTCGGCGGGGTCGAGGTCGACCCGCTCCGGGAGGGCGTCCGTCGGCCTCTCGTGGAACGAGCGGCGCCGTCGCCAGGAGATGGACGTCGTGACGACGACCCGCCGGGTGTAGGCGTCCGCGTTGGCGCGGTCACGCAGGCGCGGCCACGCGAGCAGGGTCTTGACCAGCGCCTCCTGGAGCAGGTCCTGGGCCAGCTGGTGGTCGCCGACCATCAGGTACGCGCAGCGGAACAGCGAGGCGGAGCGGGCTTCGACGAACTCGCAGAACGCGGTGACGTCGCTCGCGTTCCGCATGTCCGCCTCCTTCCGGAGTGCCCCGCTCCCGATGTTCCTCCTTCTCCTCAGACGCTGCGAGGCGGGTCGAAGGTTCGCCGGGTGCAGAATCAGGCACATGGAATTCCGATACCTCGGCAACAGCGGCCTGAAGATCTCCGCGATCACCTACGGGAACTGGATCACCCACGGCTCCCAGGTGGAGAACGACGTCGCCACCCAGTGCGTCCGGGCGGCCCTCGACGAGGGCGTCACCACCTTCGACACCGCCGACGTCTACGCGAACACGGCGGCCGAGACGGTCCTCGGGGACGCGCTCGCCGGGGAGCGGCGCGAGTCCCTGGAGATCTTCACCAAGGTCTACTGGCCGACCGGCCCGGGCGGCCCGAACGACATGGGGCTGTCGCGCAAGCACATCCTGGAGTCGATCAACGGCTCGCTGCGCCGGCTGCGCACCGACTACGTCGACCTCTACCAGGCCCATCGGTACGACGTGGAGACGCCGCTGGAGGAGACGATGCAGGCGTTCGCGGACGTCGTCCGCAGCGGCAAGGCGCTCTACATCGGGGTCAGCGAGTGGACCGCCGAGCAGATCCGGGCCGGTGCCGCGCTGGCGAAGGACCTCGGCGTGCAGCTCATCTCCAGCCAGCCGCAGTACTCGATGCTCTACCGGGTCATCGAGCCCGAGGTGGTGCCGGCGTGCGAGGAGCTCGGCATCTCCCAGATCGTCTGGTCGCCGATCGCCCAGGGCGTGCTCACCGGCAAGTACCTGCCGGGACAGCCGCCGCCGGCCGGCTCCCGGGCCACCGACGAGCACGGCGCGAACTTCATCGGCCGGCTGATGGGCGAGGACATCCTCGAGGCGGTGCAGCGGCTGCGGCCGGTCGCCGCGGAGGTCGACCTGACGCTGGCCCAGCTCGCCGTCGCCTGGGTGCTGCAGAACCCGAACGTCGCCGCCGCGCTGGTCGGCGCCTCCAGGCCCGAGCAGGTCGCCGAGAACGTGAAGGCCGCCGGGGTGACGCTGCCGGCCGAGACGATGGCGAAGATCGACGAGGTGCTCGGTGACGTCGTCATCCGCGACCCGGGCCTGACCGCCAAGAACACCCCGGCCGGCCGGCTGACCTGATCCTTCCGGTGGTGGAGGAGGGCGCGCGGCGCCCGACTCGGAACCGCGTCCGTAGACTTCCGGCGTGGACTACTCCTTCGTCAAGGGTCACGGCACCGAGAACGACTTCGTGCTGGTTCCCGATGCCAACGGCCGGCTCGACCTCACCGCCGAGCAGGTCGCCCGGTTGTGCGACCGGCGGGCCGGCATCGGCGCCGACGGCGTGATCCGGGTGGTCCGCACCGACGCCAGCGAGGATCCGGCCGCGGTCGCCGCCCGCGGGGACGCGCGCTGGTTCATGGACTACCGCAACAGCGACGGGTCGCTCTCGGAGATGTGCGGCAACGGCGTCCGCGTGCTCGGCCTCTACCTGGCCACCCACGCCGACGTCGACCCGCGCGATCCGCTGCGGATCGCCACCCGCGCCGGGATCAAGGAGCTGACCTTCGAAGGTGACCGGATCACCGTCGACATGGGCGCACCCGAGGTCCTCACCGAGACCAAGGTCGCCGTCGGCGAGCGCTCCTGGCCGGCCGCCCGGATCTCGATGGGCAACCCGCACGCGGTGGCCTTCGTCGACGACCTCGCCGACGCGGGCCCGCTGCGCGAGGAGCCGGAGTACGACAAGGCGGTCTACCCCGACGGGGTGAACATCGAGTTCGTCGTCCGCCGCGGTGACCGGCACATCGCGATGCGGGTGCACGAGCGCGGCTCCGGGGAGACCCGCTCCTGCGGCACCGGCGCCTGCGCCGCGATGGTCGCGACCGCGATCGCGGACGGCGCCCAGGAGGGGACGACACCGAGGGGTACGCCGTACACGGTGGACGTGCCGGGCGGCACCCTGGAGATCGTCTGGACCGAGGACGACCGGATCCTGCTGACCGGGCCGGCCGTCCTCGTCGCGGAGGGCGTCACCGACTTGTGACGGACGGTCCGGTTCAGGACCCCAGGATCAGGCAGGTCGTCGTGGCGTGCGCGATCAGCTTGCCGTCCGCCGACCACAGCCGTCCCTCGGCCGTCGCTTGGGTGCGACCGCGGTGCAGAACGGTGCCGGTGGCCCGGACCGTGCCCATCCCCGGGCTCATCGCGCGCAGGTAGTGCACGTTGAGCTGGGCGGTCGTGTAGCCGACGCCCGGCGCGAGCGTGGTGTGCACCGCGCACCCCATGCAGGAGTCCAGGATCGTGGCGGCGACGCCGCCGTGGATGGTGCCGAGCGGGTTCGTCATCCGCTCGTCGGGCGACAGCTCGAAGGTGCAGACGCCCTCGTCGATCTCCACCGGCATCATCCCGAGCGTGACCGCGATCCCGGGCGGCGGCACGTCGCCGCGGCCGACCGCCTGCATCAGCTCCAGGCCGGTCAACCGGGCCAGGGCGTCCAGGTCGAGAGGCGTGGTGTCGAGAGGCGTGGTGTCGAGAGTCATGCGGCTTCTCCGATCGGGGTGGGGTCGAGGGTCGGGACCGCTGCCGGGGTGGCGGCCCGTGCCTTGCGGGGGAGGGCGAGCGCGGCGAGCGAGGTGAGCACGCCGCAGATCACCAACATCCACCAGACGCGGTGGAAGTGGTCGAGCGCGGTGGCGGGGGTGACGGTGCCGAGGAGCGCGACGGTCAGCGCGACGCCGAAGGTGGCGCCGAACTGGCGGATCGCCTGGTTCACCGCGGAGCCGGCGCCGAACTGGTCGGTGGGCAGGCCCTGGACGGCCGCGCTGGTCAGGTGCGGGATCACCAGCGAGACACCGAGCCCGCCGATCAGCGCACCCGGGAGCAGGTGGCCGACCCAGTTCGGCTCGGTGGTCATCACGGCGAGCATCCAGAGTCCGCTGGCGGCGTACACGAGGCCGCCGGGGACGAGCAGCGCCCGCTGCCCGACCCGGCCGGCGAGCCGGCCGAGCGACGGCGCGAGCACCATCACGACCAGCGGTCCGGGTGCCATCACCAGGCCGGTCTTCACGATCCCGTAGCCCCAGACCTGGGTCAGGAACAGGACCTGCGCGAAGAACATCGCGGTGAAGCCGATGGTGAACGCCGCGGTCGCGATGTTCGCCCACCGGAAGGATCGGCCTCCGAAGAGGGAGAGGTCGAGCGCCGGGTGCGGGTGGCCCAGCGAGCGGACCACGAAGACGGCGAGGACGACCAGGCCGCCGGCGAGGACGCCCAGGGTGCGCGCGGAGCCCCACTCCCAGTCGTTGCCCTGCACGATGCCGAGCGCGAGCAGGCTGAGCGCGGCGGCGAGGAGCCCGATGCCGAGCGGGTCGGGGAACCGGGTCTGGGTGGCTTCGCGCGACTCCGGGACGCGGCGCAGCGCGAGCAGGAAGGCGGCGGCCCCGACGGGGAGGTTGATGAGGAAGACCGAGCGCCAGCCCCAGGTGTCGACGAGCAGGCCGCCCGCGGTCGGGCCGACGGCGGCGGCGAGGGCGGCGATCGCGCCCCAGATCGCGACGGCGGCGGGCACCTTCTCGCTCGGGAAGACCGAGAGCACGATCGCCAGCGAGGCGGGTACCAGGGCGGCGGCGCCGAGCGCCTGGAGGACCCGGAAGGCGACCAGCAGGGCCGGCGAGGTGGCGGCGGCGCAGAGGGCGGAGGCGAGCGTGAAGGCGACCAGGCCGACCAGGAAGGTACGGCGGCGCCCGAACCGGTCGGCGAGCCGGCCGGCGGGGACCAGGGCCGCCGCTAGCGCGATCGTGTACGCCGACAGGGTCCACGACATCGTCGCGAAGCTGACGTCGGGGAAGTCGGCGCGGAGGTCCTCGAAGGCGACGAAGAGCACCTGGGTGTCCAGGAAGACCATGAACGCGGCCAGGCTGGCGATGCCGAGGACCGCCCACGGGTTGGCCGCGGGCCGGGCCGGGCGCCGTTCGGCGACGGGGGAGTCGGAAGTCATGGCAGGACCCTAGACCCTCGTGGTTTAAAAAATCAACCACTTGATTCAGAAACAAAACCAGAACTACACTGAGCCCGTGTCCAGGAAGAGCTACGAGCAGTACTGCACGATCGCGACCGCGCTCGACCGGATCGGCGACCGCTGGACCCTGCTGGTCCTGCGCGAGCTCTCGTTCGGCGAGCAGCGCTTCACCGACCTGCGCTCGGCCCTGCCCGGGATCGCCTCGAACCTGCTCACCGAGCGGCTCCGCGACCTCGAGGCCGCCGGACTCGTCGAGCAGCACGAGCTGCCCGCGCCGGCCGCCCGGACCGTCTACCGGCTCACCCGCGACGGCACCCGGATCCGCCCGGTGCTGCGCGCGCTCGCCCAGTTCGGGATGCCGTACCTGCCCGAGCCCGACGTCGACGGGATCCGGCCCCGCGCCGCGGTCTACGGCGGCGCCGGCGCCCTCTTCGACGCCGTCGGCGCCGCCGGCCAGAGCCTCCGGGTCCGGTTCCTGCTCGACGGCGAGGAGCACTGGCTCGAGGTCCGCGACGGCCGGCTCGTCCGCGCCGACACCACCGCGACCCCCGACCTCACCTTCACCGGCACCGCGGCCGCGCTCTTCGCACTGACCCGCGGCGACCTCGACGACGAGCGGCTCGAGGTGACCGGCACCCCGGCCGCCCGGGACCTGTTCCGGCAGTGCTTCCCGCCCTCGGCCGCCCAGGTGACGGTCCCCTCCTGAGCGTCCCCGGGTCTCGGGAGGGTCGCAGGGCGACCTCGTCGACCTCCTCACCGCGTTCGGACCTAGGATGCCCGGCATGGACATCAACGGAGCCAGTGCAATCGTCACCGGCGGCGCTTCCGGCATCGGTGAGGCGGCTGCACGGCAGCTCGCCGCCAAGGGTGCCGTCGTCGTCGTCGCCGACCTGAACGCCGAGCGCGGTCAGGCCGTCGCCCAGGAGATCGGCGGCGTGTTCGTCAGCGTCGACGTCACCAACACCGAGCAGATCCAGAACGCGGTCGACACCGCGGTGGAGCTGGCGCCGCTGCGCGCGCTCGTGAACTCGGCCGGCATCGGCTGGGCGCAGCGCACCATCGGCCGCGACGGCAACCCGGACTCGGCGCACAACCTCGACGCCTTCAAGAAGGTCATCGCGATCAACCTGATCGGCACCTTCGACGCGGTCCGCCTCGCGGCCACCGCGATGAGCCTCAACGAGCCGAACGAGAGCGGCGAGCGCGGCGCGATCGTCAACCTGGCCTCGGTGGCCGCGTTCGACGGCCAGATCGGCCAGGCGTCGTACTCGGCGTCCAAGGGCGGCGTGGTCGGCATGACCCTGCCGGTCGCCCGCGACCTGTCCGCCGCCGGCATCCGCCTGAACACCGTGGCGCCGGGCCTGATCGACACCCCGATCTACGGTGAGGGCCCCGAGTCGGAGGCGTTCAAGGCCAACCTCGGTCAGAACGTGCTCTTCCCGAAGCGCCTCGGCGTGCCGGACGAGCTCGCCTCGATGGTCGTCGAGTGCATCACGAATTCCTACATGAACGCCGAGACCATCCGCGTCGACGGCGGCATCCGGATGCCTCCCAAGTGAGTCTCCGGGTGCGCGAGCACGCGTGACGAACGCCCGGTGCGGTCCCTGCGTAAGGGGCCGGCCGGGCGTTCGTACGTCCGGTCCCCTCCCTCACCGCCACACAACCACAGATTGCGGAACCGGAACAGGGTTCTTCGACCCGGAAATGCCTAGGCGGACTGCTCCGGCGGCGGGTCGACCGGTTCCTCGTTCGCGAGGCTCTCGTTGCCGCTGGTGGCCGGCTCCGCCGAACCGCGCACCTTCCCGACGCGCTCGCTGCTCACGCCCATGTCGCCGGCGGTGCCCGAGTCCTCCCCGAACCCCGGTTCGGAGTCGAGGACGTCGCGGGGCTCGCCCGCCTGCTCGCTCATCCGATCTCGTCCGAGGGCTGGTCCAGCGATGTCGCGGCGTTCTCCTCCACGAAGCGATCGGGGTCCGGCCGCCCCGGAACCGGCTCGTCGTCCTCGGCGACGTACGGGCGGGTCTGCGGGTCGCTCTGCTCGTCCTCCACGACCAGCCGCTCGGCATCCACGTCGACGTCGGTGGGCGGTCGCTCCTGCGGTTCCTGGCTCATGCTGCGGGGGTACCCGAGGTCCGCGACGGCATGCACCGGCCCAAACCCGTTGCACCGCGGGCATAGTCTGGACGCCGTATGACGAACACACCTGAACCTTTCGACCTCGGCGACGAGCTCGAGGAGACCGCCGGCTGGGACGAGGACCTCGACCCGGCCGCCACCGCCGACCCCTGGTCCGAGGACGATCCCGAGGACGACCTCGACGAGCCCAGCGTCGGCTCGATGGACCTCGCCGAGCGGTACGCGCTGCGCCGCGTGGTCGGGCTCTCCACCGAGCTCGAGGACATCACCGAGGTCGAGTACCGCCAGCTCCGGCTCGAGCGCGTCGTGCTCGTCGGCGTCTGGACCGAGGGCACCGTCGAGGACGCCGAGAACTCGATGGCCGAGCTCGCGCTGCTCGCCGAGACCGCCGGCTCGCAGGTCCTGGAGAACGTCTACCAGCGCCGGGACAAGCCCGACCCGGCCACCTACATCGGCCGCGGCAAGGTCGAGGGGGTCCGCGAGATCGTCCAGGCGACCGGTGCGGACACCGTGATCATGGACGGCGAGCTCGCGCCCAGCCAGCTGAGGAACCTCGAGGACAAGATCAAGGTCAAGGTCGTCGACCGGACCGCCCTGATCCTGGACATCTTCGCCCAGCACGCGAAGTCCAAGGAGGGCAAGGCGCAGGTCGAGCTCGCCCAGCTGAGCTACATGAAGCAGCGCCTCCGCGGCTGGGGCGGCAACCTGTCCCGCCAGGCCGGTGGCCGGGTCGCCGGCGGTGAGGGCATCGGTGGCCGTGGCCCCGGTGAGACCAAGATCGAGACCGACCGCCGCCGGATCAACGACAAGATCGCGAAGCTCCGCCGCGACCTCCGGGCGCTGAAGACCACCCGGAAGACGATGCGCAGCGAGCGCCGGCGCAACGCCGTGCCGAGCGTCGCGATCGCCGGCTACACCAACGCCGGCAAGTCCTCGCTGCTCAACCGGCTCACCGGCGCCGGCGTGCTCGTCGAGGACGCGCTCTTCGCCACCCTCGACCCGACGACCCGGCGGACCCAGACCTCCGACGGCCGGGTCTACACGATGAGCGACACCGTCGGCTTCGTCCGGCACCTGCCGCACCAGCTCGTCGAGGCCTTCCGGAGCACGCTCGAGGAGGTCGCCGAGGCCGACCTGATCGTGCACGTCGTCGACGGCTCGCACCCCGACCCCGAGGGCCAGCTCGCCGCGGTCCGCGAGGTGCTCGCCGAGATCGACGCCGGCCAGGTCCCCGAGCTCGTGGTGATCAACAAGGCCGACCTGGCCGACCCGCTCACCCTGGCCCGGCTGCGCCAGCGCGAACCTCACTCCGTGGTCTGCTCCGCGAAGACCGGGGAGGGCATCGCCGATGTCCTCGCCGCCGTCGAGGCCGACCTGCCGCGCCCGGCGATCGACGTCCGGGTGCTGCTGCCGTACAGCCGCGGCGACCTGGTCAGCCGGCTGCACGACAAGGCCGAGGTGCTGTCCGTCGAGCACACCGGCGACGGCACGCTGATCCACGCCCGGGTGAGCGAGCAGCTCGCCGGGGAGCTGGAGCTCTACGTGCTGTCCGGCGTCGGCGAGGGCGAGCCGGGCGCCCGGTCCTGACCCGAGCGGACTAGGCGTGCTCGTCCCAACGGAGCGCGCCGGGTCGCTAGTGTCCCCACCATGAAGAAGGTCTTGGGGTGGGGGATCGGTCTCGTCGTGCTGGCGGCCGTCATCGCCATCGGGGGAATCGTCTGGCCCTCCAGCGGCGGCGACGCCCCCGAGGTCTCCTCGATCACCGACTACCGGGCCGACTTCGACGTCCGCGCCGACGGGCAGATGAAGGTCGTCGAGACCATCACGGTGAACTTCCCGACCTCCCGGCACGGCATCTTCCGGTTCTTCGACACCCGGGACCCGAACCACAGCCACAACCGGCTGGTCCCGAAGGACATCACCGTCACCCGGGACGGCAGCCCCGAGGAGTTCCAGGTCCTCACCGAGAAGCGCGGCCGCTACCGGAACGTGAAGATCGGCAGTGCCGGCACCACCGTCTTCGGCGACCACGTCTACCGGATCAGCTACACGATCGACGGCGTGCTCACCGACGGCGTCGGCCGCACGGACACGCAGTTCTACTGGAACCTGGTCCCGCCGGGCTGGCAGATGCCGATCGCGAGGACCCGCCTGGTCGTGCACCTGCCGGCCCCCGCCGAGACGCTGCGCTGCGGCATCGGGCTCGGCCAGGACCTCGACCCCTGCAACGCGCAGGGCGAGGGCACCGACGAGGTCACCGTCGTCACGGGCGCGCTCGCCCCGCACACCCCGGTCACGATCCGCGCCGGTCTCGACATCCCGACCCCGGCGGCCGACACGCTGCCGTGGAGCAACCGGCTCGACCCGGTGCTCGGGCGCAGCCCGGTGCTGCTCGGCTTCGTCGCCCTCTTCGCCCTCGGGCTGGCCGCGGTCGGCGCGGTGCTCAGCCTCTCGACCCGGGAGAAGCCGCCCGGCTTCCCGCTGATGTACGCCCCGCCGGACGGGATCGGGCCGGCGCAGGCGGCGTACCTCCTGACCGAGGACATCGACAACAAGGCGTTCGTCGCGACGATGATGTACGCCGCCGAGAACGGCACCGTCCAGCTCCACCAGGACGGCAAGCAGTGGACCGTCACCGGGGCCGGCAGCGCGGACTCCTGGTCCGAGCTCGACAACGTCACCCAGAACGCCGTCTACGGTCTCGGCGTGACCGCGCCCGGGCAGTCGTTCACGGCCGGACCCGGGACGGTCAGCGCCGGTCAGCAGCTGAAGACCTCGCTGGCGGCGTTCAAGTCGAACACCAAGATCTGGTCGCGCACCGCCGGTCTGATGGAGTCCAGCGGCCTGGGCGGCGGGGGCTGCTTCGTGCTGCTGCTCGCCTGGGGCGCGACGATCGCCCTCGGCGTGTGGAACCCGTTCGACATGTCGATCCTGGCGATCATCCCCGGGCTCTTCGCGATCACCGCGCTCAGCGTCGGCGCGACCGGCGCCGGCACGAAGCGCACCGCCGCCGGGCGCGACCTCTGGTCCCGCGTCGGCGGCTTCCACCGGATCCTCTCCACCCCGTCGGCCCAGGACCGCTTCGACTTCTCCAGCCGCAAGGAGCTCTACACCCAGTACTTGCCGTGGGCGGTGGCCTTCGACTGCGCCGACGAGTGGGCCAAGAAGTACCGGCTCGAGACCGGTGAGGAGCCGCCGGTGCCGGTGTACTTCGGCGGCTACACCGGGGTGCACTCGGCCGGCTTCGTCAACCAGATGGTCGGCAGCTTCGACTCCGCGGTCTCCTCCGCGATCTCCTCCTACGAGGCCACCCAGAGCTCGTCGTCCAGCGGCGGCGGAGGCGGGTTCAGCGGCGGTGGCGGCGGCGGTGGCGGCGGTGGTGGCTCGTGGTGAGAGGCACGGTCCGCTTGAATACCGGTACGGCACGTCGAGACAGCATCGAATCGAAAGCGGGTAAGACATGCTCATCGCCCTGATCGTGATCGTCCTGATCATCGCCCTGGTCGTCTTCGGCGTCGTCGGCTTCAACAAGCTGCGCACGACCGACGTGAGCGCCCAGGAGGCACTCGGCGGGATCGACGTCCAGCTGACCCGGCGTGCGGACCTGATCCCGAACCTGGTCGAGACCGTGAAGGGCTACGCCCAGCACGAGCGTGCCGTCTTCGACGAGGTCACCGCGGCCCGCGCCGGTCTCGCGGCCGCGGCGAAGGGCGACGACGTCCCGGCCAAGGCCGCCGCCGACGCCGCCGTGCAGCAGGCGCTGGTGAAGGTGAACGCCGTCGCCGAGGCGTACCCCGACCTCAAGGCGAACGTGCAGTTCCTCGACCTGCAGCAGCAGCTGCGCGACACCGAGGACAAGATCTCCTTCGCGCGGCAGTACTACAACGACGCCGTCGCGACGCTGAACAAGCTGGTCGTCACGATCCCGTGGATGTTCTTCTCCGGGATCGCCGGGGTCGGCAAGCGCGACTTCTACGAGGCCCCCGAGGGCCAGCAGACGCCGCCGACCGTCGACTTCGGCACCAGCACCCCGCCGGCCCCGCCGGCCCCGCCG